>CAYPQM010000169.1:0-14222 GCA_964412845.1 uncultured Streptosporangiaceae bacterium
CCGGGCTGACCACGAAGATCCAGCGCATCGACACGGCGCAAGGTCCGCTGCCTGAGGTGTTCCCGCCCATGTCGGTGACCCTGGTTCTCGAGGACGACCTGGACATCTCGCGCGGTGACATGATCTGCCGCCCGCACAATCAGCCGTGGGTCTCCCAGGACATCGAGGCGATGGTCTGCTGGATGTCGGAGAGCAGGACCCTCGCCCGGCGCGACCGGCTGATCGTCAAGCACACCACCCGCACCGTCAAGGCGATCGTCCGGGACCTGCACTACCGGCTCGACGTGAACACGCTGCACCGCGATGAGACCGCCGACCATCTCGGGCTGAACGAGGTGGGCCGGGTGACCCTGCGGCTGACCCAGCCGCTGTTCTGCGACCCCTACAGCCGGAACCGGCAGACCGGCGGCCTGATCCTCATCGACGAGGCGACAAATGCCACGGTCGGCGCCGCGATGATCACGGAAGGGCACTGAGAGCGGACCGGCCACGACCATGGACCATGACGCTCAGCTTCCGCCAGACTGTCCCGCATGAACGTGCTCAACGTGCATCAGTGGCTCTACACGCGGTCCGGCGGACGGGTGGGCCACCGGCTCATCGGCGTGCCGTGCCTGTTGCTTCGCACGACCGGCCGGAAGTCGGGCCTGGTGCGGACCTCCGCGCTCGTCTACGCCCGGGACGGGGAGAGGTACCTGCTCGTCGCGTCGAACGGCGGGGCGGACCGGCCCCCCGGCTGGCTGTTCAACATCCAGGCCGAGCCGAAGGTTGAGATCCAGGTCGCCACGTTGACCACGCCCGCCAATGCCACCGTGGTCAACGCCGGTGACGCTGAGTACCCACGGCTGTGGAAGGCTGTCAACGACAACAACCACGGCCGGTATGACGGTTACCAGGCGAAGACATCCAGGCCTATCCCGGTTGTGGTGGTAGCGCCCGCGCCCTGACCCGCCCTGACCGTGAGCCACCCGCAAGAGGGCCCACCCGCGAAGAGGGCCCACGCAAAGAGGGCACCGTGACGTCATTCGACGATCTGCGCGACTACATGGCCATGCCGAGGCTGACCGGGCTGAGGCTCTCGCCGGACGGCAGCTGGCTGGCTGCGGCGGTCCAGATGCTCGCACCGGACGGCAAGAAGTTCTCCTCCAGCATCTGGCGGATCGCCACCGGCCCGGCCGCCGGCGACCAGGCGGCGGTGCGGCTGACCCGCTCGGCGGAGGGCGAGAGCAGCCCGGAGTTCCTTCCGGACGGCGGCCTGCTGTTCCTGTCCCGGCGGCCGGCGGCGGCTCCCCCCGGGTCCGGGGCCGCCGACGACAAGGAGAAGCCAGCCCTGTGGCTGCTGCCGCCAGGCGGCGGTGAGGCACGCCGGATCATCGCGGCCCCCGGCGGGGTGACCGGCCTGGCCACGGCGGCCGGCCCGATGCTGGTGGCGTTCGCCTCGCCGGTGCTGCCCGGGGTGACGGAGGCCAGCCAGGACGCACAGCGGCGGCAGGCCCGCGCCGACGCCGGCGTCACCGCGATCCTGCATGAGTCCTCCCAGGTCCGGTACTGGGACCACGACCTGGGCCCGGACCAGTTGCGGCTGTTGCTGGCCGAGGTCGGCGCCGGTGAGGCAGCGGCCCAGCCGGAGCCGCGGGACCTCACGCCCGACCCCGGGCGGGCCCTGGATGAGCGCCACTTCGAGCTGACCCCGGACGGCCGGTTCGCCGTCACCGGATGGGCCGTCTGGGACGACGCGGGCAACAAGCGCGACGACCTGGTCGTCATCGACTGTGCCACCGGTGAGCGCCGCACCCTGCTGTCCGCGCCCGGGGTTGACTTCGGCGACCCGCATGTGTCCCCGGACGGCAGGTCCGTGCTGTGCACCAGGGAAACGCACGACAGCTACGAGCGCCCCGCCGACGTCACCCTGGTCGTCACGCCGCTCGACGGCAGCACCGGGGCGGTGGATCTGCTCGCTGGGCTGGACCGCTGGCCGGCCACTGCGGCATGGGCGGCTGATGGCCGTTATGTATATTTCGCGGCTGATGATGGGGGACGGTGCCCGGTCTTCCGGGTGCAGGTCGGCAGCGGCGCCATCACCAGGATCACCACCGACGACGCGGCGTATTCGCACCTGAGCCCGGCACCGGACGGGCGGTTTCTCTACGCGCTGCGCGCCGCGGTGGACAGCCCGCCCGTGGCGGTCCGCATCGATGTCGCCGTCCCCGGGGCTGAGCCGCGGCGGCTGGCCGGTCCCGCGCAGCCGCCGGAACTGCCCGGCCAGCTGACCGAGATCGAGGCGGCGGCCGACGACGGCGCGGTGATCCGCGGCTGGCTGGCGCTCCCGTCGGGCGCGTCGGCCGCCGCGCCCGCGCCGCTGCTGCTGTGGGTGCACGGCGGCCCGCTGTCCAGCTGGAATTCCTGGTCGTGGCGGTGGAATCCGTGGCTCATGGTGGCCCGCGGCTACGCGGTCCTGCTGCCCGACCCCGCGCTGTCCACTGGGTACGGCCGCGACTTCATCGCCCGCGGCCACGGCGACTGGGGCGGCCGGCCGTACACCGATGTGCTGGCGATCACCGATGCCGCGGTGGCGCGGCCGGACATCGATGAGTCGCGCACGGCCATGATGGGCGGCTCGTTCGGCGGCTACATGGCCAACTGGATCGCGGGCCACACCAGCCGGTTCCGGGCCATCGTCAGCCACGCGAGCCTCTGGGCGCTGGACCAGATGTTCGGGACCACCGACGGGCCCGCCGAGTGGCGCCGGCATTTCGGCAGCCCGCAGACGCAGCCGGAGCGTTATGCGGCCAACTCGCCGCACCTGCACGCGGGGAAGATCGTCACCCCCATGCTGGTGATCCACGGCGACAAGGATTACCGGGTGCCGATCGGCGAGGCGCTGCGCCTGTGGACCGACCTGGCGGCCGCGCGGGGTGGCCGGGCCGGGGCGAAGTTCCTGTACTTCCCCGATGAGAACCACTGGGTGCTCACCCCGGGCAACGCGGTCATCTGGTACCAGACGGTGCTGGCGTTCCTCGCCCAGCACGTCCTCGGCGAGCCCTGGTGCCGCCCCGAACTGCTGTGACACCCGCCCGGAACTACGGTGACATCCGCCCCGGACCGCGGTGAGACCGGCGCGATCCGGAGCGGCCACACGTTCAGAGGAGGCTCAGAAGTTCTGCCGAGCACCCTGAGAATCCCGGGCGGCATGCTTCTTCTATCGGACGGCAGAGCCGCTGCCGCCGGATTCGTAGGAGGCAAACCGTGAACGCCCTGGTCCTGGCCAATTTCCCGCTGGCACTCCTGGTGCTGGCGGCGATCGTCGGCATCCCGTTGTGGATGACCTTCAAGCGCCCTGTGGCGGCTCCGGACTACGCCGAGGCCCGGGCTTACCTGGGGGCCAAGGCTGGTCTTCGCGCCGTCCCCGCCCTCGCGACCGTCCGCCGCCACTCGGACCGCGCCCCGCAGCCGACCCGTGTGGCCGCCTGACCCTGGCGGAGGCCGCGGCCTCCGCCGCACCGCACCGGAGTGGCTCCGCTGTCGTTCCCACGGCACCGGAGCCACTCCGGTGCCGTTTGCCGTTGCTGCGCGCCGGCGGCAGGGCCGATCCGGCCGCGGCAGGGTTATGCCAGGGTGGAGGCATGACGCGTGCGCACCTCGATAAGCGCCCCGGTGAGGTTTCCGCCATGTTCGACCGGGTGGCGGAGCGCTACGACCTGCTCAACGATGTGCTGTCGCTCGGCCAGGACCGGTGGTGGCGCCGGGTGGTGGCCCGGGTCGTCGGCGCCCGGGCCGGCGAGCGGGTCCTGGACATCGCCGCGGGCACCGGAAGCTCGTCGGTCACCTTTACCACGGCCGGGGCGGTCTGCGTGGCCTGCGACTTCTCGCTGGGCATGCTCCAGGTGGGTGCGCGCAGGCTCAATGACCAGGTCGCGCACGCCGGGCCGGTCAGGTTCGTCGCGGGTGACGCGCTGCGGCTGCCGTTCGCGGACCAGACCTTCGACGCGGTGACGATCTCCTTCGGCCTGCGCAATGTCGCCGATCCAGCGGCCGCGCTGACCGAGATGCTGCGGGTCACCAAGCCGGGCGGGCGGCTGGTGATCTGCGAGTTCGGGCATCTGCCCTGGCGCCAGCTGAACACGCTGTATGAGAGCTACCTGACCACCGCGCTGCCCGCGGTCGCGCGGCGGCTGTCGCGCAATCCCGGCGCGTACAGCTACCTGGCCGAGTCCATCAGGGACTGGCCCGCTCAGGCTGAACTCGCGCGGCGGATGGCCGCCGCGGGCTGGTCGGCAGTACGCTGGCGGAACCTGACGATGGGCGTCGTGACCCTGCATGTCGCGCGCCGTCCGGGCTGACCGTGACCTGACCGTGGCCCCGGCGCAGGCCACCAGGGGCGGGGCAGCCGGACCCAGGGAGACGGTCTAGACTCCGGAGAGAAAACTTGTGAAGCGGTTCACAAGACAGTCAGGACAAGGTCCGTGACTCACCAAGTTCCCCCCAACGCCGCAGCGGGCGAACCCGCCCGCACGGCCGGCGCACCTGGCCCCCTGGCCCGCCCGGCGGACGCTGCCCGGCCAGCGGCCCGGGTGACGCCGGGCACCCCCGTGCCGGACGCCGACGTCATTGTGGTGGGTGCTGGCCCGGCCGGCTCGACCACGGCGTTCTACCTGGCCAAGGCGGGCTTGGATGTGCTCCTGCTGGACAAGGCCAGGTTCCCCCGGGAGAAGGTCTGCGGCGACGGCCTGACCCCACGTGCGGTGAAGGCCCTGGCCAGCATGGGGGTGCCGATGGACCCGCGGGACGGCTGGCTGCCGAACAAGGGGCTGCGCATCATCGGCGGCGGCGTCCGGCTCGAACTGCGCTGGCCCGAGCTGACCAGCTACCCCGGATACGGCCTGGTGCGGACCAGGCTGGGATTCGACGAGACCCTCGCCCGCACGGCCGAGAAGGCTGGCGTGCGGCTGCTCGAAGGGGTCACCGTGACCGGCCCGGTGCTCGACGACACCGGCCGCATCACCGGGGTGACGACGCGGAGCACTGAAGCCGACGCAGCCAAGAATCTTGATACCGAACGGAACTACCGGGCCCGTGTCGTCGTAGCGGCCGACGGCAACTCGTCACGGCTCTCCCTGGCGATGGGACTGCGGAAGCGGGACGACCGGCCGCTCGGCGTGGCGGTGCGCACCTACTACACCAGCCCCCGGCACGACGATGACTACCTGGAGTCGTGGCTCGAACTGTGGGACGGTGACCGGCTGCTGCCCGGCTACGGGTGGATCTTCGGCATGGGCGATGGCACCAGCAATGTGGGTCTCGGCCTGCTGAACACGAGTGCCGCGTTCCAGAACATCGACTACCGGGGGCTGCTGCGCCGCTGGCTGGCCGGCATGCCAGCGGAGTGGGGCTACACCGAGGCGAACCGGACGCAGCCCATCCGCGGGGCGGCGCTGCCGATGGGATTCAACCGGACCCCGCATTACATCCGGGGCCTGCTGCTGGCCGGCGACGCGGGCGGCATGGTCAACCCGTTCAACGGCGAGGGCATCGCCTACGCCATGGAATCGGGGGAGCTGGCGGCCGGGGTAATCGCCCGGGCCCTGGCGCAGCCTGACCGCCGCGGCGCGGAGAGCGTGCTGGAGAGCTACCCCCAGGCGCTGAAGGACGCGTACGGCGGCTACTACACTCTCGGGCGCAAGTTCGTTCACGCGATCGGGCACCCGCGGCTCATGCAGTTCGCGACCAAGCACGGCATGCCACATCCGGCCTTGATGCGCGTCATCATGAAGCTCCTGGCCAACCTGACCGAGCCGGATGGCGGGGGCGCGGCCGACCGGCTGATCAACGCACTGTCTAGGATGACGCCGGCGGCCTAGGCCGTCCCGGCGCCGGCGCCGGGGATACGAGGAAGGGAGGCGCGCGATGCTGAGCCTTTATGTGCCGATCCTGATACTCGGCGGCCTGGCCGCCGTCTTCGCGATCTTGTCATTGGTGATGGGCTCGCTGGCGGGCCCGAAACGGTGGAACCGGGCCAAGCTCGAAGCTTACGAGTGCGGCATCGAGCCCACCCCGCAGGCGTGGGGCGGCGGCCGGTTCCCGGTGAAGTACTACCTCACGGCGATGCTGTTCATCCTCTTCGACATCGAGATCGTGTTCCTGTACCCCTGGGCGGTCGCCTTCGACCGGCTCGGTGCGTTCGGGCTGGTCGAGATGGTGCTGTTCATCGCCGCACTGCTGGTCGCGTACGCCTACGTGTGGCGGCGCGGCGGTCTGGAGTGGGACTAGGCCATGGGTCTGGAAGAGAAGCTACCGAGCGGGATCCTGCTCACCACGGTCGAGAAGGTGGCCGGGTACGCACGCAAGAGTTCAGTCTGGCCTGCCACCTTCGGCCTGGCCTGCTGCGCGATGGAACTGATCTCCACCGGCGGTCCGCGGCATGACCTGGCGCGGTTCGGCATGGAGCGGGCCTCCAACACACCGCGCCAGGCCGACCTGATGATCGTGGCGGGCCGGGTCAGCCAGAAGATGGCGCCGGTGCTCCGCCAGATCTACGACCAGATGGCCGCGCCCAAGTGGGTGATCTCGATGGGCGTCTGCGCGTCCAGCGGCGGGATGTTCAACAACTACGCGATCGTCCAGGGCGTCGATCACATCGTGCCGGTGGACATCTACCTGCCGGGCTGCCCGCCGCGCCCGGAGATGCTGCTGGACGCGATCGTCAAGCTGCACGACAAGATCCAGAACATGAAGCTCGGGTCGAACCGCGAGCGCGAGATCGAGGAACTGGAGCACGCCAGGCTGCAGCGGCTGCCGCTGGCCGCGGGCCTGCGGGGGCACGGGCAGGCGCCGAACGCGGGAGCGGGCCGGTGACGCAGGAGAACCCCGCCGACCCGGCGGCGCAGGTTGACCCGGCGGCGCGCGCTGGCGAGGAGCGGCTGCACGAGCAGATCGCGTCGACCGGCATGTTCGGCAGCGGTGGCACCGGCGATACCTCCGGGTACGGCGGCCTGCGGGTTAGGCGGGCGCTGGTGCCGTCGGCCCCGCGGCCGTACGGCTCCTACTTCGACGAGGTGGTCGACGCGCTGACCGGCGCCCTGGCGGAGGCCGGCCCGGACTTCGACACCGCGGTGGAGCGGGTGATCGTGGACCGGGACGAGCTCACCCTGCATGTGCCGAGGGAGCACCTGATCAGCGTCGCCCGGCTGCTGCGGGACGAGCCCACGCTGGCCTTCGAGTTGTGCGGCGGGGTGTCCGGCGTGCACTACCCCACCGATGCCGCCCGCGAACTGCACGCCGTCTACCATCTGGTGTCGATCACGCACAACCGGCGCATCCGGCTTGAGGTGAGCGTTCCCGACGCGGATCCGCATATTCCGTCGATCCTGGGTGTCTATCCGTCCTGTGACTGGCACGAACGGGAGACCTGGGACTTCTTCGGGCTCGTTTTCGATGGGCACCCGGCGCTGACCAGGATCGAGATGCCCGACGACTGGAAGGGCCACCCGCAGCGGAAGGACTATCCGCTCGGCGGGATCCCGGTTGAGTACCGCGGCGCCACCGTGCCGCCACCGGATGAGCGGAGGTCGTACAGGTGACCACGGACGCAGCGGGTCCGGACGCGGCCGAGGCGGAAGGCCGGGTCTACAACGTCGGCGGCCAGGACTGGGACGAGGTGGTCGCCGCCGCCGACCAGGCCGGGGACCGCACCAGCGCGGAGCGCCTGGTGGTCAACATGGGCCCCCAGCATCCGTCCACGCATGGTGTGCTCAGGCTGATCCTGACCCTGGAGGGGGAGACGGTCACCGAGCTGCGGCCGGTCATCGGCTACCTGCACACCGGCATCGAGAAGAACATGGAGTTCCGCACCTGGACGCAGGGCGTCACGTTCTGCACCCGGATGGACTACCTGGCCCCGCTCTTCAACGAGACCGCTTACTGCCTGGCGGTCGAGCGGCTGCTCGGCATCGAGGCGAAGATCCCGGAGCGGGCCAGCATCCTGCGGGTGCTGATGATGGAGCTGAACCGGATCTCCTCGCACATGATGGCGATCGGCACCTTCGGCCTGGAACTCGGCGCCACCACCGTGCTGCTGTACGGCCTGCGCGAGCGCGAGAAGGTGCTCGACATCTTCGAGCTGATCACCGGGCTGCGGATGAACCACGCCTATGTCCGGCCCGGCGGGGTCTCCCAGGACCTGCCGCACGGGGCGCTGGACCGGCTCCGCGAGTTCCTCAAGGTGATGCCTCCGCTCATCGGCCAGCTCCGCAAGCTGCTCGATGCCAACCCGCTCTACATCGCCCGGACCAAGAACGTCGCCTACCTCGACCTGACCGGCTGCATGACGCTCGGGGTCACCGGCCCGGTGCTGCGGGCCACCGGGCTGCCCTGGGACCTGCGCAAGAGCCAGCCCTACTGCGGGTACGAGACCTACGAGTTCGACGTGCCGACCCAGGACACCTGCGACGTGTACGGCCGGTACCTGGTCCGGATGGCCGAGATGGACGAGTCCCTCAAGATCATTGAGCAGTGCGTGGACCGGCTGTCCGGGCCCCGGCCCGCCGACGACCGGGTCATGATCGCTGACGCCAAGATCGGCTGGCCGGCCCAGCTGGCGCTCGGCCCGGACGGCCTGGGTAACTCGCCGGATCACATCGCGCACATCATGGGGCAGTCCATGGAAGCACTCATCCACCATTTCAAGCTGGTGACCGAGGGCTTCCGGGTCCCGCCGGGGCAGGTGTACGCGACGGTGGAGTCGCCCCGGGGCGAGCTGGGCTGCCACGCGGTCAGCGACGGCGGCACCCGGCCGTACCGGATTCACTTCCGTGACCCGTCGTTCACCAACCTGCAGTCCCTGGCGGCGATGGCCGAAGGCGGGATGGTCGCCGACATCATCGCGTCCATCGCCAGCATCGATCCTGTGATGGGGGGCGTGGACCGGTAATGCCGTTCAGCGACGAAGCGCGCGCCAGGCTGGACGCGGACGCCGCCCAGATCATCAGCCGCTACCCGAAGCCGCGGTCGGCCCTGCTGCCGCTGCTGCACCTGGTCCAGGCCGAGGAGGGCTACGTCTCCGCGGACGGGATCACCTTCTGCGCCGGGCAGCTCGGGCTGACGGAGACCGAGGTCACCGCGGTACTCAGCTTCTACACCATGTACAAGACGGCGCCGATCGGCGAGTACCACGTGGGCGTCTGCACGAACACCCTGTGCGCCGTGCTGGGCGGGGACCAGATCCTCGCCGCGCTCCGCGAGCACCTGGGCGTGGCCGACAACGAGCCCACGGCTGACGGCCGGGTCAGCATCGAGCACGTGGAGTGCAACGCGGCCTGCGACTATGCCCCGGTCATGACGGTCAACTGGGAGTTCCTCGACAACATGACCCCGCAGTCCGCCCGCCAGCTCGTGGACGACCTGCAGGCCGGTAACCAGGTCACCCTGCCGAGGGGACCCTGGCGGCTGTGCACCTGGCGGGAGGCATCACGGATCCTCGCCGGGTTCCCCGACGGGCAGGCGGGCGACGGCCCGGCGGCCGGCCCGGCCACCCTGGCCGGCCTGCGGATCGCGAAGGAGCACGGCTGGACCGCTCCGGACCCGCCGGCCAGCGAGGCGGCCGCCCAGGCCAGTGCACCGGAAGGGAACGCGCGGTGACCTCTGTCCTGACCCCTGTGCTCACGGCCCAGTGGGACCAGCCGGGCTGCTTCACGCTCTCGGCCTACCGCCAGTCCGGCGGATACCAGGCGCTGGCCACCGCGCTGGCGATGCCGCCCGACGACATCATCGCCGCGATGAAGGACTCCGTGCTGCGCGGCCGGGGCGGCGCGGGCTTCCCGACCGGCGTGAAATGGGGATTCATCCCGCAGGGCGACGGCAAGCCGCACTACCTCGTGGTCAACGCCGACGAGTCGGAGCCGGGCACCTGCAAGGACGTCCCGCTCATGCTGGCCACCCCGCACCTGCTCGTCGAGGGCGCCATCATCACCGCCTACGCGATCAGGGCGGCGCACGCCTTCATCTACGTGCGCGGCGAGGTGCTGCACGTGGTCCGCCGGGTACAGCAGGCGGTCCAGGAGGCCTACGAGGCCGGCTATGCCGGGAAGGACATCCTCGGCTCCGGCTACGACCTGGAGATCATCGTGCACGCCGGCGCGGGCGCGTACATCTGCGGTGAGGAGACCGCGCTGCTCGACTCGCTGGAGGGGTACCGCGGCCAGCCCCGGCTGAAGCCGCCGTTCCCCGCCGTGGCCGGGCTGTACGCGTGCCCCACGGTGGTCAATAACGTGGAGTCGATCGCCAGCGTGCCGTCGATCGTGCGGAACAGCGCCGCCTGGTTCGCGGACATGGGCACCGAGAAGTCCAAGGGCTTCGGCATCTTCTCGCTGAGCGGCCACGTCACCACGCCGGGCCAGTACGAGGCGCCGCTGGGCATCACCCTCGCGCAACTGCTTGAGCTGTCCGGCGGGGTCAGGGAAGGCCACCGGCTGAAGTTCTGGACCCCCGGCGGGTCGTCCACGCCGATCTTCACCGACGAGCACGTCAATGTCCCGCTCGACTTCGAGTCGGTTGCCAAGGCTGGGTCCATGCTGGGCACCAGGGCGCTGCAGATCTTCGACGAGACCACCTGCGTGGTCCGGGCGGTGCTGCGCTGGACGGAGTTCTACGAGCACGAGTCGTGCGGCAAGTGCACGCCGTGCCGTGAGGGCACGTACTGGATGGTGCGGGTGCTCGACCGGCTGGAACGGGGCAACGGCACCGATGAGGATCTCGACAAGCTCCTCGACATCTGCGACAACATCCTGGGCCGGGCCTTCTGCGCGCTCGGTGACGGCGCGGTGAGCCCGGTCACCTCGTCGATCAAGTACTTCCGGGACGAATACCTCGAGCACCAGAAACGGGGCGGCTGCCCGTTCGATCCCGAGGCCGCTACGGTGTTCGCCGGGGGGACCCGATGACAGTGCAGATCAACGGGGGGCAGCCCGACGGCCCCGCGAGCCTCGCCGAGCCACTCAGCCCGGCGCCGGCGGTCGCGGTGGCCCGCGGCGAAGGTGTCACCCTCACCATTGACGGCTTCGAGATCAGCGTTCCGCGCGGCACGCTGCTGATCCGCGCGGCGGAGCTGCTCGGCATCCAGATACCCCGGTTCTGCGATCACCCGCTGCTTGACCCGGTGGGCGCCTGCCGGCAGTGCCTGGTCGAGGTCGAGGGCCAGGTCAAGCCGCTGGCCTCGTGCACCACGACGTGCACGGAAGGGATGACCGTCCGCACCCAGCTGACCTCCGCGATCGCCGAGAAGGCGCAGCGCGGGGTGATGGAGATGCTGCTCATCAACCACCCGCTCGACTGCCCGATGTGTGACAAGGGCGGCGAGTGCCCGCTGCAGAACCAGGCCATGGCCAATGGGCAGGGCGAAACCCGGTTCATCGAGGCCAAGCGCACCTTCGACAAGCCGGTGCCGCTGTCCACCGAGATCCTGCTGGACCGCGAGCGCTGCATCTCCTGCGCCCGGTGCACCCGGTTCGCCGAGCAGATCGCCGGCGACCCGCTGATCGAACTGCTGGAACGTGGTCCCGACCAGCAGATCGGCACCGCGGACGGCGAGCCCTTTGACTCCTACTTCTCCGGCAACACCGTGCAGATCTGCCCGGTGGGCGCGCTGACCGGCGCCGCCTACCGGTTCCGGGCCCGGCCGTTCGACCTGGTGTCGGACCCCAGCGTCTGCGAGCACTGCGCGGCGGGCTGCCGGCAGCGCACCGACCACCGGCGCGGCCAGGTGACCCGGCGGCTGGCGGGCAACGACCCGCAGGTCAACCAGGAGTGGAACTGCGACAAGGGCCGGTGGGCGTTCGCCTACGGCACCCAGCCCGACCGGCTGACCAGCCCGCTGGTCCGGGACGAGAATGGCGTGCTGGTCATCGCGTCCTGGCCGGAGGCGTTCGCGGTGGCCGCCCGTGGGCTGCTCGCCGCACGGGGACGCGCGGGCGTGCTGACCGGCGGGCGGCTCACCCTGGAAGATGCCTACGCCTACGCCAAGTTCGCCCGCCTGGCGCTGGCCAGCAATGACATCGACATGCGGGCCCGGCCGCACTCGGCGGAGGAGACGGAATTCCTGGCCGCCAGCGTCGCGGGCCGGGGCATCGACGTGAGCTACGGCGACCTGGAGCATGCCCCTGCGGTGCTGCTGGCCGGGTTCGAGCCGGACGACGAGTCGCCGATCGTGTTCCTGCGGCTGCGCAAGGCGGTGCGCGCGGGCACGCTGGCTGTCTACTCGCTCGCCCCGCTGGCCAGCCGCGGGCTGGAGCGGCTCTCCGGAGTCCTGCTGCCCACCGTTCCCGGCGCCGAGGCCACCGCGCTCGGCAGCCTGATCAGCGGATCGGGCCTGGATGAGCCGGGCCGCGCGGCAGCCAAGGCGCTGACCATGGAAGGCGCCATCATCCTGGTCGGCGAGCGGCTGGCCGAGGTGCCGCACGCGCTGACCGTGGCGGCCAGGCTGGCCCGGGCCACCGGCGCCCGGCTGGCCTGGGTGCCGCGCCGGGCCGGTGAGCTCGGTGCCATCGAGGCGGGCGCGCTGCCGTCCCTGCTGCCCGGCGGCCGCCCGGTCGCCGACGCCCAGGCCCGGGCCGAGGTGGCCCGGACGTGGGGGGTCGCGTCCCTGCCGGATACCCCGGGCCGGGACACCACGCAGATCCTGGCCGCGACCTCGGGTGATGTCGACGCCCTGGTGGTGGCCGGCCTGGATCCGGGTGACCTGGCCGATCCGCAGGCCGCCCTGGCCGCGCTGGAGGCGACGCCGTTCGTGGTCAGCCTGGAAGTGCGGCCGAGCCCGGTCACCGACCGGGCTGACGTGGTGCTGCCGGTGGCCGTGGTCGCGGAGAAGGCAGGCACGTTCGTGAACTGGGAGGGCAGGCCCGGCTCGTTCGGCCCCGCGCTTGAGGTGCCTGGTGTCCGGTCTGACCTGTACGTGCTCGGCCGGCTCGCCGACGAGATGGACATCCACCTGGGGCTGCCCGACGCCGCGGCGGCCCGCCGGGAACTGGGTGCGCTGGGCACCTGGCCGGGCCCGCGTCCGGAGGGGCCCGCGGAGGCCGGCCACACCGGGTACGGCCGCGGCGGCCGGCCGCCCGAGCCAGGCCACGGTGAGGCGGTGCTCGCCACCTGGCATCAGCTGCTGGACACCGGGCGGCTGCAGGACGGCGAGCCGTACCTGGCCGGAACGGCTCGCCCGGTGGTGGCCCGGATGTCTGCTGCCACCGCGGCGGAGGCGGGCACGGCCGACGGCGGTAGGGTCACTGTGGCCACGGATCGCGGCTCGGTGACTGTGCCCGTGCAAACCACGGCAATGCCGGACCGGGTGGTGTGGCTGCCCACCCATTCCCTCGGGTGCGAGGTGCGGAGCGAACTCGGCGCCGGCCACGGCACTCTGGTGACCCTGAGGAGCGCGGAATGACGGCCCTGGCCGCAGCGGATCCGACGCTGGCCAGCTTCTACCACCAGCCGTGGTGGCTGGTGGTCCTCAAGGTGCTGGTCGTCTTCCTGTTCCTGATGATCACGACATTGTTCGCGATCTGGGCCGAGCGCCGCATCATCGGGCGCATGCAGCAACGCCCCGGGCCCAACCGGGCCGGGCCGTTCGGGCTGCTCCAGTCGCTGATGGACGGCCTCAAGCTGCCGCTCAAAGAAGACATCGTCCCCCGGCATGTGGACAAACTGCTGTTTGTGATCGCTCCCGCGATCTCCGTCATCCCGGCGTTCGTGAGTTTTGCCATCATTCCGTTCGGGCCTGAGGTCTCGATTTTTCACCATCACACCGCGCTTCAGGTCGCCGACCTTCCGGTGGCGGTGCTGCTCGTTCTCGCGATGAGCTCGATGGGCGTGTACGGGATCGTGCTGGCCGGCTGGGCCTCCGGGTCGCCGTACCCGCTGCTCGGCGCGCTGCGCTCGTCGGCCCAGGTGATCAGCTACGAGATCGCGATGGGCCTGTCGTTCGTCGCGGTGTTCCTCTACGCGGGCTCGCTGTCCACCACCGCGATCGTCTCGGCCCAGGCGCACGGCGCGGTGTTCCATGTCGCCGGGGCCACCCTGCACTACCCGTCCTGGTTCGGGGTGCTGCTGTTCCCGTCGTTCGTGATCTACCTCATCACGATGGTCGGCGAGACCAACCGGCTGCCTTTCGACCTGCCCGAGGGCGAAGGCGAACTGGTCGGCGGCTTCCACACCGAGTACTCGTCGCTCAAGTTCGCCCT
>CAYPQM010000170.1:0-13705 GCA_964412845.1 uncultured Streptosporangiaceae bacterium
GAACGCGCTGGACCACCGGGTGCCGGTGTTGCCATCGACCGCCGCCGAGGCGGGGAAGCTGGCGTTCTCCAGGGAGGAGGCCGTGGCTGGGCGGCCTTGAGCCACGTTGCTGCTGCCGCAACTGCTGCCGAGGGTCCCGTACACCTGGAACTCCCAGAGCGAGTACCCGTACGGGGTGGCCCGCGCCGTGCCGTACATCCGCACGTAGCGGCCGGTGCCGGTGATGTTCAGCGTCTGCGTGCCACCCGTCCCGGTTGTCGTCGAGTAGATCGAGGTCCAGGTCGTCCCGTCAGCCGAGGTCTGGATCTGGAACGCGGTCGGGTACGCCGTCTCCCACTGCAGGACGACCTGGCTGATCGACGCGGTCGAGCCGAGGTCAACTTCCAGCCACTGGGGGTCGCTGAACGCGCTGGACCAGCGGGTGCCGGTGTTGCCATCGACCGCCGCCGAGGCGGGGAAGCTGGCGTTCTCGGTGGACGACGCGGTGGCGGTCTTGCCCTGCGACAGCAGGCTCGGGGCGGCGCTGGCTCTGAGCGCCGTGGTCACCAGGAACGCGGCCACCAGGGTAAGCGTCGCGACAGCGACGACGACGACACGATGGCGGGAGTGCCGCCGTGTCTGCGGATGCGGGATGGTGCTCATCGAGCAGTCCTCTCCAGGATGTGCGGGCACCCGAAGGATGCGGGACTGCAACTACGCCCAGCCGCAGCTGCTCAGAAACCCTGTGTGGCCAGTCGCGGGTGGGTCACACGGGCATGTTTCGCCTCAGCAATGGCCGCTCCACCAGGGGACAAACTTGATATAAGGCTTATTTGATAACGTAACTTAACTGCGCGGAAACGGCTCGTCAAGGGGTGGCCGGTCATTCCATCCGGGGCCTGCCGCCCGGCGGCGGAGGCTGCAGGTACCCACTCATATCGTTAGGTACCTGACTGTGGGTTCGGAATTAAAAGGCGGGCGGCCCAGGGCCGGCGGTCGGGTTCAGCTCACGGTGGCACGGGCGATGGCGCCGGTCTCGGGGCCGGCCTGGGCGATGACGGCCCCATCGGACGCCCAGATGCCTGACCGGCCGGCCGCCTCAGCGTAGCCTCCGCCGGCCGAGCCGGCGAAGCTGGCCACCGCGACCCAGACCTGGTGGCCGGTGGCGACGCGGCGGGCACGCTCCTCCTGGCGGGCTGCCTCGACCGCGGACTCCAGGACGCCGGCCAGATAGCCGTCGATGCCCAGGGCGGCGGTGTCGGACGCGTGCTGCGGGACGCCCGTGTCCTTGCAGATGGCCAGGCCGAGCCGCCAGCCGTCAACGGCCAGCACCGCTGGCTCGCCGCCCGGGCTGAACCGGCCGGACTCAGCCTCACCCAGCCACATCTTGCGGTACGCCACGGTGGCGCCGGTGCCGTCGATGGCCAGCATGGCGATGTGCGACTGACCCTCCTCGCCCGGTACCGGGGCGCCGGCCAGGGCCACCGATCCAGCCTCGGCGCAGGCCTCGACGATGCGCGCCAGCCGCGGATCCGCGGCTGTGATCGCCGGTGCATCCATCTCGTATCCGGTCAGCGACAGTTCGGGGAAGACGACCAGCCGGGCGGCCGCGGCGCGCACTACCGCCGCGTGCGCCGCCGCATTCGCCGCGACGTCGTACGGCACACACAGTGGCTGGGCCACCGCTATGACAAAGGGCATGCGCATGGGGTTCATCTCACCCCATGACCGCACCCGGGCCGGGCCCGGGGCCACGATGGTCACGATCACCGCGGGGACCCGGGGCGCCCTGGCCGCCGGGGGCCGAGACGGAAAGGACGTCGAGATGGAGCAGGTCAAGGCATTGCTGTTCGATGTTTTCGGAACCGTGGTGGACTGGCGGAGCGGCGTTATCCGGGACGTTGCCGACATCGCCAGGAACAAGGGAGCCGTTGTCGATGCGCCGGCCTTCGCCGATAGCTGGCGCGCGGGCTACCTGCCGTCGATGGACCAGGTTAGGCGCGGGGAACTGCCCTGGACGAAACTCGATGACCTGCACCGCCGCACGCTGGACCGGTTGCTCGTATCGTTCGGGCTGACCAGCCTGGACGACAGCGAGCGGGACTGGCTCAACGCAGCATGGCACCGGCTCGACCCGTGGCCCGACTCGGTAGCAGGTCTCCGGCGGCTGCAGGAGCGCTACGTTGTCGCTGCCTTCTCCAACGGAAACGTCTCGCTGCTGGTCGATATGGCGAAGCGGGCCGGCCTGCCGTGGGACTTCATATTCAGCGCGGAACTCTTCCGCCACTACAAGCCCGATCCGCAGACCTATCGCGGGGCTGCCGACCTGCTCGGCCTGCCGCCGCGGCACGTGATGCTGGTCGCCGCGCACAACGGCGACCTGCGCGCGGCAGCCGCCCAGGGCCTGGCCACGGCGTTCGTCCGGCGGCCCGCGGAGCTGGGCCCCCACCGGCTGGACGATCTGGAACCGGCGCAGGAGTACACCGTCGTGTCAGCCGACTTCCACGAACTCGCCGACATGCTCGGCGCCCCGCGGCCTGGGTAGCTCAGCCCTGGCTATCCCCTCGGGGTCACCATCCGGCCCGAGACCATCCGGGTGCTGCTCGACCCGACGATGACAATGGTCTGCATGTCCACGGCTAGCGGGTCAAGCCGGCCGATGGTGCTGAGCCGGATCTGCTGCCCGGGGCGTTCCGCATCCCGGACGAGCGCGGCCGGGGTGTCCGGTGACCGGTACTCGCCGAGGATCGCCAGCGCCGCGCCGAGCTGCCAGCCCGAGCCGCTGCCGCGCGGGTCGCAGAAGGTGACCACGAAGTCGGCCTCGGCGGCGGCCCGCACCCGGCGCGCGGTCACCTCCCATGGTGCCTGGGCGGATAGGGAAATCACCGCGTGGCCGTTCCCCAGCGGCGCTCCGAGGAGCACCGCGGCGGCCACGCTGGCGGTGATGCCAGGCACGCCCAGCACGTCGATATCCTCGCCCGCGAGGTCAACGGCGTGCCGGGCCAGCGCGTGCGCACCGGCGTCACCGGAGCCGACGAGCGCCACCGCGCGGCCCTGCCGGGCCTCACTCACCGCCGCCCGGGCACAGGCCTCTTCCTCGCCCGGCCCGCTGGCGAGCACCCGGGTGCCGGGCCGGAGCAGATCGCGGACCTGCGCCAGCGACTCGCTGAGGCCGGCCACCACCGCAGCGCGGCGCAGTTCACCGGCGGCTCGCGGAGTGAGCAGGTCTCGCGCCCCCGGGCCGAGATCCAGCACGGCGAGCCGGCCGCGGGGCTGGACCCGGGCCACCGCCACGGTGACTGTCCCCGAGGTGCGCCCGGCGACGACCAGCTCGCGGGCCTGGCTGAGGGCAGCTGCTTCGGCCACGCCAGGCAGGTCGGCCCGGGCTGGCACCGTACGGCGCAGCTGGGGCACCCCGACGGTGGCGAGCTGCGCGGCCGGGTAGGCGGCCATCGCCCACCCGCGCTGCTGGGCGGCCTGCGCGATCACTGCCTTCCCGGTCCCGTCATCCACCGTCGCCAGGGTGGTCACGCAGGCTGGGGATAGCCCGGCCTCGGCCAGGGCGGCGTCCAGCAGAGCCAGCACGTCATCGGCGGCCACGAAGCTGCCCGCGTCCACGCCGACGATCAGCGACGGTGGGCGCAGGACCGCGGTCAGCGGATCGGCGGGGACGATCCGGTCGGTAATGAGTATCCGGTACTTCCCGGTATCGCTCACCGTGGCCGGGAGCGCGGGCAGCGGCCATGTCGCGTCGGAGTCGATCCGCACCGGCTCGCCATCGAGCAGTGCCCGGCTGACCGTCCCGACCGCGCCCTCGGTCGGCCAGCCCAGCGTGTCCAGCCCGGGCAGGCTGACCGCATCAGTGGCGGTGGTGATCACCGCGTCCGCGCCGAAGACCTGGGCGACCCTGACCGCAAGCGCGTTCGCCCCGGCCGCGTGCCCGCCAACCACCGCCACCGCGTGTCGCGCCGACTCATCGACGCACACGACAGCCGGGTCAGTCCACTTGCTGTCCAGCAGCGGGGCGATGAGCCGGACCGTCGCGCCCACGGCGAGGAAGCACACCAGCCCTTCACACTGGGCCCACGCCTGCGGCAGCGCCTGCCGGGCGGGACCGTCATAGCTGTACGTCTGGCCGGGCCAGGCATCAGCCAGCCGGGCGGCGGCCGTCCGGCCCGACGCGGTCACCGCGATCAGGCCGATCACCCGGGTTCTCCCCGGCCGATGGCTGGGCCGGTAACCGGCACCCAGGTCGCCCGGACCACGGAGCCGGGGGCGGTGAGCGCGGCGCGAGGCAGCGCCGTCGGCTCGGTCCCCCGGCGAGTCCGGCGTCGGGCGGCCGCCCAGTGCGCCCAGCGCCGCGTCGATGATCGCTCCCTCACGACAGTCAGCGTCCTTTCCTCGGGGGCCAGCCTCCTGGCACCGTCGCCTACGGCAGGTCCGGCCTCCGCCGCGCATTCCCGGATGCGCCGGCCGGTCGTGTCATCCTGCCGTGGCAGGCGCGAATCACGCGTCCCGGGTGGCCGATCCGCGATAGCCAGGCGGCGCGCTCCGACATGCCCAGCGCGGGCCGGAGCACGGCCAGGAACGTCCAGGCCGGACCTGGGTGGCCCGACGCGGCACCATCTGTCCCCGCCAAGCACTGAGACTACGACTGACAGCCCGCGAACGCCCATTCCGCTCATCGGCCTGCTGCCCTCCGGGTTATTTATCTATTTATCCGATCGGGATACTCGTATATAATCCAAGGCATGCCCGGTGTGAGCGCTCCCGAGAGCCGCGGGCCGGTCGTCGCGATCATCGGCGGAGGCGCCAGCGGCACGCTGGCCGCCGTCCACTTGCTGCGCTCCGCGGCGGCGCGGCAGTATTCCCTGCGTATTACCCTGATCGACCGTTATGGCCGGCACGGGCTGGGCCAGGCGTACGCCACGACCCATCCGGATCACCTGCTGAATGCCCCGGCCGGCCAGATGAGCGCGCTGGCCGGTGACCCGGATCATCTGATCCGCTGGGCCGGACCGGAGGTCACCGACGGTACCGGCTTCCTCCCCCGGCAGCTCTATGGCCGCTACCTGCGCGACACGCTGTCAGCCGCGGAGCGGCACGCGCAGCCGCTGTCCTGGGTCACCCGCGTGACCTCGGATGTCGTGGCGGTCCGGCGCAACTCCGATGGCCGCCCGCTGCGCCTGGTCCTCGCTGACGGCCGCCGCATCGACGCCGACATCGCGGTGCTGGCCACCGGCAGCCCGGCGCCCGCGCTGCCGTTCCCGGTTCCGCGCAGCCCCCGGATCATCGCCGACCCGTGGGCGCCCGGCGCGCTGGACGCCGCGGCGGACGGCAGCCCGGTCATGATCGTGGGCACCGGGCTGACCATGATCGATGTGGCCGTCGCCGTGACCAGCGGCAGCCGGCCCGCCACGGTGCACGCGGTGTCACGCCACGGGCTGCTGCCCCGCACGCACCGCGGGCCGCCACCGGCCGGCGGCAGTCCCCTCTGGCTGCCCGCCCTGGCCGACCCGGCCGGCCCGGTATCGCTCGGCGAACTGATGTGGCAGGTCCGTTGCGCCACGGCCGGCCGCCCGGGCAACTGGCAGCAGGTGATGGATGCGCTCCGGCCGTTTGTCCCTGGCCTCTGGCAACGGATGCCAGACCGGGACAAGCGGCTGTTCCTCCGCCATGTCGCCCGCTACTGGGAAGTGCACCGGCACCGTGTCCCCCCCGCGACAGCCAGCCGGATTACCGCACTCCGCGGCACCGGGCAGCTGTCCGTGCGGCCGGGCCAGGTCACCGCCGTCGACGAACAGGCCGGGCAACTGCGGGTCCGCGTCAGCCAGGGCTCCGGCACCGTCGAGCACACCGTCGGCTGGTTGATCAACGGCACCGGTGCGGCAACGGACATCACCGCTGCCGCCGATCCGCTGCTGGGTGATCTCTTCGCCCGCGGGCTGGCCCGGCCCGATCCGCTCGGGCTGGGCATCGATGCCAGCACCGACGGCAGCGTGCTTGACGCGTCTGGCACTCCCAGCAGCACCCTCTGCACGCTCGGCCCGCCGCTGCGCGGGCTATGGTACGAGACGACCGCCATCCCGGAGATCCGGGAGCAGGCCGCTGCGCTGGCCGGCCGTCTGATCGCCGGGCGCCAGGCCTGCGAGCACCCGGGCAGCGCCGCCTAGGAACGACCAGATGAGGGCGTGTCCCAGCTACCTGCCCCATTTTCCGCACGCTCCGGCGGCACGGCTGCCGGCCCCGGCCGGCACGAGTCGAGCACGGCGAGCGGTGTGGTGGCCATAGCGGCGTCCCTACCGTGGGGAGCCGGCGAACGCGGGTGCGGCCGTGACATCACCGGGCCACGGCGGGTCGGGGATGTCGCGGCGCAGCACCGGGGCGATATCGGACTGGAACAGCTCCAGCGAATCGCGGTGCTGGGCATCGGTGAGCCCGCCCGCGTCGGCGTGCAGATGCAACACGGTGTGGCCGAACTGCTCGTGGTAGCGGTGCACCTTCTCGATCACCTGCTGCGGGCTGCCGATCAGCGCCGAGCTGCGAGCGACGAAGTCATCCAGGTCGGCGAAGACCGGCTGCAGGCCCAGCCTCTGCTGGAACTCACGCTGCGCGCCGAAGACCGGCCGGTACACCGCGAGCGCGTCCTGCGAGCTGCGGGTCGCGTAGTAGCCAGCCGTGCCCGCGCCGACCACCGCGCCCGCCGCGTCGTGGCCATAGTGCGCCCAGCGCTCGCGGTAGTAGCGGACCAGTTCGGCGTAGGGCTCGATGGGGTTGGTGACGTTGGCGGAGAACAGCGGGTCGCCGTAGCGCGCGGCCAGGTCGACAGACTGCTTGCTGGTGGCGCTGCCGTGCCAGACGCGGACCGGCTGCTGCAGTGGCCGGGGCCACACCTCCGCCTCGTGCAGCGCGGGGCGGAACCGCGGGCTGGCCGTCACCCGGGGATTGCGCCAGATCTGCCGGAACAGCTCGTAACTTTCCGCGTTGCGATCCCACTGGTCCTCGGGCGTGACGTTGAACAGTTCGCGCTGGGCCGTGCCGTTGCCCTTGCCGATGATCAGCTCGAGCCGGCCGCCGGAGAGGTGGTCGAGCGTCGCGTAGTCCTCGTAGGCACGCACCGGGTCAAGCAGGCTCAGCGTGGTTACCGCGGTGAAGAGCCTGATCCGCGTGGTGAGCGCGGCGATGTGGCTGAGGATCACCGGGGGCGAGGAGGAGATGAACGGCCGCTCGTGCCGCTCGCCCACCCCGAACCCGTCGAAGCCAAGCTCCTCGGCGAGCAGCGCGTTGCCGATCACCTCGCGGAACCGGTCCGTGGTCGGTTTCGGCACGCCGGTGACGGGGTCAGGGGCGTGCACGATCAAGGTGATGGTGAGGAACTTCATGACGCCGCCCGGGCGGCCGGGGAGGCGGACGAGCCGGGCCGCAGCGGCCCGAGGCCGAGGTGCTCGCGCAGCGTGCTGCCCGCGTAGTCAGCGCGGAAGACGCCGCGCTCCTGCAGCAGCGGCACGACCGTGTCCGCGAACGGATCAAGCCCGCCGGGCGTTATGTGCGGGACGAGGATGAACCCGTCGCTCGCGTCAGCCTGGACGAAGCGGTTGATCGTCGCGGCCACGGTGGCGGGCGAGCCGATGAATGATTGCCGCCCGGTGACCTCGACGATCAGCTCTCGCATCGACAGGCCCTCGGCCGCCGCCTTCGCCCGCCACTCTTGCGCGGTGGCCAGTGGGTCGCGGTACATCCGCACGCTGGCCCGCCCGCGGGCGATGGTGTTCTCCCCCGGCTCGGGATCTATCTCGGGCAGCGGGCCGTCCGGGTCGTAGCCGGACAGGTCACGGTTCCAGAGCTGCTCGGCGAACTTGATCGCCGTCTGCCCGCTCACCTGCTGGAGGCGCACCTCCCGGGCAATTTCCTGGGCCTCAGCGTCGGTGTCGCCGAGCACGAAGGTTGCCGCTGGCAAGATCAGCAACTGGTCGTGGGTACGGCCGTGCCGGGCCAGCCGCCCTTTCACGTCCGTGTAGAACGCCTGGCCGGCCTCCAGCTGGCTGTGCCGGCTGAAGATCGCGTCAGCGCTGGCCGCGGCGAACTCGCGGCCCTCGGGGGAGTCGCCGGCCTGGAAGATGACGGGGCGGCCCTGCGGGCTGCGCGGGACGTTGAACTGGCCGCTGATGTCGAAGTGCGCGTCCCGGTGGCCGAAGGCGCCGGCGCCGGGGTTGGCCAGGAACACGCCGGAGCCCTGGTCGGCGACGATCTCGCCGCCGGTCCAGGAGTCGAAGAGCTCCCAGGTCGTCTGCAGGAACGTCTGCGCCCGCTCGTAGCGCGCGTCCTGCGGCAGGAAGCCGCCGCGGCGGAAGTTCTCGCCGGTGAACGCGTCCCACGAGGTGACGACGTTCCACGCGGCCCGCCCGCCGGACAGGTGATCCAGGCTGGCGAACTGCCGCGCCACTTCATAGGGCTCGTTGAAGGTCGAGTTGATCGTGCCGGCCAGGCCGAGACGGTCGGTCACCGCGGCGAGCGCGGCGAGGACCGTGAACGTGTCCGGACGGCCGACCACGTCCAGGTCGTAGATCAGCCCGTTCTGCTCGCGCAGCCGGAGCCCTTCCGCGAGGAACAGGAAGTCGAACTTGGCCCGCTCAGCGGTCTGCGCCAGGTGGGCGAACGAGCTGAACTCGATGTGGCTGCCGGAGCGCGGGTCGCTCCACACGGTGGTGTTGTTCACCCCGGGAAAATGGGCGGCCAGGTGGATCTGCTTGACCGGCTTGCTCATGATGGTCCTTCCGGCCCGGCCATCACGCGACCGCGTAACGGCTGGCCGGGCGGGCCAGCCCGAGCAGCCCGCGCAGGGTGCCGCCCTGGTACGCCGGCCGGAACGCGTGCCGCCGCTGCAGTTCCGGCACCAGGCCCCGGGTGATCGCCTCCAGGTCGTGGCCGATGACGGCGGGGCGCAGCCGGAACCCGGACAAGCCGCTTGCCTGCCAGTCCTGCAGCAGGTCGGCCAGCTGCGGCGGCGTCCCGGTGAAGGTGGCCGCGTCGCTGGTGTACTCATAACCGGCGAGCTCGTCGAGGCGGGCCTTGCGGCCGGCCGCGGTGGCCGCGTCGTCATCGAGGAACACCAGCAGGTCACCGAAGATGTGCACGGTCTCCCCGGCCCGGCCGGCGGCCTGCTGCCCGGCGCGGATCTCGGCGACGATCGCCCGCGCCTGACCGGCATCGCGCGGCGTCACGAATCCGATGTCGGCGCTGCGGGCCACCAGCCGGTACGGCACACTCTGGTGCGCCAGCGCGCTGACGACCGGCTGCCCCTGCGGCGGCCGCGGGGTGATCGACGGCCCCTTGACGCTGAAGTGCGCGCCGGTGAAGTCGATGTAGTGCAGTTTGCCGCGGTCAACGAAGCGGCCGGTGGCGACATCGCGGATCTCGGCGTCGTCCTCCCAGCTGTCCCACAACCGCCGGATGACCTCGACGTAATCGGCGGCCTCGCCGAACAGTTCGGCGATCAGCCGCTGCGCCTGCGGGCCGGCGGGTGGCCCGGAAGGCAGCGGGGGAAATGCGCGGCGGCCGAAATGCGCGGCCTCATCCGGCCGCGCTGAGACCCGGACCTGCACACCGGCCCGCCCGGCACTGACGTAGTCAAGCGTGGCGATCGCCTTGGAGACGTGGAACGGCTCGGTGTGCGTCACGATGACGGTCGGCACCAGCCCGATGTGCGCGGTGAGCGGCGCGACCCGGGAAGCGACGAGCACCGCGTCCAGCCGCCCGCGCACCTGGTCGGTGCGCCGGTCCGGGCCGGTGCGGAGCGAGGACTGCATGCTGAGCCCGTCCTCGATCGTGACGAAGTCAAGCAGCCCGCGCTCCGCCTCCTGGACCAGGCCGACCCAGTAGCGCGCCGACAGCAACTCGCCCGGGCGCGCCGCAGGCTCGCGCCACGCGGCCGGATGCCAGCCCGCGCCGTCGAGTGCGACCGCGAGATGCACGGCAGGAAGTTCTGTCACTGCCGCTAATTTATATTATTCCTATCTCTATTGTCGAGTACCGCGCCTGGCCGCACCGTTCCCGGTCTGGTCTGACTCGAACGCCGCGCTGACTGGACGGCAGGCCGCCCTGTTGCCAACCGATTTGGCAACAGGCGACGACTTCCGGGCCATTGTGGCCCGCGGTGATACTCAGCCTCAGCAACCGTCCCGCGCCTGGGATACCGCAGGGCGCAGAGAGCTGAGGATCCCGATGGCACGGGCCCTGATAGCCGTAGGCCGCCGCTTCTGGTGGGCGGCAATAGGTGCCGCCGCCGCGGTGGCCGCGGCGGTCTGGCTGACCTGGCCCTCGCCCGGGCTTCCCGGAAATGCCGCCCCCACCCGGCAGTACCTGAACGTCGACGCGTGCCTGCTGACCGGCGCTCGCGGCGTGACGGGAGACCCGGCCGCCGCGGTCTGGTCAGGGATGCAGGACGCGTCTCTGGCCACCCGCGCCCGGGTTTCCTACCTGCCGGCGCTTGGCCCCGAGAGCACGGCGGGCGCGCTGCCGTACCTGGCCAGCCTGCTGCAGCGGCACTGTGCGGTCGTGGTCGCGGTGGGGGCGCCCCAATCCGCCGCCGTGGCCACGGACGCGGCGCGGTTCCCGCAGGTCCGCTTCATCACGGTCGGAACCGGGCCGGCGGCCAGCCATGTCACCCGGATTGCCGCACCGTCCGCCCGGTACGTCCGGGCCGCGGTGCGTGCCGCGATCACCGCGGCCGTGGGCCATGCGCAGGCCCGGTGACACATGCGCAGCACGGCATCGCAAGGGTCGGGACGCCTGGCCAGCGGCCTGGTCTGGTCTCTGGCAACGGCTGAAGCGAAGGGCTGATCATGCGGACTCGTCGGCGGTGCGCTTCATGGTGGCGGCGGAACGGGCGGCGCGGCGTCCCCCGGCGCGCGGGGGCACAGCGCGGGGCGGCCACGCTGTCCGCTGTTGCGCTGGCATTGGCCGTCATCACCCCGCCGACCGGCCAGGCAGCCAGGCCGGCCAGCATCTCGCTGTCGGGGGTCTGGTCCTGGCTGACCGGGCACCAGACGGTGCTGCGGCTGCCGGTACAGGCCACCGGGACCGCGCGGGGCAAGGCGCACACGGTGCCGGCCGCCGCGACGCGGGCCGGGCACGGCACGGGACACCGGCCCGGCACGGGCCCCGGCCAGCTGCCGCCGTTCACGGTGCCTGCCCGCAGCGCCAAGACATCCCTGTCCGGGCCGGGCTTCGGCAACGGAAGCCACAGCTTCAACCCGCTGACCAGCAAGCGCGTCGCCGCGAAGTCGTCGGCGACGTCGACCCTGTTCAGTAATGCGGACGGCACGT
Organism: uncultured Streptosporangiaceae bacterium; assembly: GCA_964412845.1. GTDB lineage: Bacteria > Actinomycetota > Actinomycetes > Streptosporangiales > Streptosporangiaceae > JAWWPY01. The sequence goes on from CAYPQM010000170.1 coordinate 11,305, forward strand.
TCACCCGCCGGGTCTACCCCGCGCCGGTCAACTACCAGACCGCGGGCGGCACCTGGCAGCCGATCGACACCACACTGCGCCCCGCGGCCGGCCGGTTCCAGGAGAGCGCCAACTCCCTGTCGGTGAGTCTGGCCGCGACCGCCAGCGACCCGGACCTTGCCTCGGTCGGGTTCGGCCCGGCCGGCGGCGGGGTGTCCTACGGGCTGCAGGGTGCGGCAGCCGTCCTCGCGCAGGTCAGCGGCTCCACCGCCACCTACCCGGGCGTGCTGCCCGCCACCGACCTGATGCTGTCGACGGTGGGCGGCGGCTTGACGGAATCAATCGTGCTGCGCAGCGTGAACGCGCCCGCCTCCTGGGTCTTCCCGCTGCACCTGAACGGGCTGACGCCGCGGATCGCCGCCGATGGCTCGGTCGAGTTTGTGAACCCGGCAGGCACCGTGGTGGCCCGGGTTCCCCGCGGTTACATGCGTGACTCCAGCGCCAACCAGCGCTCGGGCGGTCCAGCTGAGTCATCCGCGGTCTCCTACCAGCTGGTGACCTCGGGCGGGCAGCCCGCGCTGCGGATGAGCGTGGACACGGCGTGGCTGCGCGACCCGGCGCGGGTCTTCCCGGTCACCGTGGACCCGAACTTCACCGCGACAGGAACGACCTACGTCTACTACCCGGACACCGGCGACTTCTCCAGCTACGACGACATGCTGATCGGCACCTTCGACTCCGGCACCAACACGGCCAACTCCTTCCTCGCCTTCTCCGGCCTGGGATCCGCGCTGGCGGGCGAGCGGGTCACCTCCGCCTACCTGCACCTCTTCGACATGTGGGCGGCCACCTGCACGGCGGAGCCGTTCCAGGTGTCGCCGATCACCCAGTCCTGGTCGGTGACCGGGAGCAAGTCATGGCCCGGGCCGTCATTCGGGTCGTCCATCGGCTCGGTGACCGCGGCTCCGGGCGCCGCCTGCGGCAACACCGGCGGCGACCCGACCGTGGGCACCTGGATGACGGTGGGGCTGTCCACGGGGACGTTCAACTCGTGGATCACCGGCGGGGCGGACAACGGGCTCGCGGTGTGGGCGTCGGACACCGACACCACGCAGTGGAAGCGATTCGACTCCGACAACAGCCCCAACCCGCCGTATCTCCAACTGAACTACACCCCCGACGTCCCGCCGCAGATCGACTCGCAGTACCCGCCGGACAACTACAACTCCCCCACCCTCACCCCGGAGCTGATCGCATCCGGCCACGACCCGGACAGCTGGCCCAGCTCGATCCGGTACAACTTCACCGTGTACTCGGCCTCCGGTTCGGTGGTCACCAGCTCGGGAAACATCGGGTCAAGCGACTGGGTGGTGCCCGCCGGAAAGCTCTCCTGGTCACAGAACTATTACTGGACGGTCCAGGCCTACGACGGCTATGACTACAGCAGCCAGGTCACCGCGAACAACTTCAGCACGGTGGTGCCGCAGCCGCTGATCACGTCGGGGCTGGCCCAGAATTCGGGTGGGCACGGGTTCGACCCGAGCATCGGGAACTACACCACCTCGGCCACCGACGCTAACGTGCAGACGGCCGGGCCGTCGCTGTCGGTGCAGCGTGACTACAACAGCCTGGACCCGCGGACGTCGGGCACATTCGGCGCTGGCTGGTCGTCGGTGTACGACATGAAGGCCACCGAGGTGGCCGACGCGGCCGGAAACGTCACCAGCGTCGTGATCACCTACCCGGACGGGTCGCAGGTCGGGTTCGGCAAGAACAGCAACGGCTCGTTCGCCCCCCCGCGAGGCCGGTTCGCCACGCTGACCGCGCTCGCTGGTAGCGCCGGGTTCACGCTGACCGACAAGAACGACACGGTCTACACGTTCAGCCAGGCCACCTCCGATCCCAGCGTCTTCGCGATCTCATCGATCGCTGACTACCTGAAGCACACCGAGACGTTCGGCTACAGCGGCGGCCAGCTGGCCACCGTCACGTCGGGCGTCTCCGGCCGCGCACTGCACTTCACCTGGGCCACGCCAGCGGGGGCGCAGTACGCCCACGTCAACTCGGTGACCACCGACCCGGCCACCCCCGGTTCTGCCTCCACCGCGCTGACCTGGACCTATTCCTACAGCGGGGACACTCTGACCGCGGTCTGCCCGCCCACCTCACCAGGTTCGTGCACCAACTACTCCTACACGGCCGGCTCCCACTTCCCCAGCGCCGTGCTGGACGCCGGGCCGCGCTCCTACTGGCGGATGGACGACACCTCGGGCAGCACCGCGGCCAGCGCCGTAACAGCCAATGAAGGCAGCGACAACGGCACGTACGCGAACGTGACCCTGGGCCAGCCCGGGCCGCTGGCCGGGTCCCGAACAAGGGGTACCAGCTGACCCTGTCGCACAGGTTCTCCTTCTACCAGAAC
>CAYPQM010000171.1:0-13489 GCA_964412845.1 uncultured Streptosporangiaceae bacterium
GGAAGGTTCTAGTAGCAAAAGCCATTGGAATCGATATTTGATATATTGGAATAATCCGTTTTATTAAAGAAATCCAATCTATTAGTTATAAAAAAAAAAAGAAAATATATTTATTATGGCGGACCGAAAAATACCATACATCGCTTTTGAAATTGGTGATGTTTTACGTGATGGTTTTGTTTTAGATCGTGATGGTGTAATTAAAGAACCCATTTGGATTGATATACGCGAACGACTTTACATAGAAAGAACACTCTTTCTATGTAAAGAAATTACGACATCTTTCGCCAATCAGTTCATGGCTCTCTTGTTACTGCTGAATTCGGAAAGTGACGATTTTAATGATACTGATATATATATGTATATAAACTCTCTTGGTGGAGACACATACCAATCAATAGCTATTTATGATGTTCTACAAGTTATGTTACCTGAAGTGTCTACAATAGCTATGGGATTAGCTGCATCAGGAGCATCTTTGATCCTGGCCGGAGGAACAATTACTAGACGGATAGCTTACCCTAACGCTAGGATTTGGATTCACGAACCTAGAAGTGTCCCGATTAGCACAAAAAAAAATATAGATTCCTTAATAAAGGAAACAGAAGATATGCTTGAACTTCGTAACACAATTGCGGATATTTATTCACAACACACAGGTAAACCTGTAGATGTTATACAGAAGGATCTGGAAAGAGACTATTTTATGTCGGCAACAGAAGCTCGAGATTATGGTATTATTGATCGCGTAGTCATGTCAAAAAAAGAAAATGACATAAAACCTGAGTGATCCGAGTGATTAGATAGATTTCAAAGTCGAATTTTTCTTTTTTGAATATGGAGTATCCCATATTCAAAAAAGGAAAATTAAGAAAAATAACATCTGGTTAAGATCGATCGAAACAAAGAAATTGGATTTTGTATAGATATATACACAATATGCCAACTATTACACAACTTCTTAGAAACATAAGACAGCCAAAAAAAAATGGTAAGAAATCTCCCGCTCTTAAAGGATGTCCTCAGCGTCGAGGACCATGTGTTAGGGTGTATGTGCGGCTCGTTCAGGTCATGAATTCGAACAGATAAGAGAATCTTTCCAGTATCAACGAGCAGTACTGATGAATAGGATAGTAACATTTAGGTATATTATATACCTATTTATTCTATACAAATTGATGGTTTCCATTGGTCAAAATCCAATCATTTTCGAGAGCAAAAGCAAAACAGTTTAATAAGAATTTTTGATACTTTTTTTTTCAAAAAGATTTTTCTATGCTATTTTTTAGAAAGACTTATAAATTTTTCGATTTATTTGAAACTTGAAAACATATAATATAATTTTTTGAGTTTATATCAGGAATAATTACTTTAATTAATTACTTTGAAGTAACTATTCCTGATATATCTACATCAAAATACTTCATGAAGAAAATACTTCATGAATCAATTTAAAAAAGACCTAAAGTTAAGGACTTATCAATAGGCAGTGTGGCTCCAATACCTAACCAAAGAGCTACTATGGTACCGATTAAAAAAACCGTTGTAGCTACTGGACGGCGAAATGGATTTTGGAATTTATTGACATTTTCCAAAAAAGGTACTGTCAGTAATCCCAATGGTACTGAAACCATTAAAAGAACACCCAATAATTTATTGGGTACTGTACGAAGTATTTGAAACACGGGAAAGAAGTACCATTCAGGTAATATTTCCAAAGGAGTTGCAAAAGGGTCCGCCGGTTCACCAATTATTGATGGTTCTAAAACCGCTAAACCTACGTTGCATGCAATAGTACCTAGAATTACTACTGGAAAAATATATAAAAGATCGTTGGGCCATGCGGGTTCCCCATAATAATTATGCCCCATCCCTTTAGCTAATTTTGCTCTTAACACAGGATCATTTAAGTCAGGTTTTTTTGTTATTGGGATAGATGAATTTTTGTGTATAGATCCATCCCCCGAAGAAACCGGACATGATGATTTTTCATCATCCGGCTCGAGCAAAAATCAAAAGAATCAAACTAATATCAAATGTCTAATTAATCTATATGTCTAATTAATCTATTAATAATATATTAATGTATTATATATAAGACTCCATGATAAGATTTTATCCGATTGCATTTTGCAGTTGCAATTCCAACTAGGGATTGCAACAAATTCGAATTCTTTTTTTCTAAATAAATGCCCACTGTCCAAGTAAGCTTATAAAATTGATCATGATCAAGCGCTTTTTGGATTGTCTCATGTCTTCTGATTGGTTTTTATCGATAAAATATTTCGATTTTTTCCCTATCCATATAAAGTATTTACTTGTTACTAAAAAAAATAGAACCTATATTCTTCCTTAGATCCCTTCTTTCACTCCGATAGTATCATAGATAGGAATCAATGCAAAGGAAATGAATGCATTTCTATACTAAAAACTAAAAAACAATTAAGTGGAGTAGATGAAATTCAGTAAGTGGAATAGACATAAAACTGAATCATGCCATATCATTTCACTCTATTCTACGGACCTTACAAAGCCTTTTTATAGATGACATTATTCAGGTATGATCATAGAGAATATTCTCTTTAAACGAACCGGCCTATCCCTCTACTACGTAAAGGGCTTACGTGGGTCTTGGCTGGATCCCGAGACACATTTGGTCGTGATTTACAACGTGGCGGATAAAATAATGTATCCGCATGGCCAAATTAATAGTTCAAGTCACACACTCCCATAATCCATCCTTTCTTTGCAAGATTCACTTCAACTAGTCGTATCAAATACAGAATAAAAGATTGATTGGTTGAAGAGAAGTATCCAAATAAAATGTGTGATTCTTAAAAAAACCATATTTATAGCAATGAAATAGTTTTGTCCTTCCCAATATGAATATATAATCAATCTATTTTATGTTTTCTCTATAAAGGGCCCGAAATACCTTGTTTACGTATCATTAGAAAGTGCATCAACATAAATACAGCAGTAAGAAGAGGCAATACAAAAGTATGTAAACTGTAAAAACGAGTTAAAGTGGATTGGCCGACACTAGCACTTCCACGTAATAACTCCACTAAAGGGGATCCTATTAGTGGAATAGCCTCAGGTACACCAGTAACGATTTTGACTGCCCAATAACCAATTTGATCCCAAGGTAAGGAATAGCCAGTTACACCAAAAGATGCCGTTAATACAGCCAAAACCACACCTGTAACCCAAGTTAATTCGCGGGGTTTTTTAAACCCACCAGTGAGATACACACGAAATACGTGTAGAATCATCATTAGAACCATCATACTTGCTGACCATCGATGAACGGATCGGATTAACCAGCCAAAGTTGGCCTCAGTCATTATATATTGAACAGAAGAGAAAGCTTCTGTAACAGTAGGACGATAGTAAAAAGTCATAGCAAAACCTGTAGCTACTTGTACTAGAAAACAAGTAAGTGTGATCCCCCCTAAACAATAAAATATATTGACATGAGGAGGCACATATTTACTGGTTATATCATCTGCAATCGCCTGAATCTCAAGACGTTCCTCAAACCAATCATATACTTTATTGAGATAGGTAACTCGGGTAGATGACTCCCCCTCTGAGAACCGTATATGAAAATTTCATTTCATACGGCTCAAGCTGAAAGACCAAAATACTGATTTTAACGAATATTTTATTTATAGGTTAAAACTTCTTAGATTTGAATGAACATATGAAGTAAGAAAATCCGTAATTTGATCTTTGTGATTATAATGCCAAAAAATATCAAGTTGGCTCATTTCTTTTTTTTTTTTTATGTTGATGGTTACAGGCCTCTTGAATTTTCTCCTTCCTATTTTTAATTATTATTGTTTATTGGATTTATTGTTTTCTGTGCATAAATTGTACTTCTTCTTTTTTACTAATTGATAGGAATTTTCTTGTTGAGACCCTATGAATCACTTTGAAACCTCAGATTTATACTCGAACCACGATGATTTATTTTCAAGCTAAACTCAAAGGATCTCTGAGTAAGAATCCTTTGATTTATCATTTTTTTTATAGATCCAATGACTTGACTCAACAAAATTGACAGAAAGAGTTGCCCTTCGGTCAAAATAAAAATATGAATGAAGTATAATTCGTTTGATTTCAAAAATATATATTCTGAAAATATATATTCTAGTTAATATATTCCCGTTTTTTTGAGTCCGGTTACGAGGTCTGACTGAATAATAGGTATGAATCATAGTTCAATTTTTCTTTTCTTGGTCTATTCTATTTATTTCGTGCTCCAGATACTAGAATAAATGTCTGACGAGGTAGAATTCATTATCTTGTTAGAGATCGATAAAAAACCCATTCATTCTATTATTATTTATAGGATCAATTATAACAAGTCACACACTCATTTTCCAAAAATACCGAAACAAAAAAAGTCCACGATCGAACTACCAAAATCTTTTCTTTAGAAATCAAGATTTTAGCATTAGTAGTAATTTTTTCTTTACTGGAAAGATCAAAACCTCATAAAACCTAATTCCCAGTAATCCCATCCAATAAAACAGAGGAGTTATAAATTTCCAAAAGAATACATAGGAATACAGCAAATAAAGCCATTGCAACTCCCATAAGTGGTGTAGTACCCCAGCCCGGAGCTACTTTACCATATTCTGAATTTAAGGGTTTCAATAAATCCCCGACAGGAGTTCGTCTTGATCCAGATCTAGAACTATCTTCAACGGTTTGTGTAGCCATAAATTGTATTCTATTAAATAATGATTGGTTAAGATCTGTTGACTTTGTATACTATTCTGTTATATTTCTAAATAAATGATCTTATATCGTTATAGTAGATCCATTCTGGAAATTATTAAAAAATGGAAACAGCAACCTTAGTCGCGATCTTTATATCTGGTTTACTTGTAAGCTTTACTGGGTACGCCTTATATACCGCTTTTGGGCAACCCTCTCAACAACTAAGAGATCCATTCGAAGAACATGGGGATTAGTTGAAGTAATTGAAGTAATGAGCTTCCCTTATTGGTAGACTCATTACTTCAATTCAATTAAATTGTTTCAAGATTTATTTTATTTTTTTATTTTAGTTGGAACCTTAGGTGGTTCTCGAAAAAAGATAGCAAAAAAGATTATCCCTAAAATCGAGACTAAAAGGAATGTATAAACCAATGCTTCCATAGATTCGATTGTGGTTTACAATTATAGCTTCCACACCTATTCACTTGAGATCATTTATCATATAAATAAAGAAAAAGAATCAAAGAGAAGATGATGATTCAAATCAAGATTCTTTTTTCTTGTACCCGATGAAGAAAAAAAGAGGAAAGAAATCAATATACCAACCACAAAATGCTCTATAAGACAGTTTGTCTCTTTGTAGTTGGATCTCCAACTTTTTGGAATGTTCCAAATTCCACTTGAGCATCCAAATCTGGATCAATACCAGCAAAAACATCTCTGAACAAGGTTCTAGCGCCATGCCAAATGTGTCCAAAAAAGAAGAGCAAGGCGAATGTAGCATGTCCAAAAGTAAACCAACCCCTTGGACTACTACGAAAAACACCGTCAGATTTCAAAGTAGCTCGATCTAATTCAAAAATCTCACCTAATTGGGCACGTCTAGCATATTTTTTAACAGTAGCAGGATCTGAATAAGTTACTCCATTAAGTTCACCACCATAGAACTCAACAGTTACACCTACTTGTTCAACACTATATTTAGATTCTGCCCTTCTAAAAGGAACATCGGCTCTAACAATCCCGTCTTCATCTACCAAAACTACCGGAAATGTTTCAAAAAAGGTAGGCATACGACGTACAAAAAGCTCCCGACCTTCTTTATCTCTAAAAAGGGGGTGTCCTAACCATCCAACCGCTATTCCATCTCCGTTATCCATTGAACCTGCTCTAAATAATCCCCCTTTTGCCGGATTATTACCAATGTAATCATAAAAAGCTAATTTATCAGGAATTTTAGACCAAGCTTCCGATAAACTTAAATTTTCGGCTAGCCCGGCGCTAACTCTTCGATATATTTCTTGTTGAAAGTATCCCTGGTCCCATTGATAACGAGTAGGACCAAATAATTCGATTGGGGTAGTTGCTGAACCATACCACATAGTTCCTGCAACAACAAAAGCTGCAAAAAAGACAGCAGCAATACTACTGGAAAGTACAGTTTCAATATTGCCCATGCGTAATCCTTTGTATAGACGTTGAGGCGGACGGACACTCAGATGGAATAAGCCTGCTAATATACCTAATGTGCCTGCAGCAATATGATGAGAGGCTATTCCTCCTGGAACAAAAGGATCAAAACCATCCACACCCCAAGCTGGATTGACAGCTTGTACTTTTCCAGTTAGTCCATAAGGATCGGACACCCATATTCCAGGACCGTACAAACCTGTTACATGGAATGCGCCAAAGCCAAAGCAAGCTACACCTGAGAGAAATAAATGAATTCCAAAAATCTTGGGCAAATCCAATGAAGGTTTTCCTGTACGTTCATCACAGAATACTTCTAAGTCCCAATATACCCAATGCCAGATAGCTGCCAAGAAGCACAAACCAGAAAACACTATATGTGCCGCTGCAACACCTTCATAACTCCAAATACCTGGATTGGTTACAGTTCCTCCTGAAATATTCCAACCGCCCCATGAATTGGTTATTCCTAAACGAGTCATGAAAGGTATAACGAACATACCCTGTCTCCACATTGGATCAAGAACAGGATCAGAGGGATCAAAAACCGCTAATTCGTATAAAGCCATCGAACCGGCCCAACCAGCAACTAGAGCTGTGTGCATTATATGAACAGAAAGCAATCGACCGGGATCATTCAATACGACAGTATGAACACGATACCAAGGTAAACCCATGGAAACACCCCTTTATCAAAGAAAAATAGAGACTATATCACCTTATTTTATCGCATTAAAGTAAGAAGACTATATACTGTGTACCTAACCTAAAACTCTTTTTCAGTAGATTCTGTGGGTTCATTTTGATTTCATCTCATTGAAAATCAAAATGAGGGAACAACTCTGTTCGTAAGAACAAAGAGAAGCAGATCTATTCTATACCCGATAAGTACCAATACGCAACGGGAAGATTGCATTATTGGAGAATAAATGGATACTTTTTGATCATTCGAATGATCAATCAATCCCTTCGTTACAGTTTTTTTGAATCGACCTAAAAAATAAAAAGAAACCCATTAAATAAAGAAAGAAAATTGATTAAAAAGATCTAATCAAGAATTTGATGTGTGTACAATAGCTATGGGATTAGCAGGAGCATCTTTGATCCTGGCCGGAGGAACAATTACTAGATGGGTCCCTAACGCTAGGATTTTGATTCACCAACCTAGAAGTGCCCGTATTAGGACAAATACAAATATAGATGTATTAATGATGGAAGCAGAAGATATGCTTGAACTTCGTAACACAATTGCGGATATTTATGCAGAAAACACAGGTAAACCTATAAATGTTATACAGAAGGATCTGGAAAGATACTCTGTTATGTCGGAAACAGAAGCTCAAGATTATGGGATTATCGATCGCGTAGCAAAGTTCAAAAAGGAAAATGAAATAAAAGAGTGATCTAAGTGATTTTGTGCAAATTTATTTCAAAGTTGAATTTTCCTTTTTTGAATATTAAGTATTCAATATTCAATTTATTTATTTCAATTTAATAGGATTCTTAATCTTAATATAGTAAGAAGAATACTCGATGAAAAAAATTGCCTCCAATAGGATTTGAACCTATACCAAAGGTTTAGAAGAGCTCTGTCCTGTCTATTAGACAAGGGACCCTTTTCATACCATTGCTCGAATATGCTATATAGAAAAATATAGGAAGATAGAGCACGATTTAAACATAGGAGAAAGAGGGGAAAATTCGAATTTGTAATAGAAAGGTTACACTAAGAGTATTAAATTCCCAGTCATTTTTTTTTATGTGTTTTGAATAATTATTATGAAATCCAAATGAGTCCATATTCAATCTATTTATGGAAGAACTGTATTTCTATGCAATATGAGATATTCAGTAGCTAAATAACACTATGAATATCACTAAGTAATATATATATAATATTTATAAATTAAGAATAGACTAGAACTAATTAAAGTTAATAACTTTAATGGTAAACTAAGTTTAAAAACACAAGAAAGATATTCAGAATGATCTTATCTATCTTCTATTCTAATGAATAATGGGGTATCTTTTGAGTTTTACTTTCTTTTTTTTACGTACAAAAAAGATATTATGTTGTATGAAAGTAGATCTATATAAACTATTTTTTGATAGCCTCAAATATATACTAAATAAGTTCGATCCTGCTTATAAAGAAATATTATTAAAAATCTCGAAATGGCATCATCCCTAAAATTTCAAACTATATTAGACAAAAAATATTCTATTCGTAATACCGAGAAAATATTTTCCAAGATCAATAAAGTCCGTTGGGCACCTAATGCTTATGTCATAATAGATTCGAACACTTGCCTCGGATTGACTCAATATCATAATTGCTCTAGTGAATAACTATCTAGTTTAGTAAATAACTTAAGAAATAGATGGATGATAGATAGATAAAGAACTAATAAAAAATCCATCTTTTAGAAGTTCACTAAAAACTTGACTCTTGGCAGGTCTCTTTGTATGTGTTGTCCGGAAAGAGGAGGACTTAATGATTATTCGTTCGCCGGAACCAGAAGTGAAAATTCTTGTGAATAGAGATCCTGTAAAAACATCTTTTGAGCAATGGGCCAAACCTGGTCATTTCTCAAGAACAATAGCTAAGGGTCCTGATACTACCACTTGGATCTGGAATCTACATGCTGATGCTCACGATTTCGATAGTCATACCAGCGATTTGGAGGAGATCTCCCGAAAAGTATTTAGTGCTCATTTCGGTCAACTCTCCATTATTTTTCTTTGGTTGAGTGGTATGTACTTCCATGGTGCCCGTTTTTCCAATTATGAAGCATGGCTAAGTGATCCTACTCATATTGGACCTAGTGCACAGGTAGTCTGGCCAATAGTAGGTCAAGAAATATTGAATGGTGATGTGGGAGGGGGTTTCCGAGGAATACAAATAACCTCTGGCTTTTTTCAAATTTGGCGAGCATCTGGAATAATTAGTGAATTACAACTCTATTGTACCGCAATTGGTGCATTGATTTTTGCCTCCATAATGCTTTTTGCCGGTTGGTTCCATTATCATAAAGCTGCGCCAAAATTGGCTTGGTTCCAAGATGTAGAATCTATGTTGAATCATCACTTAGCAGGGTTACTAGGACTTGGGTCTCTTTCTTGGGCGGGACACCAAATTCATGTATCTTTACCGATTAACAAATTTCTCGATGCTGGGGTTGATGCTAAAGAGATACCACTTCCTCATGAATTTCTCTTGAATCAAGATCTTTTGGCTCAACTTTACCCAAGTTTTAACGAGGGAGCAACCCCCTTTTTCACCTTGAATTGGTCAAAATATGGGGACTTTCTTACTTTTCGTGGAGGCTTAGATCCAATAACAGGGAGTCTATGGTTGAGTGATACTGCACACCATCATTTAGCTATTGCCATCCTTTTCCTGATTGCTGGCCATATGTACAAGACTAACTGGGGCATTGGTCATAGCCTTAAAGACATTCTAGAAGCTCATAAAGGTCCATTTACAGGACAAGGGCATAAGGATCTTTATGAGATTTTAACAACTTCATGGCATGCTCAATTATCTCTTAACCTAGCCATGTTGGGTTCCTTAACCATTATTGTAGCTCATCATATGTATTCCATGCCTCCTTATCCATATCTAGCTACTGACTACGGTACACAACTTTCATTGTTCACACATCACATGTGGATTGGTGGATTTCTGATAGTTGGTGCTGCTGCACATGCAGCCATTTTTCTAGTAAGAGACTATGATCCAACTACTCGATACAATGATCTTTTAGATCGTATCCTTAGGCACCGCGATGCAATCATATCACATCTTAACTGGGTATGTATATTTTTAGGTTTTCACAGTTTTGGCTTGTACATCCATAATGATACCATGAGTGCTTTAGGGCGTCCTCAAGACATGTTTTCAGATACTGCTATCCAATTACAACCCATCTTTGCTCAATGGGTACAAAATACTCATGCTTTAGCACCTAGTCTAACAGCTCCTGGTGCAACAACGAGTACCAGCTTAACTTGGGGAGGTAGTAATTTAGTAGCAGTAGGTGGCAAAGTAGCTTTGTTACCTATTCCATTAGGAACCGCGGATTTTCTAGTCCATCATATTCATGCATTTACGATTCATGTAACTGTATTGATATTACTGAAGGGTGTTCTATTTGCTCGCAGTTCCCGTTTGATACCTGATAAAGCAAATCTTGGTTTTCGTTTTCCTTGTGATGGACCTGGACGAGGAGGAACATGTCAAGTATCCGCCTGGGATCATGTTTTCTTAGGTCTATTTTGGATGTACAATTCAATTTCGGTAGTAATTTTTCATTTCAGTTGGAAAATGCAGTCGGATGTTTGGGGTACCATAAGCGACCAAGGGATAATTACTCATATCACAGGAGGGAATTTTGCACAAAGTTCCATTACGATTAATGGGTGGCTTAGAGATTTCCTATGGGCACAGGCTTCTCAAGTAATTCAATCTTATGGTTCTTCATTATCTGCATATGGTCTTTTTTTCTTAGGTGCTCATTTTGTCTGGGCTTTCAGTTTAATGTTTCTATTTAGTGGCCGTGGTTATTGGCAAGAACTTATTGAATCCATTGTTTGGGCTCATAACAAATTAAAAGTTGCTCCTGCTACTCAGCCTAGAGCTTTGAGCATTATACAAGGACGTGCTGTAGGAGTAACCCATTACCTTCTGGGTGGAATTGCCACAACATGGGCATTCTTCTTAGCAAGAATTATTGCAGTAGGATAATGGCTAGGAGGATTTGAAAAGTATTATGGCATTAAGATTTCCGAGGTTTAGCCAAGGTTTAGCTCAGGACCCCACTACTCGTCGTATTTGGTTTGGTATTGCTATTGCACATGACTTCGAGATTCATGATGATATTACTGAAGAACGTCTTTATCAGAATATTTTTGCTTCTCACTTTGGTCAGTTAGCTATAATATTTCTGTGGACATCTGGAAATCTTTTTCATGTAGCTTGGCAAGGAAATTTTGAGTTATGGATAAAGGATCCTTTGCATATAAGACCTATTGCTCATGCAATTTGGGATCCGCATTTTGGCCAACCAGCTGTAGAAGCCTTTACTCGGGGAGGTGCTACTGGCCCAGTCAATATTGCTTATTCTGGTCTTTATCAGTGGTGGTATACAATCGGATTACGTAGCAATGAAGATCTTTATACTGGAGCTCTTTTTCTATTACTTCTTTCTGCAATATCCTTAGTTGCAGGTTGGTTACATCTACAACCCAAATGGAAACCAAGCCTTTCGTGGTTCAAGAATGCCGAATCTCGTCTCAATCATCATTTGTCAGGACTTTTCGGAGTAAGTTCTTTGGCTTGGACAGGGCATTTAGTCCATGTGGCTATTCCAGGATCTAGAGGAGAATACGTCAGGTGGAGTAATTTCTTAGATGTTTCACCGCATCCCCAAGGGTTGGGACCCCTTCTTACGGGTCAATGGAATCTTTATGCTCAAGATCCTGATTCGAGTAATCATTTATTTAGCACTTCCCAAGGAGCGGGAACTGCCATTCTAACCCTTCTTGGGGGATTCCATCCACAAACACAAAGTTTATGGTTGACTGATATCGCTCATCATCATTTAGCTATTGCCTTTATTTTTCTAATTGCTGGTCATATGTATAGAACTAATTTCGGAATTGGACATAGTATCAAAGATCTTTTAGAAGCACATATTCCTCCAGGGGGTCGATTAGGACGTGGGCATAAAGGTCTTTATGACACAATCAATAACTCCATTCATTTTCAATTAGGTCTTGCTCTAGCTTCTTTAGGGGTTATTACTTCATTAGTAGCTCAACATATGTACTCTTTACCTGCTTATGCATTCATCGCACAAGACTTTACTACTCAAGCTGCCTTATATACTCATCACCAATATATTGCAGGGTTCATCATGACAGGAGCCTTTGCTCATGGAGCTATATTTTTCATTAGAGATTACAATCCAGCCCAGAATGAAAATAATGTATTGGCAAGAATGTTAGACCATAAAGAAGCGATCATATCGCATTTAAGCTGGGCAAGCCTTTTTCTGGGGTTCCATACCTTGGGCCTTTATGTTCATAACGATGTCATGCTTGCTTTTGGTACTCCGGAAAAACAAATCTTAATCGAACCCATATTTGCTCAATGGATACAATCTGCTCATGGTAAGACTTCATATGGATTTGATGTACTCCTATCTTCAACGAGCGGCCCAGCCTTCAATTCAGGTCGAAACATATGGTTACCCGGATGGTTGAATGCTGTTAATGAGAATAGGAATTCTCTTTTCTTAACAATAGGCCCTGGAGATTTCTTGGTTCATCATGCTATTGCTCTAGGTTTACATACAACTACATTGATTTTAGTAAAGGGTGCTTTAGATGCACGTGGTTCTAAATTAATGCCGGATAAAAAGGATTTTGGTTATAGTTTTCCTTGTGACGGACCAGGGCGTGGCGGTACTTGTGATATTTCCGCTTGGGACGCATTTTATTTGGCAATTTTCTGGATGTTAAATACTATTGGATGGGTTACTTTTTATTGGCATTGGAAACATATTACTTTATGGCAAGGTAACGTTTCACAATTTAATGAGTCCTCCACTTATTTGATGGGATGGTTAAGAGATTATCTATGGTTAAACTCTTCACAACTTATCAATGGATATAATCCTTTTGGTATGAATAGTTTATCGGTATGGGCATGGATGTTCTTATTTGGACATCTTGTTTGGGCTACAGGGTTTATGTTCTTAATTTCTTGGCGTGGATATTGGCAGGAATTGATTGAAACTTTAGCGTGGGCTCATGAACGCACACCTTTGGCTAATTTGATTCGCTGGAGAGATAAACCGGTTGCTCTTTCCATTGTGCAAGCAAGATTGGTTGGATTAGCCCACTTTTCCGTAGGTTATATATTTACTTATGCAGCTTTCTTGATAGCCTCAACATCAGGAAAATTTGGTTAATTTCTTTTTTTATTGTCTTTTTATTTACTCTATTATCTATTATCAACAATCTCATTCTTTTCGATGAAGAGATGGAGAGGTAGAAATCTACCTTCTTATATTATTATATTCGGCTTTTAACTGTATCATTATTAACAATACGAGGTAACTTATGGCCAAGAAAAGTTTGGTTCAAAGAGAACACAAGCGAAAGAAATTGGAAGAAAAATATCGTTTGATTCGTCAGTCCTTAAAAAAGAAAAGCAAAGACTCATCCCTGAGTCAAAGAGAAATAAGAGAAATTCAGAGAAAATTGCAATCTCTACCACGTA
>CAYPQM010000172.1:0-13441 GCA_964412845.1 uncultured Streptosporangiaceae bacterium
GGGGCGGCAGGCCCCGCCGGGACGCCGTGCGCCGATCTGAGCGCCGCGGCCAACTGGTCGAACTCATCGTCGAACCCGCCCCCGGCATCGGTGCGGACGAGCCCGGCCACCTCGACCACGGTGCCGCCGTCAGCGCCCGGATAGGCGCGCACGAACATCCGGCGGCGCCGGACGAAGAGGGACAGCAGCAGCCCGGCCAGTGCCGCCATCCCGGCCAGCAGGGCGGGCACCTGCCCGGGGTCGTAGGTGATGGCCAGGCTGATCCATTGCCGGTAGCCGGTGAAGGTCAGCGTCCCGGCCCCGCCCGGCAGCTTCATCGACTGGCCGGGCGCCAGCGCCTGCAGCGGCACCGCCAGTCTCCGCAGGCCGGTCGTGTCCAGGTCATACACCGACTGCGGCGGCCCGCTGTCCATGCCCAGATTGCCCGCGTAGGCGACCAGGCTCACTCTCGGGTCGTCCGCCGCGGGAAAGGCGGACTCAAGAGTGCCGCCGGCATCCACCGCGGTGGGCAGGAACACCCCCTCAAATCCAAGCTGCTGGGGGCGAGCATCGGGCACCTTGACGACGCCCTCGGAGGTGAGGCCGGACTGCTCGACCGCGATGAACGGGACCGCCTGGTCGAAGACCACCTGCCCGGTCCCGTCCGTGACCTTGAAGACCGGGGCGTACCCGTGCCCGATCAGGTACACCTTCGTCCCGTCCACATTCAGCGGATGGTTGACCCGCAGGTCGTAGGGGTGCGTCGGTGAGCCGGGCTCCGCTGAGTAGCTGATGTACGCGTCGAACGCGGACGGCTGGCCGCGCAGCTTGCCCGAGGTCACGTACGAGGCGGCGAAGCGGTTGAGGATGATGCTGAACGGCTGCAGGTCCGCGGCGGACACCGCCCGCCCGGGGTGGAACTCATCCAGCGCGGTGGCCGTGTTGGCGAAGGAGCTTCCCGCGACCAGCAGCCGGTCCGCCTTGTAGCCGAACAGCCCGCCGAGGGCCACCGCACCAAGGATCGCCAGCAACGCGAGGTGGAAGAGCAGGTTGCCGACCTCCCGGCGGTAACCCTTCTCCGCCGACAGCCAGCCGTCGCCGGTGCGCAGCCGGAATCTGCGCGCCGCCAGCAGCGCGGCGGCCCCGTCGAGAGCGTCGCCGGGCGCTAGCAGGGTCTGATGCTGGGCCGAGTTCGGCAGCCTGGCCAGGTTGCGCGGGGCGGGCGGCGGCAGCGCCCGCGCCGAGCGGGCCAGCCGGAAGGTCCGCGGCACCACGCATCCGGCGAGGGAGAGGAAGAGCAGCAGGTAGATCGCCGCAAACCAGGGCGCGGCGAACACATTGAACAGCCACAGCCTGGCCATCAGCGGGGCCAGCGAGGGATGCGAGAGGTAGTACTGCTGCACCGCTTGCGGGTCGATCCCCTGCTGTGGCAGCACCGATCCGGGCACGCTCGCCACGGCGAGCAGGAACAGCAGCACCAGGGCGGTCCGCATGGACGTGAGCTGGCGCCATGCCCAGCGCATCCAGCCCATTGCCCCAAACGGACCCGGCCCAGCCGCTCCCGTCCGCTCGCCGGCGGCCGTGGCAGGCTCCTCGGACCGCTGCGCGGCCGCCTGTTCCTGCCGCTGCGCGGCGGGGCCGTCCGGATGCTTGGCCCCGGAGGGGGCCCGCAGTCCGGTCATCGGGTCATCACCCGCGGTCCCTGGGTTTCGTCATGAGGGCTGCGCCGCCCTGGTGATCAGATCCTTGAGGCCGTTGTACGTGGCCTCGCCGATCACCCGCGCGCTCACCCGGCCGTTGGGCGCGATAACCAGTGTGGTCGGGATCCCGGCCGGCGGCACCGTGCTCCGGAAATCAAGGGCGATCTCGTCACCGGGATCGTTAAGGCTGGGGTATTCGATGCGGAAGTCGCGGGTGAATGCTTTCGCGGTGGCCGGGCTGTCCCGGATGTCCACGCCCAGGAACCGCACGCCTGAGGCACGGAACTTGCGGGCCAGCTGGGCCAGGGCGGGGGCCTCCGCGCGGCAGGGGGAACACCACGAGCCCCAGAAGTTCATGACCACCACATGCCCGCGGTAGGCGGCCAAGGTGAGCTTGCCTCCGCCGAGGGCCGTGCCGGTGACGGCGGGCGCGACCGGCCCGGCGCCCGCCTTGAACACGGTTGTCCCGCTGTTCCCGGACACGAAGCTCTGGCCGTTGCTGGCGGGGGTGCTGCTCGCGATGGACCCGCCGGCGCAGCCGGCCACCGCCATCATGCCGGCCACGGCCGCCGCCACGACGACGGCGGGCCGCCCCGGGCACAGGCGGACCCGGCGCGCGCGCCGTGCGGGACGCGCGGAACCCGGCAGACGGGACACGGAAGGAATCTCCTACAGGCAGTAGTCGCGCACCATTGTGCCGGACCCGGTCGCGCCGCCGCACAGCGGGCCGGCCCCGGACGTGCTCCTTGCGTGCGGCTAGGCACCGCTCACTTGCGGGCGGCCGCCGCCGGCGGGCTCGGCATAGCTGACGCCAGTGATGGTGTCGCCGGTGTAGGTGAAGCTGGTCACGCTGGCCAGCGCGCACTGGCGGCGCGCCGGATTGTGCCAGAGCGGCTTGCCTTCCGCGGCCCGGCGGGCGGTCCAGATAGGCAGCTGATGGCTGACGCAGACCGCCTCGTGGCCGCGCGCGGTGCGGGCCGCGGCGGCCATCACGTCGAGCATCCGGGCCACGATGCTGCCGTACGGCTCACCCCACGAGGGGCGGAAGGGGTTGTAGAGATACCGCCAGTGGGCTGGGTTGCTGAGCACGCCGGATCCCGGGCCGAACATGGTCCCTTCAAAGTGGTTCGTGGGCTCGATGAGCCGTTCGTCCACGACCACGTCCAGGCCGAACTGCGCGGACAGCGGAGCGGCGGTCTCCATCGCGCGGTCCAGCGGTGAGGACAGCAGCGCCACCACGTCCCGGCCAGCCAGGAAGCCCGCTGCCGCCTTGGCCATCAGGCGGCCGTCCTCGGAGAGGTGGAAACCCGGAATGCGGCCGTAGAGGACCCCCTGCGGGTTGTGCACCTCCCCGTGCCGGAGCAGGTGGACGACCGTGCTGGTGCTGGCGGGTTCCGCGGCACTCCCCGTGGCGGCGTCGCCGGGGGACGCTCCCCGCGGGCCTCCGGGATTCTCAGTCATGACCGGCCCAGCCTATCTGGGCGTCGCCGCGGCGCAGCGCGGGTCACCCGGCCGTGCCTGAGCGCAGCAGCCTGGCGTGCAGGTCCCGGGTCGGCGGGCTGGGCACGATGCCGAGCTCATCGCCGAGCAGGCGGACCAGGTCGTCGTAGACGCGCATCGCTTCGGCGGTGTTGCCCCGCGCGGCCAGGGCGGCCATGAGCACACGGTGCCCGCTCTCCCGGAAGGGAGCGCGGGCGATCAGCTCCCGCGCGGCGCGCTCGGCGGTGGCGAGTTCCGTCCCGGCCATGCGCAGGGCGGCCTGCGCGTAGGCCTCCAGGGCGCGCGTATGCAGGTCGTCGAGCTCGCGCCGGACATCGCCGATCCACGGCAGATCCTCACCGGGCAGGAAGCCGCGGCGCGCCGTGAACAAGGTGATCTGCGCGGCGCCCCAGGCCCGGCCCCACTCATCGAGCGCCAGAGCGGATTCGGCCCGGTGGATCGCCGCACGGGCCGCTTCCAGGTCGATCCAGGCATCCGCCGGAGGGTGCAGCCGGACTCCGTCGAGACGTACCGGGGCCAGCGCCCGCCGCAATCGTGACAGCAGCGGGGCCAGCGCTGCCTCCGGGACCGGCGGGAGGTTGTCTCCCCACACGGCGCCCAGCACGTCCTCCCGGCTGACGGCATCCAGCCGGCGTAGCGTGAGGTACGCGAGCAACCGTCGCCCCTGCGGCCCGGGTAGCTGGCTCTCGCGCCGCTCACCGTCGATCTCGACACAGATGCGGCCGCAGACCTGCATCCGGACGCGTGGGTCCGCCAAGGTTTCGCCAACCTCCCCCCAATGGAGTAATGCCCTACTGATTGTGCAGCCGAAAGGAGTCCCGGCAATGGCGAAGGTGATCAACTGTGAGTGCGGGTTCGTGGCCAGTGGCGCCACCGACGACGAGGTCGTCGACAACATCCGGGCGCACATGGCGAGCGACCACCCAGCACTGCTCGACTCGGTCGAGCGCCGGGACCTCTACGGCTGGATTCAGGAGGTCTAGCCCAAGGAGGTGGTCCTGATGACCACGAGACAGCAGTTCGACGCGGCGGTCTACAAGCAAACCACGCAGCAGCAGTGGGATACCGCGGCCGCGGCATGGGACGCGTGGGGACCCACGCTTGAGGAGTGGCTCGGCGAGGCCACCGCCACGATGTTCGACCTGGCCCGGATCGGCCTGGGCTCCCGGGTTCTCGACGTGGCGGCCGGCGCTGGTGGGCAGAGCCTCGCCGCGGCCCGGCGCGTCGGGCCGGCCGGCCGGGTGCTCGCGACCGACCTGTCGGCCCAGATCATGGCCTATGCGGAGCGCCGCTTTGCCGAAGCCGGGCTGGCGAACGCGACGGCCAGGGCCATGGATGGCGAGGACCTCGACGTACAGCCGGGGCATTTCGACGCGGTCATCAGCCGGCTCGGGCTGATCTACTTCCCTGACCGGGCCCGCGCCCTGGCTGGCATGCGCGGTGCGCTGCGCCCGGGGGGGCGGGTGTCGGTCGTGGTCTACGCCGGCGCCGGGGACAACGGATTCTTCTCCGTGCCGGTCTCCATCATCCGGCGCCGGGCTGGCCTCGGGGCGCCGCTGCCCGGCCAGCCCGGACCGTTCAGCCTGGGCGCCCCCGGGGTGCTGGCCGGCGAACTTGCCGCGGCTGGGTTCAGCGATGTGGAGGTCCGCGAGGTGGACGCGCCGCTCCGGCTGCCGGCCGCCGCGGACTGCCTGCGCTTCGAGCGGGAGTCGTTCGGCGCGCTGCACCAGATGCTGTCCGGCCTGGCCCCCGCCGAGCGCGAGGCCGCCTGGGCCGAGGTCGCCGGGGGGCTGGCGGCATTCCAGGGTCCCGGCGGCTTCGCCGGGCCGTGCCGCCTGCTGGTCGGCGCGGGAACCCGTTGAGACCGGTGGCAGGCATGGACAAGGCGATCGTGGCGGCGGTTCAGGCGTCCCCGGACTTCCTGAACCGCGACGCCACGCTGGACAAGGCATGCTCGCTGACGATCAAGGCGGCCGCCGAGGGAGCCCGGCTGGTCGTGTTCCCCGAGGCATTCGTTCCGGGCTATCCCGATTGGGTGTGGCGCACGCCGGCCTGGCATGACGACGCGTTCCTGCGGCGGCTGAACGCGGCCGCCGTCGCGGTCCCGTCGGCGGCGACGCAGCAACTGGGCGCGGCGGCCGCGGAGGCCGGGGTCTACCTCGCCATCGGGGTGAACGAGATCGACGGCGGGACGCTGTACAACACGCTGCTGTACTTCGCCCCGGACGGCGCGCTCGCGGGCCGGCACCGGAAGTTGATGCCCACCGGTGGCGAGCGGACCATCTGGGGAATGGGTGACGGGTCAACCCTCGACGTTGTCCGGGCACCTTTCGGCGTCATCGGCGGCCTGATCTGCTGGGAGAACTACATGCCGCTGGCCAGGGCCGCCATGTATGCCCGCGGCGTGGACATCTACCTGGCTCCGACCTGGGACAACAGCGAGACGTGGGTGGCGACGCTGCAGCACATCGCGAAGGAGGGCCGGGTGTACGTGATCGGTGTGGCGCCGCTGCTGCACGGCGGCCACGTGCCCGAGGACCTGCGGGGCGACTTGTACCAGGAATCCGGCGACTGGATGAGCCGGGGACATAGCGCCATCGTCGCGCCCGGCGGACAGGTGATCGCCGGCCCGGTGTCTGACCACGAGGAGATCCTGTTCGCCGAGATCGACCCGGAGAACGTGGCGGCGGCGCGGCGCGAGTTCGACCCGGTGGGCCACTACGCCCGGCCGGACGTCTTCCACCTCACCGTGGACACCAGGCCACGCACGCCGGTCACCTTCAGCGACCGTTAACGGCGGTGGGCGGCAAGGTAAACTGCGGGTAGCGCGTGGTTGCGCCTAGGGTTCCGCGCCTGGCCTGCTCCCGACGACCACAATCAGGGCCGGGCGGTCTGGACCAAGCGGCGCCAGGCGCCCGGGCAACGGCCGGGCCGTCGTCGCCGGGAGCCCACACCTCACGGGACAGAAACCTCGAGGGCTCTACCCGTCGTGCCCGCGAGGGCCCGAGCCTGGAGCCGCTCCCTGAATGCCACCGCCCTCCTCCTGATCTTCGTCGCCGCCATCGCGCATGCCAGCTGGAACCTGTTCAGCAAGCAGGCGTCAGTGTCCGGCGCCGCCTCCTTCGTCTGGCTGATGTCCGCTGTGGCCACCGTCGGCTACCTCCCGGTGCTGGCCGCGACCGTGATCGCGAGCCCACCGCACCTGACCGCGCTGGCCTGGGTCTTCATGGCCGGAACCGGCCTGCTCCAAACGGGCTACTTCCTGTTCCTGCAGACCGGTTACCGGCTGGGTGACCTGTCCCTGGTCTACCCGGTCGGCCGCGGCACCGGCGCCTTGCTGGCCGCCCTGGCCGGGATCACCCTGCTCGGCGAGCGTCCCGGCCCGGCCGGGCTGGCCGGGATCCTGCTTATCGTCGGCGGCCTGGTCATCCTCGGCATCCCGGCATCCGGCGGCCCAGGCCCAGGCCCAGGCCTTGGCCTGGGCCGCAAGGCAACCGGGACCGAGGTGGCGGCCACTGGCACGCCCGCCACCAGCACGCCCACCGCCAGGACAGCAACTACCAGCACGGCCGCCACCAGCACGGTCACCAGCACAGGGGCTACCGCCGACACGACCCCGGCCACGGCGGTGACCGCCAAGGCGATCATGTTCGCCTTGATCACCGGCCTGTTCATCGCGGCTTACACGCTGTGGGACAAGTATGCGGTCAGCACGCTCAACGTCCCGCCGCTGGTCCAGGGATACGCTTCCCTGCCGGTGATGGTCCTGACCATCGCGCCGTTCGCGCTGCGCGACCGGGGCCGGACAGCCCGGGTGTGGGCCAGCTACCGGCGTCAGGTTCTCGGCGCGGCCGTGCTGTCGCCGCTGGCCTACATCCTGGTGCTCATCGCGCTGAGCTTCACCGCGGTCAGCGCGGTCGCTCCGGCCCGCGAGGTCAGCGTCCTGCTCGGCGTGCTGCTCGGCCGCAGGCTGCTCGGCGAGGGCAGCCTGGCCCGCCGCCTCACCGCCGCAGCGACGATCGCCGCCGGCATCATCTGCATCGCGGTGGGCTAGCCACCCGAGTCCATGGACGGAATGTGTTACGGGCCCAGCGGTTGTCGTCCACGGACTGGAACCCGGCCGGGGCTGGTCACGGCGGCGCCGCAGTTCGTGGACGCCCGCTGCCGTCGGCCTGCCGGCCTGCACCTAGCGCCCACGAACTGGGTGCTCGCGGACCTGGGTCAGCCGAGTGCGACCGCTGCGGAGTGCGCGGCCCGGGGCAGTGCGCCGGCGATCCGTTCCACTGCCTCGTCGTCGTGCGCACCGGACACGAACCAGGCTTCGTAGGGCGACGGCGGCAGGTAGACGCCGCCGTCCAGCATGGCGTGGAAAAACGCGGAGTAGGCGACGCCGGACTGGCCGCGGGCCTCACCGAAGTCGCGTACCGCCTGGTCGTTGCCGAGGAACACGGAGAACAGGTTGCCCGCCTGCTGCAGCCGGAAGGGCACCCCGCTGGCGGTCAGCGCGTCCGCCGCCAGCTTGGCGATGGTGTCGGCGACCTCGTCGAGCCGGGAGTAGACCTCCGGCGTGCAGGCTCGCAGCGTCGCCAGCCCCGCTGCGGTGGCGAGCGGGTTACCTGACAGGGTGCCTGCCTGGTACACCGGCCCGGTGGGGGCCAGCTGGTCCATGATCTCGGCCCGGCCGCCGAACGCCGCGGCAGGCAGCCCGCCGCCCATGACCTTCCCGAACGTCGTCAGGTCGCCAGCTACGCCCTCCCGGCCGTACCAGCCGGCGGCGGTGACCCGGAATCCGGTGAGCACCTCGTCCATGACCAGCAAGGCGCCGTTCTCGCGGCAGATTTCGGCCAGCATCTCGTTGAAGCTGCCGGTCGGCGGCACCACACCCATGTTGGCCGGGCATGCTTCGGTGATCAGGCAGGCGATACGCGAGCCGTGGTCCACGAAGGCCTGGCGGACCGCCAGGGCGTCGTTGTACGGGAGCACGACCGTGTCCGCCGCCGACGCTCCGGTGACCCCCGGCGAGTCAGGGAGCGCGAAAGTGGCGACGCCTGACCCGGCTGCGGCCAGCAACGCGTCCACATGGCCGTGGTAGCAGCCGGCGAACTTCACCACGATCCGGCGTCCGGTGAATGCCCGGGCCAGCCGCACGGCCGACATCGTCGCCTCGGTGCCGGAGCTGACCAGGCGGACCTTCTCCACCGGGGTCCGGGCCACGATCTCCTCGGCGAGTTCGACCTCACCTGGGGTGGCGGTGCCGAATGACGTTCCCCTGGCGGCCGCCTGCGTCACCGCCTCCGTTACCTCCGGGTGGGCGTGCCCCAGGATCATCGGCCCCCATGAGCAGACCAGGTCCACGAACCGCCGGCCGTCCACGTCGGTCAGGTAGGGACCTTGGCCCGATGCCATGAAGACCGGCACCCCGCCGACCGCGCCGAACGCGCGCACCGGGGAGTTGACCCCGCCCGGCATGACGGCGGTGGCGCGGCTGAAGAGCTCGCCCGATCGCACCGCCCTGCTCACCCGCTCACCTCGTCGCAGGCGTCGGCCAGGAACTCCAGCATGCGCACGGGGTCGGGCAGCGGGTCAGCGACCGGCGGCCGGAGCCAGCGGGCACCGGCGGTGGCGTCCTTGGATGGCGGGGCAACCACGTAGCTGTTCCGGCAGTGCCAGCGGAGGCTCACCACCTGCGCCACGTTCTCCGGCTCGCAGTCCAGCTGACACGACCACCATTCACCCTCGTCCTGTGGGGCGCCACGGGTCGTGACGAAGAAGAGCGCCCGGCCACCCACGCCCGCCGCGACCGGCCCGGGGGTGATTCCGGCCCGCAGCATCATCCGCAGTGCGACGGTCCCGGCTTCGGCGGGGACATCCAGTACATCGAAGACCCGCCCGGTGGCCAGGATCACGTTCGCGTCCGGCCGTTCCAGCCAGTACCGTCCGGCTTCGACCGGATCGCAGGTGGCCTCGATCTGCCAGGCCGCCGAGACGGGATGTGCGCCCGGCGCGGGGCAGCCCACCCGGTCGCAGGAGCAGGCCCGGCCGGTGCCCCGGTCGCGCGGAGATGCGGAGGAAAGGAAGGACCGGCTGCGCTGCGCGGCTGACGGGCCAGCATTGTCGGCCATCGCATGGGCGCCCGCGCAGACCGGCCAGCCCATCGCCGCGTACCTGACGGCGGCAGCGGCCAGCTTCCCTGCGTCCCTGCGTCGGCTCCGACGCAGCACCGGTGCGACCATCTGCTCCTCTCCCGCCAGGTCCCTCTCGATCGATGATGCCCGGTGACCGGCCTGCCCCGCAGGCCGCCCCCCCAGGTGAGGCCTACACGTTGCATAACAGAGACGGGCAGGTAACCCTGTCCCCGAGGCGACATGGCGGCGTGCGGACGCCCCTTAGCCCAGGCGGCGGGCCGCCTCGGCGGACCAGTACGTGAGGATGATGCTCGCGCCGGCCCGGCGGATCGCGGTCAGTGTTTCCATGATCACCCGGTCCCGGTCCAGCCAGCCGTTGGCCGCCGCGGCCTCGGCCATCGCGTACTCGCCACTGACCTGATACGCGGCCACCGGCACCGGCACGGCGGCGGCGACCTGATGCACGATGTCCAGGTACGGGAGGGCGGGCTTGACCATCACGATGTCAGCGCCCTCGGCCAGGTCGAGAAGCACCTCCCGCAGCGCATCACCAGACTGCGGATCCTGCTGGTAGGACGCCCGGTCACCGAACCGGGGCGCGCACTCGGCCGCCTCACGGAACGGCCCGTAGAAGGCCGAGGCGTATTTCGCCGAGTAGGCGCAGATCGCCACCTCATCGTGGCCGCTGCCGTCGAGGGCGGCCCGGATCGCGGCGACCTGCCCGTCCATCATGCCGCTGGGCGCCACCACATGAGCTCCCGCCGCCGCCTGGGCGACCGCGATCGACCCGTACCGCTCCAGGGTCGCGTCGTTGTCCACCTCACCTGAGTCGGTGAGCAGGCCACAGTGGCCGTGATCGGTGTATTCGTCCAGGCACAGGTCCGCCATGAGCACTGTGGCGCCGCCCACCTCGGCGGACAGATCACGCAGCGCCAGCGCGAGAATCCCGGCCGGGTCGTCGGCCGCCGAGCCGCGCGCGTCCTTAGCCGCGGGGACACCGAACAGCATGAGGCCCCCCACGCCGGCATCCACCGCCTCAGCGGCAGCTTTGCGCAGGCTGTCCCTGGTGTGCTGGACCACGCCCGGCATGGATGACACCGGTTGCGGCTCGCTGATCCCCTCCTTGACGAAGAGGGGCAGCACCAGATCGGACGGCTGGACGCTGGTCTGCGCGACCAGGCGGCGCATCGCGGGGGTGCGGCGCAGCCTGCGGGGCCGCGATGCGGGGTACTGGGCTCCGAGATACTGGGCTGCGGGGTACTGCGCGGTCACTGAGCCTCCTTGCGGGTCATCGCAAGCGGCGCCGGGCCCCGCGGCGGCGCTCGCTCGGCTTTCGCACGGGCTCGCCCGCGGCGATTGCCGCGTCACGGATGCCCGCCCCATACTCGGCCAGCGCGTCTACCAGCGCCGTCGCCGAAGGTTTCGGTGCTGTCACGTCCACCCGCAGCCCGAACTCGGCCGCGGTCCGCGCGGTCTGCGGCCCGATCACGGCGATCACCGTGACCGCGTGCGGCTTCCCCGCGATGCCGATCAGGTTCCGCACGGTGGATGACGAGGTGAACAGGACCGCGTCGAATCCGCCGCCCTTGATCGCCTCGCGAATGGGCGCGGGTGGTGGCGCGGCCCGGACCGTCCGGTACGCGGTCACGTCCTCAGCCTCCCAGCCGAGATCGGTGAGCCTGGCGACCAGCGTCTCCGTCGCGATATCGGCCCGGGGCAGCAGCACCCGGTTGATCGGGTCGAGCACGTCATCGTAGGGCGGCCAGACCTCGGCCAGGCCCTCGCCCGACTGCTCCCCCTCGGGAATCAGGTCCGGCTTGATGCCGAAGTCGCGCAGGGCCCCCGCGGTCTGCTCGCCCACCGCGGCGACCTTGACCCCGGCGAACGCGCGGGCGTCCAGGCCGTACTCCTCAAGCTTCTCGCGCACGGCGCGGACCGCGTTGACCGAGGTGAAAGCAACCCATTGGTACCGCCCGGTGACCAGGCCCTTGACCGCACGCTCCATCTGCTGCGGGGTACGCGGCGGCTCGACCGCGATCGTCGGTACCTCTTCCGGCACCGCGCCGTGGGCCTGCAGCCGCTCCGAAACCGAAGCTGCCTGCTCCTTGGTCCGGGGCACCAGCACCCGCCAGCCGAACAGCGGTTTCGTCTCGAACCAGGAAAGGTCACGGTGCGCCGCGGCGGCCGCCCCCACCACGCCCACGGCGGGCCCCTGCTCCATGAGCAGGCTGACGCCGGCTGCCTTGAGGTCCGCCGACACCGACCCGAGCGCGCAGGCGACAGTCAGCTGATCGGTGGTGGTGCCGTTCCAGGTGATGGTGAACGGCGTGGTATCCGGCCAGCCTGCCGCGACCAGCAGCTTGGCGAGATCGACCGGGCCTGCTTCCACGCCGAGGATCACCAGGCTGCCCGATGGCGCAACGTCCGCCGACAGCCGGCCGACGTCGGATGCGTGCACGATCCGCACATCAGCACTCGTATCGGAAGTCAGCGGGATGCCCGCATAGGCGGGCACGGCGGTGGCCGCAGGCACACCGGGCACGACCTCGTAGCGGGCTCCCGCCTTCATGCAGGCCGCGACATCGCTGGCCGCCCGGCCGAAAATGAACGGATCGCCCTCGTACAGCCGGACCACCAACTGACCCGCCTTCGCCGCCCGCACCAGCATCCGCGGGTCCTGCTCGGGGCCGGTCGAGTCCGAGACCACCGCCTCGGCGCCCAGCAGGTGATGCAGCCGGCCGGTCAGCTCCGGGCTGCCCACGACGAGATCCGCCTGGGCGAGAAGCTCCGCGGCGCGGATCGTCAGCAGCCCTTCATTCCCGGGTCCCGCGCCCACGAAGGCAACGAGGCCCGACTTTGCTGCTGCGGTCCGGCCGGCCTTCCCCGGCGGCTGCGCCGCCGGGGAGGTCTGCGCCGCCGCGGGCTTCTTCGTTGTTGATCCCAGACTCACCGTGTATCGTCCCCGCCGCTCATATCTTCCGAAGACATCGCCATGTACTTCCCTGCGCCTCGGCGCAGGAGTTCCGCTGCGACCTGGCCGCCCAGGCGGTCCGCCTCGCTCGCCGGGGCGCCCGCGCTCGCCCGCACCGCCGATCCCCCGCCGGCTTCCGCGACAACCGCTCTCAACTGCAGCATCTCCGTTCCGGCAGCATACGCGCCCACCGGGGCGCTGCACCCCGCCTGAAGCGCGGCGAGCACACTCCGTTCCGCGATCACGGCCGCACGGCTCGCCGGGTCATCCATGCAGGCCAGCAGCTGCAGCAGATCCGGATCCCGGTCCAGGCACTCGGCGGCGAGCGCCCCCTGGCCGGGAGCAGGCATCATCTCGTCGGGCTCGAACACCTGGGTAACCACGTCGAGCCGGCCGATCCGGGCCAGCCCCGCGTAAGCCAGCAGCACGGCGTCGAGCTCACCGGACTGCACCTTGCCCAGGCGGGTTCCGGCGTTCCCGCGAACCGCAACCGGGCGGATATCCGGGCGCAGCAACAGCAACTGGGCGGCCCGGCGCGGCGAGCCGGTGCCGATCCGCGCGCCGGGTGGCAGATCCGCCAGCTTCGCGCCCTCCCGCCCCACCAGCGCGTCCCTGGGGTCTTCCCGGGGCGGGACCGCGGCGAGCACAATGCCGGGCATGGGGCCGACGGGCAGGTCCTTGAGCGAGTGGACGGCGAAGTCGACCTCACCGGCCAGCAGGCTCTCCCGCAGGGCGCTGACGAACACCCCGGTACCGCCGATCTGGGCCAGTTCCGCCCGCGTGACATCGCCGAACGTGGTCAGCCCCACCAGTTCGACGCTGATCCCGGTCCGCTCGGTAATAAGGCTCGCCACCCGGCCGGACTGGGCCATGGCCATCGGGCTCTTGCGGGTACCGAGCCGGAGCACACGGGCGCTCACCGGGCCTCCTCCAGCCCGTCAGGAGAGCCAGCCGGGGAGCCGTCCAGCGCGGCGGGATGCACCAGGCCTACGTCCGCGCGGGTCACCGCCTCGACCGCGGCCGGGTCCAGGTCGAACAGGACCCGCAGCGCGGTCTCGTAGGAGTCGCCGCCCGGCGACCCGGCCAGTTCCTTGACCCGCACAGTTGGCGAGTGCAACAGCTTGTCCACCACCCGGCGCATGGCCCGCGCGACCTCGTCATGCGCG
>CAYPQM010000173.1:0-13278 GCA_964412845.1 uncultured Streptosporangiaceae bacterium
CAGGCTGGGCCATGTAGAGCTGCCGAACCCCATCCTCACCGCGTCCGGATGCGCGGGCGCCGGGCGCGAGCTGGCCCAGTTCTTCGACGTCGCGAAGATCGGCGCCATTGTCACGAAATCGGTGATGCTCGGGCCGCGGGCCGGGCGGCCGACGCCCCGGATGGCCGAGACGCCCAGCGGGATGCTCAACTCGATCGGCCTGCAGGGTCCTGGTATCGACGCGTTCCTGCAGCGGGACCTGCCGTGGCTGCTGTCGCGTGGGGCGCGGGCCGTGGTGTCGATCGCCGGGGGCAGCGTCGATGAGTTCGCGGACCTGGCCGGCCGGCTTTCCGACGCGGCCGGGGTCACCGCGATCGAGGTCAACATCTCCTGCCCGAACGTCGAGGACCGGGGGCAGGTCTTCGCCTGCGATCCGGTGGCGGCGGCCACGGTGGTCGAAGCTGTGCGCTCCCGTGCCCGCTACGACATCCCGGTGTTTGTGAAACTTTCACCGGATGTCACCGACATCGTGACAATCGCCCGGGCCTGCGTGACTGCGGGCGCGAACGGCCTGTCGATGATCAACACGCTGCTCGGCATGGCGATCGACACCGAGACGATGCGGCCGGTCCTGGCCGGTGTCACCGGCGGGCTGTCCGGCCCGGCCATCCGGCCGATAGCGGTGCGGTGCATCTGGCAGGTCCGCAAGGCACTGCCCGACGTGCCGATCATCGGCATGGGCGGGGTCCGCACCGGCCAGGATGCCCTTGAGCTCATCCTGGCTGGCGCCTCGATGGTCAGCATCGGGACGACTATCTTCCACGATCCGTCGGCCTGCGTCCGGGTGCTCCGCGAGCTGGACGAGGAACTCGCGCGCCGCGGGGTCGAGCGGCTCGCTGACGTGGTGGGGCTCGCGCACGAACCGCGTACGTCAGGGGGATACCGGCTGTCCGGAAACGTTAGGTAGTGTGCGGTACCTTTTGATTGGGGAGGACTCTTGAGCCAGCCAGCGCCGATTGCCGTTGCCCTGGACGCGCCCGATCTGGAGACCGCGGCACGCTGGGCTGGGCTCGTCACCCCGCATGTCAGCACGGTCAAGATCGGGCTTGAGCTGTACCTGCGCTACGGTCCCGGGGCGGTGGCCTCGATCAAGGGCGCGAGCGGCGTGCGCATCTTCCTCGACCTGAAATTGCATGACATTCCGGCGACCGTGGCCGGAGCGGCCCGCGCGGTGGCCCGGCTCCGGCCGGACCTGGTGACGGTGCACGCGAGCGCCGGGGCTGACGTGATCCGCGCCGCGGTGGAGGCCGCCCCGGACACCAAGATCGCCGGAGTGACCGTGCTGACCTCGCTGAGTCCCGCGGATCTCGAGCGGATAGGCATGGTGGGCCCGGTCCAGGACGTCGTACGCCGGCTGGCCGTGCTCGCCGTCGGGGCCGGGGCGCTGGCCCTGGTCTGCTCTCCTCGTGAGGTCGCCGCGGTCCGCGCGGAGGTCGGCCCGGACATCACCCTCATCACGCCCGGGGTGCGCCCGGCCGGCCACGACCCGAATGACCAGGCCAGGGTCGCGACACCCGAGGAAGCCCTCCGAGCGGGCGCCGACCTGCTCGTCATCGGCCGCCCCATCACCGGTGCGCCCGACCCGGGCGCGGCGGCCGCCGCCATAGCCGCGCCGCTGAGACGCCTCCAGCCTGCCCCGGGCTGGTCCGCCCGCTGAAACACCCCGCGCCCCTGGGTCCGGGGGCCGTGCGGTGCCTTGTGGGGCCCGCAGGCTAGGGCCGCGCCCGTGGTCAGCCAGGCCAGCCGCTGGCCGGCTGTCTCGGGCGCTGCGGCGGGCGTTGGCGGTGCGTGCCGCCGGCCAGGCCGCAGTGGCTGGCAGGCCGGTGAGGGTAACCTGATTGACTACGTTAAGTATTCGGTCCTATACATGGAGTAATATCGGGCAATTTATGACGTGACAAACGGGCGTTTGCGTTGCCCTCACGGGCTGAACTCGCTACTTTCCCTTCCCGACCGCATTTTTCGATTCGAAACCCGAGGTGACCCGGAGTGGCTCTTCCTCCCCTCACTCCCGATCAGCGAGCAGCAGCCCTTGAGAAGGCGGCCCGAGCGCGCAAGGAGCGCGCAGAGGTCAAGAACCGTCTGAAGCACGGTTCTACTAGCTTGTCCCAAGTCCTCAAGGATGGGCAGAGCGATGACATCGTCGGAAAGATGAAAGTCTCCGCTCTGCTTGAGTCCGTCCCAGGGATCGGCAAGGTACGTGCCCGGCAGATCATGGAGCGGCTCGGCATCGCCGAATCGCGCCGTGTGCGCGGCCTGGGCACCAACCAGCGTGCCGCCCTGGAGAATGAGTTCGGCGGTGGTATCTGACCCAGTCTGAGGAGCCCAGGGACGAGCGCGGGGGGCAGAGGTCCACAGCCGATTCGTCCGTTGATCGCGCACGCGGTACCGCGCTTGTCCGGGGGGGCTGCGGTCCAGCGCGGCTGACTGTGCTTTCCGGTCCTTCGGGTGTCGGCAAGAGCACGGTCGTCGCGGGCCTCCGACGGGAATGCCCGGAAATCTGGCTCTCGGTGTCCGTGACTACCCGCCCGCCGAGGCGTGGTGAAGTCGACGGGCGTGAGTATCACTTTGTCGATGACGCACAGTTCGATGCGATGCTTGCTCGCGGGGAGTTCCTCGAATGGGCCAGATTCGCGGACAACAGGTACGGCACTCCGCGGATACCGGTCGAAGGGAAACTCGTGGCCGGGATTCCTTCGCTCCTCGAGATCGACCTGGTGGGCGCCAGGCAGGTTCGGCTGGCGGTGCCAGAGGCGCTCTTGGTGTTCCTCGCCCCGCCGTCCTGGCCGGAACTGGTGCGCAGGCTCACCCAGCGCGGCACTGAGCCACCCGAAGTGGTGCAGCGCAGGCTGGCCGCCGCAACAGTGGAACTTGCCGCGGAAACCGAATTCGACGTGACGCTGGTGAACACGTCCGTCGAGGACGTCTGCAACCAGCTGGTAGCCTTGATGGTGGCCTAGTCTGGCCAGCAATGCGCCGCGCTCTTACCAGCTCCCGGGCAGTAGTGCCCGCTTTGGATACGCGCACCTCGAACGGAAGGCACACGGTGGCAGGGATTCCCGCAGCGGAAGGCATCACCAACCCGCCGATCGACGACCTGCTCAGCGTTGTCGACAGCAAGTACCGCCTCGTCATCATGGCCGCGAAGCGGGCTCGGCAGATCAACGCCTACTACGCCCAGCTCGGCGAGGGCCTGCTTGAGTACGTCGGGCCACTGGTCGAGACCCGGGTCCAGGAGAAGCCGCTGTCCATCTCGCTCCGCGAGATCCGGCAGCACCTGCTGACCGCCACCGACATCGCGGAGTCCTGACCGCCTGATCCTGGGCCGGGCCACATGCCAGCGCGCATCGTTCTCGGAGTGGGTGCGGGCATCGCCGCCTACAAGGGCTGCGAACTGCTCCGGCGGCTTACCGAGTCAGGTCACCAGGTCCGGGTGGTGCCGACCGCTGATTCGCTGCGGTTCGTGGGAGCGGCGACATGGGCCGCCCTGTCCGGGCAGCCAGTCACCTCCAGCGCCTGGGACGACGTCCACGAGGTCCCGCATGTCGCGCTGGGCCAGGCAGCCGACCTGGTCCTGGTCGTGCCAGCCACCGCGGACGTGCTGGCCCGGGCGGCCGCCGGCCTGGCCGATGACCTGCTCACCGCGATCTTGCTGACCGCCCGCTGCCCGGTGGTGTTCGCGCCGGCCATGCACACCGAGATGTGGGAGCACCCGGCGACCCAGGCCAACCTCAGCACGCTGCGCGCGCGGGGCTGCCTGGTCCTGGAACCCGCGGCCGGCCGCCTGACCGGCCGGGACAGCGGCCCGGGGCGGCTGCCCGAGGCCGCCGAGTTGTACGAGGTGGCCATCCGGGTGCTCGCGCGCGGCGCCGGCGGGCTCGGCCCCGACCTGGCCGGCCGCCGCGTCGTGGTGTCCGCCGGGGGTACCAGGGAAGAACTCGACCCGGTCCGGTTCCTGGGCAACTGGTCCTCAGGGCGGCAGGGGTACGCACTGGCCCGCACCGCGGCCGCCCGCGGCGCCGAGGTGACGCTGGTGGCCGCGAACGTGGACCTGGCCGACCCGGCCGGCGTCCAGGTGGTGCGGGTGACCTCGGCCCTGGAGATGCGCGACGCCATGCTCTCCGCCGCGCAGCACGCCGATGCCGTGGTCATGGCGGCGGCCGTCGCCGACTACCGGCCGGCGGCCAGGAGCGACTCGAAGATCAAGAAGACCGGCGCGGCCCCCGAGCCGGTCCGGCTGACCGAGAATCCGGACATCCTCCGCGAACTGTCCCGCAGCCGGAGGCGGCCAGGGCAGGTCATCGTGGGGTTCGCCGCGGAGACTGACGAGGTGGCCGAGGCCGGCCAGGCCAAGCTGGCGGCCAAGGGGTGCGACCTGCTGGTCGTCAACCAGGTCGGGCCCGGGCTCGCCTTCGGCACCAGCGACAACGAGGCGGTGGTGCTGGCCGCTGACGGGGCGGCGACCAAGATTCCCCGCGGGCCCAAGGAGGTCCTCGCGGATACCGTCTGGGACCTGGTCCTGACCAGGCTGTAAGTCATCCGGCTGCGCGCCTGGCCGGGGTGTTCGGCCCCGGCAGGTCATTCAGCCCGGTTACACTTCGGCGAAACCTAAGCGCAGCAGAAATGGGAGTCCGGTGGCTCGACGTCTCTTTACCTCCGAGTCTGTGACGGAGGGTCATCCTGACAAGATGGCGGACCAGATCAGCGATGCCATCCTCGACTCGATGATCAAGGATGACCCGGGCAGTCATGTCGCCGTGGAGACCCTGATCACCACTGGCCAGGTGCACGTGGCCGGTGAGGTGACCACGCAGACCTACGTCGACATTCCCGGCATCATCCGGGAGAAGATCCTGGAGATCGGGTACGACTCCTCGGTCAAGGGTTATGACGGGGCATCCTGCGGGGTGTCGGTGTCGATCGGCTCCCAGTCCCCGGATATCGCCCAGGGTGTCTTGCAGGCTTTCGAGCACCGCGAGGGCGAGGGATCAGGCGAGCTCGACGAACTGGACCGCCAGGGCGCCGGTGACCAGGGCCTCATGTTCGGGTTCGCCTGCCGGGAGACCCCCGAGCTGATGCCGATGCCGATCATGCTGGCGCACAAGCTCGCCCGCCGGCTGTCCGAGGTCAGGCGCAGCGGTGACGTCCCCTACCTGCGCCCGGACGGCAAGACCCAGGTGACGATCGAGTACGTCGGGAATGAGCCGGTGCGGCTGGACACGGTCGTGGTGTCCGCCCAGCACGCCCCCGACATCGACCTCAGGGAACTGCTCACCCCGGACGTGCGCGACTACGTTGTCGACCCGGTGCTGGCGAACCTGCAGATCGACACCTCCGGCTACCGGCTCCTGGTCAACCCCACGGGCCGGTTCGAGATCGGCGGCCCGATGGGGGACGCCGGGCTGACCGGCCGCAAGATCATCATCGACACCTACGGCGGGATGGCCAGGCACGGCGGCGGGGCGTTCTCCGGCAAGGACCCCTCCAAGGTGGACCGCAGCGCCGCGTACGCGATGCGCTGGGTGGCGAAGAACGTGGTCGCGGCAGGCCTCGCCGACCGGTGTGAGACGCAGGTCGCCTACGCGATCGGCAAGGCCAAGCCGGTCGGCCTGTTCGTGGAGTGCTTCGGTACCGAGCAGCTGCCCATCGAGCGCATCCAGGACGCGGTGCTGCAGGTCTTCGACCTGCGCCCGGCCGCGATCATCCGGGATCTGGACCTGCTCCGCCCCATCTATTCGCAGACCGCCTCCTACGGGCATTTCGGCCGCGAGGAGCCGGACTTCTCCTGGGAGCGGACGGACCGCGCGGATACCCTCCGCTCAGCCGCCGGGCTCTGACCCCCCGGAGCCCCGGCTCTTCATGATCGCGGTTGTCTGGTGGTCATCGGCCACCAGACAACCGCGATCATGGTTGTTATGCGCTTATGTCTCCCTAGACATCATCTAGCACGACCTTTACGCTCATGGCGCGGTATCGGTGCCAATACCCCCCCGGAGCCGGGTCGTGTCGTCATCAACTGGTCACGTGGCGCGCCCGCCGTCATCACCCGGCGGTGGGCCCGATGCTGGACCGAAGTCCGGGCCAGTCCGGCGGCTGTTCGCGGCCCGGCTCCGGCGCCCGATCGCCGGCGGGGACCGGCCGCCCCCGGCGGGCGGTAACGGGTATGCCACGGCCGCGCTGGTCACCGGCGTCCTCGGCGCGGCCCTGATCACGATCCTGGTGAGCCTCGCCTGCGGCGTGGCCGGCCTGGTCCGGGCCGGGCGGGGCGGCCCCGGCGCGCCCGGCAAGGTGCGCTCCTGGCTGGGCATCGGGCTGGCGCTCGGCTGGGCGGTGACCGCTGTGTTCCTGGGGCCACGCATCGTCCGGGCGGCCGACCCGGGCTGCGTCGCCTACAAGGGCCCGGCGCTTGGCGCCTACCAGGGCGTGATCGACGACTTCCGGGCGGGCGCGGATGGCGCCGCGACATCCCGTGACCTGGCGGTGGCCATCCGCCAACTGGACGGGGCCGCAGCGCAGAGCCGCAGCCATGCCGCGGCGGGCTCGCTGACTGCGCTGTCAGCGCAGCTTCAGACGGTGCTGTCCGACGTCCAGGCGCGCCGACCGGTGCCGCGCGCCGT
This sequence comes from uncultured Streptosporangiaceae bacterium, assembly GCA_964412845.1. Lineage (GTDB taxonomy): Bacteria > Actinomycetota > Actinomycetes > Streptosporangiales > Streptosporangiaceae > JAWWPY01. The sequence goes on from CAYPQM010000173.1 coordinate 6,657, forward strand.
CGTGCTGGCGCTGAACCGCGATTCGGCCCGCGCGGACCGCGCCTGCGGCACCGTCCGCCTGTGACCCGGCGCGCGGTGCGGCTGGGCCCGGCCCGGCCCGGCCCGGCCCGGCCCGGCCCGGCCCGGTGGGAGTACCGGTGGCCCGGGCCGGGCGGTCCGGCGGCTGGCCCGGCCTGGTGGGGCCCGGACGGCCCGGGTAGCGCGGTCCGGTGGGGCCGGCCTCCGGTGCCGGGCCGGTTGGGCGCGGCCCGGTTGGGCGCGGGTCGTCGGGGGCCTCTGGTAGGACAGGACCGTGGCACGGGCAGCGAAGCAGGGCGAGCCGCGTGCCGGGACCCTGCCGGTCGCGCGGGTGGCGGTCGACATCCCGCTGGCCCACCTCGACCGGCCGTTCGACTACCTGGTGCCAGAACGGCTCGCCGACGTGGCTGTGGCGGGCTGCCGGGTACGCGTGCGGTTCGCTGGCCAACTGGTCGGCGGCTACCTGCTCGAACGAGCCGCCTCCAGTGAGCACCCGGGCAGGCTCGCTGCCCTGGAACGCGTGGTATCGCCCGAACCCGTGCTCAGCCCGGAGATCGCCCTGCTGGCCCGCGAGGTGGCCGACCGCTACGCGGGCACGATGGCGGACGTGCTGCGGCTGGCGATCCCGCCCAGGCACGCGCGCGTCGAGGCGGCCGCGCCAGTCCTTGGGGCGGCGACGCCAGGTCCTGGGGCGGCGACGCCAGGTCCTGGGGCGGCGACGCCAGGTCCTGGGGCGGCGACGCCAGGTCCTGGGGCGGCCGCGGCTGGACCGGCCGCCACGCCTGCCCTGGCGGTCACGCCTGGTCTCGTAGTGGCCGCGCCTGCCCTGGCGGCTACGCCGGGGCCTGTGCTGGCCACCGCAGGCCCGGCGGCTGAACCAGGGCCGTGGGCACGGTATGCCTCTGGCGGGGCCTTCCTGGCCGCCCTGGCCGACGGGAGGGCACCACGGGCGGTGTGGTCAGCTCTGCCCGGCCCGCGCTGGCCGGAGGAGATCGCCCGCGCCGCGGCGGCCACCGCCGCAGGCGGGCGGGGCACGCTGATTGTCGTTCCCGACGGCCGCGACCTCGACCAGGTCGACGCGGCGCTGCGCGATGTGCTCGGCCCAGGCCGGCACGTCGCCCTGGCCGCCGGCCTCGGGCCGGCCGAGCGCTACCGCCGCTGGCTCGCGGTCCGGCGTGGTACCACCAGAGTGGTGGCCGGGACCCGGGCCGCGATGTTCGCGCCGGTCTGCGACCTCGGCCTGGTCGTGATCTGGGACGACGGCGACGACCTGCACTGCGAGCCGCGTGCCCCCTACCCGCACGCACGGGAGGTCCTGGCGCTGCGGGCGCACCGCCTCGGCGCGGCCGCGCTGATCGGCGGGTTCGCCCGGACGGCCGAGGCGACCAGCCTGGTCGCCAGCGGCTGGGCGGTGGCTGTCACCGCTGCGCGCCAGGTCGTGCGGGACCATGCCCCGCAGATCCGTGCGGCGGGCGCCGACGCCGAGCTGGCCAGGGACGAGGCGGCGCGGTCCGCGCGGCTGCCCAGCCTCGCCCTGCGCACGGCCCGCGACGGGCTGAGCCGGGGGCCGGTCCTCGTCCAGGTGCCGCGCCGCGGGTACGTCACTGCCGTTGGCTGCGAGCGGTGCCGGGCCAGGGCCCAGTGCCGGGCCTGCGGTGGTCCGCTGGCCCTCGACCGGGCAGGTGCCGCAGTGCACTGCCGCTGGTGCGGGACAGCCGATCCAGCGTGGCGGTGCTCCCGGTGCGGGCACTCGCGGGTCCGCGCGCTGGTGACCGGGGCTGGCCGCACCGCCGAGGAACTTGGCCGCGCCTTTCCCGCGGTCCCCCTGCTGACCTCAGGCGGGGCGGAGACGATCCCAGCGGTCCCGGCCACCCCGGCCCTCGTGGTGGCCACTCCCGGAGCGGAGCCCAGCGTTGCGGGCGGGTACGCGGCGGCGCTCCTGCTCGACGGCTGGGTGCTGCTCGGCCGGTCCGGCCTGCGGGCCGCCGAGGAAGCCCTGCGCCGCTGGATGAATGCTGCCGCGCTCGTGGTGCCCGCCGCCGCGGGCGGCACGGTGATAATCGTCGCGGATGCGGGGATCGGGGCGGTGCAGGCCCTGATCCGATGGGATCCCGTCACCCATTCGGAGCGAGAACTTTCCGAACGGGCCGAGCTGCGCTTCCCGCCGTCCGTCCGGATGGCGTCGCTGACCGGGCCGGTCGATGCGGTCACCGCGCTGCTGGACGCCGCATCGCTGCCTGCGGGCGCCGAGGTGCTCGGCCCCGTGCCTGGTGGGCCGCCGGGTCCCGGCGCGGCGGGGGCGGCACCGGGCGCGCCGCTGGAAAGCGTCCGCATGCTGGTCCGAGTGCCTAAGCCAGCAGGGCCGGCGCTGGCCCGCGGGCTGCACGCCGGGCAGGCTGCGCGCAGCGCCCGCAAGGACGCCGGGGCCGTCCGGGTCCAGCTCGACCCTCCAGAGCTGATCTGAGTTCTGCTGAGAAGGCCGTAGGGTTCATGCGTGGCCACCTCACGACGGAACCCACGCTCAACGGCCCGGCCGAGCGCGCACGGGGGAGCGGAGGCCGCTGGACGCGACAGCGCGCAGCACGAAGGCCTGCCTGCTGACGGCCCGGAGGCCGGGAGCCACGGCGAGGGAATGCACCGCCTCCCCCCAGTGCGGCTGGCCCCACGGGATGAACTCGCCGCCTCGGCGCGGGTGGCGCCGCTGCTGCGCGCCGCCCGGGATATCGCCCGCTGGGCCTGGGCCGGGACCGGGCGCAAGCCGACCATGAAGGGCCCGCTGCGCCGGGCCGACGTGGCCGCCGCGGCCGCCGAGCTGGAGCTCGCGCCCGCGGAAGTGGACGCCGCGTTCCGGGTGGCCGTGGCCACCCGGATGCTGATGCTGGCCGGGGGGCATGCGGTACCAGGTGACCGCCTGGATGTGCTCGCCACCGGAAACGCCGAGGATGTCCTGGCCGTCTGGGGCGAGGCGCTCTCGGTGATGCTCGATGCTGAAGATCTCGATGGCATGGCGACCGCCCTGTACACGGTGGGCGGGCCGGTGCGGATGGACTCGCTCTTTGAGGCCTATCTGGCCGCCGCCGGCGCGCAGGCCCAGCCGCCGGGCCCGGCGGATAACGGCCAGGATCACGGCGCGGCGCTGTCCGCCGCCCTGGAAACTCTCGCTGACCTGGGTGTGGTCGAGCTCGACGTGGCCGAGCCGGGAACGGACGAGAGTGGCAGCGGGCTTACCGTGACGCTGTCCAGGCTGGGTGTCTGGGGAGTCCACCGCAGGCTGCGCGCGCAAGGCTGGCATGTGCCTGTGCTGGGCGGCGGCGCCCGCGGCGACGCGGCCGCGCTGCTGGCCACGCTGGCCAGCTGCGATGTGGAGGACGGCGAAGCGGAGATCGCCACCTGGCTGGCCGCGCGCGGCCCGCAGCAGGCCGCGGCCGAGCTGATCGAGGCCGCCCGCCGCGGTTCGCCCGGGCTGCGCGGTGCCGGGTTCGCGGTGCTGGACCGGATAGGCGAGGATGCCGTGCCGGCGGTGCGGGCGGTGCTCGACGAGCCGGTGCTGCGCGCGCACGCCGCGGTCTGGCTGCACGAGCATGGTGAGGACGCTGAACTGCGCCGGGAGGACCGGGCGTGGCTCCTCGTTGACCTGGGAGCCGGGCTGCTCGAAGAGGCCGACCCACAGGATGTGGTGGCGGAGCTGCTGCCGGATGTGCCGCCGGACTCCCAGGCCGAGCTGGTGGCCGGGCTCTGGCAGGTGAGCCATCCGGGCGTGACTGACCTGCTGACCGCGCTGAGCGATCATCATCCCGATCCGGCCGTGGCCCGGGCGGCCCGGAAGGCGGCGTTCAAGGCTCGGTCGTCATCGGCTGTAGCGCGGCCCGGAAGTCCATAAAATGAACAGGTAGTGCCCCAGCAGTGAGGGCCTCGGGAAGGGATGGTGCGCCATCAGCGTCAAGCCGATCCGCATTTTCGGCGACCCGGTGCTGCGCACCTCGGCCGAGCCGGTCCGTGACTTCGATGCCGAGCTGCGCAGGCTCGTCAAGGACCTCACCGACACGATGATGGATGCGCCCGGAGTTGGCTTGGCCGCGCCGCAGATCGGCGTGGGCCTGCGCGTTTTCACGTACTACGTCGACGATGAGCTGGGACACCTGATCAATCCGTCCCTGGACCTGTCGGCGGAGGAGGAGACCGACGACGAGGGCTGCCTGTCGTTCCCCGGCCTCGTCTTCCCGACGGCCCGCGCCTATGGCGTGGTGGCCAAGGGCTTCGACATGCATGGCGAGCCGGTCACGCTGGAGGGCAGCGGGCATCTCGCCCGGTGCGTACAGCATGAGACCGATCATCTGAACGGGATCTTGTTCATCGACCGGCTGGAGCCGGCCCAGCGCAAGCTGGCCATGAAGGCGGTCCGTGAAGCTGAGTGGTGGGGTGAGCCGGTTCCCGAAATCCGCGTCTCGCCGCACGCGACACGGGGCAAGGCCCTTTAGGTGGCCGATCAGCAGGTGGCCGATCAGCAGATGGCCGATCAGCAGATGGCCGCACAGCAGGCAGCCCCGCAGCCTGGCGGCGCAGGCCGCGGCCGGGCTGCTCAGGCCGTGCCGGGCAGATCTCCGGCCTAGCGCATGCGCCTGGTGTTCGCTGGTACCCCGCGGGCGGCCGTGCCCACCCTGGACGCGCTGCTGCGATCCAGCCATGACGTGGTGGCCGTGGTCACCCGGCCGGACGCCCCGGCCGGCCGGGGGCTGCACCTGGCACCCAGCCCGGTGGCCGAGCGCGCCGCCGAGGCCGGCCTGGAGGTGCTCAAGCCCATCCGGCCGCGTGATCCCGGCTTCCTGGACCGGCTGCGGGCCATCGCCCCGGACTGCTGCCCGGTCACCGCTTACGGCGCGCTGCTCCCGCAGGCCGCTCTGGACATCCCCGCGCACGGCTGGGTGAACCTGCACTTTTCGCTGCTGCCCGCCTGGCGGGGCGCCGCCCCGGTGCAGCACGCCATCATGCACGGGGACGACATCACCGGGGCGACCACCTTCCGGCTCGTCGCGGAACTGGACGCGGGCCCGGTCTTCGGCGTGCTCACCGAGCAGGTCGGCCCGCGGGACACGGCCGGAGACCTGCTGGCCAGGCTGGCCGGGTCAGGCGCGGAGCTACTCGTAGCCACGCTGGACGGGATCGAGTCCGGGCAGCTTGAGGCGCGCCCCCAGCCATCCGAGGGAGTCAGCTACGCACCCAAGATCACCGCCGAGGATGCGCGAGTGCACTGGGACCGGCCAGCGATCGCGGTGGACCGGCAGATCCGCGCGTGCACCCCGGTTCCAGGGGCATGGACCGTGCTTGGCGAGGCCAGGCTCAAGCTCTGGCCGCTGGCGACGACCGGCCCCGATCTGGCCGGTTCCGGCGGTTCCGGTGGCTCTGGCGGTCCCGGTGGTCCCGGGGATGGCCCGCTCGGCCCGGGCGAACTGCGGATCCTGCGCTCAGCGGTGCTGGTCGGCACCGCGACCGGGCCGGTCGAGCTCGGCGATGTGCAACCGCACGGCAAGCGCCGGATGAACGCCGCAGCGTGGGCTCGCGGGCTCCACCTGGACCAGGGCGCGGCCCGCCCGCGCAGCGCGGTGCTCGGCTGACATGGCGCCACCCGGTGAGAAAGGGCAGGGCAGCACCGCGCCCCGGAGGAGCGGCACCCATGCGCCAGCGGCTGGCCGGCCAGAGGGCCCGCGTCCGCTCGGCGGCAGCTCCGCGCGGGACGGCAGCGGCCGGCCCGGTGCACCCGGTGCACCTGGCCGGCCTGGGCCGCGGGATGCGAGTGGCCGGTCCGGGGCGCGGGACGCCGGCGGCCGAACGGGAGTGCCTGGCGGGGGCGGCCGGTCCGGGGCGCGGGATGCGAGTGGCCGGTCCGGGGCAGGTGACGCCAGCGGACCGTCGGCCCGCCCGCGCACGGACCCGGCGCGGCGGGCGGCCCTGGATGTGCTCCTCGCCGTTGAGCAGCGGGACGCCTACGCGAACCTGCTGCTGCCGTCGGTTCTCACCGAACGTGGGCTGACCGGCCGGGACGCGGCACTGGCCACTGAACTGACCTACGGGACGCTGCGCGGCCGGGGCACCTATGACGCCATCCTCGGCGTGTGCAGCGACCGTGCGCTGGACCGGATCGACCCGCCGCTGCGCGAAGCGCTCCGCCTCGGCATCCATCAGCTGCTCGCCACCCGGGTGCGCGCGCATGCCGCGGTCGCCACGTCGGTGGATCTGGCCAAGGATGTGGCCGGTGCCCGTTCCGCCGGGTTCGTCAACGCGGTACTCCGCCGGGTGGCGACCCGCGACATGGAGACCTGGATCGGGGTCGCGGCCCCTGACCGGGGCGTCGACCCGATCGGTCACCTGGTCGTCCGGTACAGCCATCCTCGGTGGATCGTGGTGGCGCTCAGCGAGTCGCTGGGTGAATCACCCGCCGGCGACGCGGCCGGCGGCCTGGCTCAAACCGAAGCCGCCCTGGCCGCGGACAGCGTCAGGCCGCGGGTCACTCTCTGCGTGGTGCCCGGGCTCACCGACCCCGCCGAGCTGGTGACCGGTGGCGGGGAACTGGCCCGGTGGTCGCCATTCGGCGTTTATCTCGAAAGCG
>CAYPQM010000174.1:0-3129 GCA_964412845.1 uncultured Streptosporangiaceae bacterium
TGCCGGCGATGGAGGCGGCGTTGCGCACCGCGGAGCGTGTCACCTTGACTGGGTCGATCACGCCCTGAGCGACCAGATCACCGTACTCAAGGGTGGCCGCGTTGTAGCCCTGCCCGAACGGCAGATCAGCGATCTTCGCGACGACCACGGAGCCCTCGGCACCTGCGTTCTGCGCGATCCAGCGGGCCGGAGCGAAGAGTGCCTTGCGCACGACTTCCACGCCAGTCGCCTCATCGCCGGTCAGGCCCAGATCGCCCAGGTTGGCCGCCGTGTGCACCAAAGCGCTGCCGCCGCCGGGGATGATGCCTTCCTCGATGGCAGCCCGGGTCGCAGAGATAGCGTCTTCCAGGCGGTGCTTCTTCTCCTTCAGCTCCACCTCGGTGGCCGCGCCGACCCGGAGCACACAGACTCCGCCGGACAGCTTGGCCACCCGCTCCTGCAGCTTCTCCCGGTCCCAGTCCGAATCCGTCGCCTCGATCTCAGCCTTGAGCTGGCGAACCCGGTCCTCGATGGCGCTGTGCTCACCGGCACCGTCCACGATCGTGGTGGTGTCCTTGTTGACCACGATCCTGCGGGCCTGGCCGAGCGTCTCGAGCCCGACCATCTCCAGCTTGAGACCCACTTCTTCGCTGACCACTTCACCGCCGGTAAGAATCGCCATGTCGCCGAGCATGGCCTTGCGGCGCTCGCCGAAGCCAGGCGCCTTCACCGCGGTGACTGCGAGCAGCCCGCGGATCTTGTTCACGACCAGCGTGGACAGGGCCTCGCCCTCGACGTCCTCGGCAATCACCAGGAACGGCTTCTTTGTCTGCGCGACCTTCTCAAGCAGCGGCAGGAAATCGGCCATCGAGGAGACCTTGCCCGCATGCAGCAGGACATAGGCGTCTTCCAGGACCGATTCCATCCGGTCCTGGTCGGTGATGAAATACGGAGAGATGTAGCCCTTGTCGAACTGCATGCCCTCGGTGAACTCGAGCTCCAGCCCCATGGTCGGCGATTCCTCGACGGTGATCACGCCGTCCTTGCCGACCTTGGCGAACGCTTCGGCGATGAGCTCGCCGATCTTGCTGTCCTGCGCGGAGACGGTCGCCACGTGGGCGATCTCCCCCTGCTCCTCGACCTCGCGGGCGGACTCGATCAGCAAGTCCGACACGGCGGCCGCGGCTGCGTCAATCCCGCGCTTGAGGGCGATCGGGTTCGCGCCAGCCGTCACACTGCGGCGGCCCTCGTGCACCATCGCCTGCGCCAGCACGGTCGCCGTGGTCGTACCGTCCCCGGCCACGTCGTTGGTCTTGGTCGCAACCTCCTTGGCCAGCTGGGCACCAAGGTTCTCGTACGGGTCCTCCAGCTCCACCTCCCGCGCGACGGTCACGCCGTCGTTCGTGATGGTCGGAGCGCCCCACTTCTTGTCGATAACGACGTTGCGGCCACGCGGGCCCAGCGTCACCTTCACGGCGTCCGCGAGGCGGTCCACGCCGCGCTCCAGTGCACGCCGCGCTTCCTCGTCGAACTCCAGCATTTTGGCCATGAGCACCTCAAAACTTGCTTGGTATGACTTTGCGGAAAGCGTCCAGTCAGTGCCCCGCGGTCAATGGCTTACGAGCCACCGCCCCGGACACCAGTCCGGCGTCCGGGGCGGTACGGCTCGAACCCACGGGCATCTGTCGCGGGACGCGTCCCGCGCCACATGATCCGCGTGCTTACTTCTCGATGATGGCGAGCACATCACGGGCAGAGAGCACTAGGTACTCCTCGCCGTGGTACTTCACCTCTGTGCCGCCGTACTTGCTGTACAGCACCACGTCACCGACTTTGACATCCATCGGGACGCGTTTGGCGCCGGCATCGTCGAACCGGCCCGGGCCCACCGCAAGGACTTCGCCCTCCTGGGGCTTCTCCTTGGCGGTGTCCGGGATCACGAGACCGGATGCAGTGGTCTGCTCGGCCTCGAGCGTCCGGACCACGATGCGGTCCTCGAGCGGCTTGAGAACAACCTTGGTGGCGGTCGTCACGATCTGACCTCCCCCTTCGGAAAGGCTTGTGAAAATGACATAGTGGTTGCGACTTCGGCTGACTGTCGTCGCGGGTGCCAGATCGGCCTCGTCGCATTAGCACTCTACTCTAGTGAGTGCCAGTTCCGAACAGTATCGCCGGTCCCCGGACTCGTCAACACAGCCGCGGCACATCTCCGCCCTGGCCACCCGCCAGCGGCCGCCCAGCGCCGGGGAGCCGGCTTGCGGTACCCCGGCTACCTCGGCACAGTGGCTGTCATGCTGAGCCGAGATAGCGTCCGCCGGGTTGACTTCGGCTATTTCATCAGGCCCGCCCAGGAGACCGGAACCGGCCAGCCGCGAGTCGAGCCGCTGGTGGGCTACCTCGTCGCGCAGCCGGATGGCTGGCTGCTGTTCGACTCCGGGATGGGTGCTGGCCAGGCCGACCTCGAGGCGCACTACCGCCCGCGGCGCCGGGAGCTCGGCCTGGCCCTGCGCTCCTGCGGGCTCTCGCTCGACGACGTTCGGTGGGTGGTGAACTGCCACCTCCATTTCGATCACTGCGGCGGCAACCCGCAGCTGGCTGGCCTGCCGGTGTACGTCCAGGCGGCCGAGCTCGCCGACGCGCGGGCGGTGGACTCGTACACGCTGCCCGAGCTGGTGGACTTCCCCGGCGCCCGGTACGAGGAACTGCCGGGGGAAGCCGAGATCCTGCCGGGCGTGTGGGTGATCCCCACCCCTGGGCACACCACCGGGCATCAGTCCCTGGCCGTGCGGTGCGGCGATGGCACGCTCATCCTGGCCGGCCAGGCGCACGACTCAGCGACGGGGTTCACCGCCGATCAGCTGGCCCGGCGGGCTCAGCAGGACGGTGCCACCGCGCCGCTGCCCGCCGTCTCCCCCTGGCTCGACCGGCTGCTCGAATTCGATCCGGCCCGGGTCTGCTTCGCGCACGACCTCGCGGTCTGGGAACCCGTCCCCTCCTGACCCGATGCCCCGCCGCACCCGGCCCGCACCAGTCCCACAGCCCACGCCAGTCCCACAGTGGGCTGGCGTATCCGGACGCGGCGCGTAAAGCGCCGGAGGCGCAGCGCAGGGGCCGGATGCGCCAGCCCGCGCCGGTCCACCGCCAGCCCGC
>CAYPQM010000174.1:3229-13027 GCA_964412845.1 uncultured Streptosporangiaceae bacterium
CGCCAGCCCGCGCCGGTCCACCGCCAGCCCGCTCCGGTCCCACCGCCAGCCCGACCGCCCCTAAGCCATCACGACGGTGGTGACGGGGAGGGACGAGTCGGCGGGGAAGTCCAGCGGGGAGGACGGCGCGCCGCGGGCCACCAGTTCGGCGCCGAGCGCCGCCACCATCGCGCCGTTGTCCGTGCACAAGCCGGGCCTGGGCACCCGCAGCCGGATGCCGGCGGCTGCGCAGCGCTCGGCGGCGAGATCCCGCAGCCGGGAGTTCGCCGCCACCCCGCCGCCGATGATCAGGTGATCCACGCCGTGCGCCCGGCAGGCATCCACGGCCTTGCGGGTGAGCACGTCGGCCACGGCCTCCTGGAAGGAGGCGGCCACGTCAGCCACGGGCACGCTGAGCCCGGCCTCCCGGCGGGCCTCGACCCAGCGGGCCACCGCGGTCTTCAGCCCCGAGAAGGAGAAGTCGGAGGTCTGGTCACGGTATTTGGCCCGGGGGAACGAGATCGCCGCCGGATTCCCGGAGCGGGCCGCGGTGTCGATCGGCGGGCCACCGGGGAACGGCAGCCCGAGCACGCGGGCCACCTTGTCGTACGCCTCGCCGGCCGCGTCGTCGATGGTGGCCCCGAGCGGCAGCACGTCGCCGGTCACGTCGCGCACCAGCAGCAGCGAGGAGTGGCCGCCGGACACCAGCAGGGCGACCGCGGGCGTCGGCAGCGCCCCATGTTCCAGCTGATCGACGGCGATGTGCGCGGCCAGGTGATTCACCGCGTACAGCGGCTTGCCCAGGGCCAGCGCGTACGCTTTCGCCGCGCACACACCCACCAGCAAGGCCCCGGTGAGCCCCGGCCCGGCAGTGACGGCGATCGCATCCACGCCGGCCAGGGTGACCCCGGCGATGGCCAGCGCGCGGTCCACGGCGGGGACCATCGCCTCCAGGTGCGCCCGGCTGGCCACCTCGGGGACCACGCCACCGAACCGGGCGTGCTCGGCCACGCTGGACGCGACCGAGTCCGCGAGCAGCTCGTGCCCGCGGACCAGGCCGGCGCCTGTCTCGTCGCAGGAGGTCTCGATGCCCAGGACCAGCGGCGCGGTCATTCGGTGCCCCCGGTCCGCGGCCAGGTGCGGCGGGCGCGTGCCGTCGCGGTGCTGGCCGCGCCGCCGGCCGCGGTGCCAGCCGCGGTGCCAGCCGCAGTGCCAGCCGCAGTGCCAGCCGCGGGCCCGCCAGGAGTGTCCGCGACCCGCCGCATCACCAGGGCGTCGGTACCTGAGGGCTGGTAATAGCCCCGGCGCAGCCCGATGTCGGTGAAGCCGTGCCTGCGGTACAGATCCTGCGCCCGCCCGTTGTCCACCCGGACCTCCAGGAAGACCTCGCGGCAGTGCCGCCGGCCGGCCTCGGCGAGCAACTCGCCGAGCAGGGCGGCGCCGATCCCCTCGCCCCAGCGGTCCTGCGCCACGGCCATCGTCAGCACATCCGCCTGGCCGCCGCCCGCGGCGAGCAGGCCAGCGTAGCCGACCACCAGCGCCTCCTCTTCGGCCACCACGTAGTAGCGTCCGGCCGCCCCCCCGGCGAGCTCGGCGCGGAGCATCCGCTCGGTCCACGCCTCCTTGCCGAACAGGGCATCTTCCAGGACGAGCACGGCCGCCAGATCACCGCGGGACATGCGACGCAACACAATGCTCACGACGGGGTCACCCGCTTCGGCGGGCCAGGGACCCGGGCGTCCGGCCTGCGCAGGTACAACGGCTCCGCCGGCATCGGCAGTCCGGCCGCCAGTCGTTGGGCGACCAGGCGGGCGAGCGTGCGCGCGGCCGGATACTCCGGCCTGATCGGCTCACCAAGCAGGCTGGGATAGATTCCCGCACCCACCCCGGCGACCGGGCAGTCCGCCCCGATCTCACCAGGAGCGCTCACCGTCGGCCCGGTCAGCCGGTCACCGGCGGCCGAGTACCCGGCCCAGTACAGCTCCCTGCGCCGGGCATCAGTGGCGACAACGAAGTCCCGCCCGGCGGCCTCGGTCACGGCATCCAGCGCGATCACGTCGAGCGTGCACGCCCCGTGGACGGGGATGCCCAGGGCGCTGCCGAGCACCCGCGCCGTGACCAGTCCCGCACGCAGTCCCGTGTAGGGGCCCGGCCCGGTCCCGACGGCCACCGCCGTGACGTCCAGCTGGGTCCGGCCGGCATCAGCCAGCACCTTGTCGATAGCGGATGCGAGCAGCTCGCCGTGCCGGCGGGCATCGTCAGACGCCACCTCCGCGAGCACTTGCGCCCCGTCATGCAGGGCCACTGTCACGGCCGGCGTCGCGGTATCGAAGGCGAGCAGCAGCACGAATCAAACCTAGATGACGTCAGCGAGCTACCGGAACGGTGCTCTGGGCCAGCACCAGGACTGGCTGGGTCAATGCACCTGGGCCAGGATGCCCCGCGCCACGGCGAGCGCCCCGGCCTTGAGCTGGGCGGCGGAAACCGGCCCGTAGCCGCCCGTGCTGGAATGGTCGAGTCCTTCAAGGACCACGGTGATCAGCACGTTGTGATCACGGATCGCCACGGTGAGCAGGTCGGTGGTGTCACCGCCCGCCGTGGTCACCTGGAGCGCCGAGAACGCGGCGCTGCCGAGCCCGCGCAGCACGGTCACCCTGGCCTTGGGCAGATGGCTGGCCTTGGGCGGGCTGGCCTTCTCGGCCATGGCCTGACGATAGGAGTCGCTGGCCGCGAAGGTCGCACTGCCGTTCCCGCTGGCCAGCCCGTTGGGCGCGTAGGCCTGCGCTTCGACATCCAGCAGGCGGTAGATGGGCTTGGCGTCGAGCGTCCAGTCGCACAGACTGTCCGCCCGGCCATTGAGCGAGTCCGGGACCACTTTGGTCCGCTTGCCGGGCAGGTACTGGTCCAGCGTGGCCGTGGACACCGCTGAGCAGGCGTTCGGCACGGTCTGGAATTCGCCGGGCAGGAAACTGCTGATTATCTGGCCGGGCAGTGGTGCGGTCTTGTTGTTGCCGCGCAGCAGCCACCAGCTCCCACCGCCGATGACGACCACGACCGCGAGCACGATCACCCAGAAGAAGAAACCGCGCCGTGTCTTGCGCGCACGGGCGGCCGCCGCCCGTCCGGGGGGGCGCCTGCCGGGCGGCGCAGTGGCCCCGCCGCTGTCCTCGCGGACGGCCGGACGGGGACGCTCAGACCGTTCCGCCCAGCGTGGGTCGATTCCGAGACCCGCCCACGGCGGCAGCTCCTCGTCCCCGTCCACCGGGTCAGCCTCAGACCAGCGCGGAGCGGCCCGACGCGGCTCGGGCATCCTGCTGGACCGCGGGGGAGGAGGCCCCTGCTGAGCCACGGCGCCCTCCGGGGAAGGGATCGGACCGTGCTACGACGGCACGGAAACATTGCCGGGCCGGCAGCACTTCCGGGAAGCAGCCGACAAAGGCAATGCGGGGACAGTCGGCAACTATAAAGCCTCGGGCGCAGGCAGCACGGCACAACACGCGGATTCCACTGCCGCCGCCGCCCAGCGCTCCCCCACCCCGGAAAGCCGCACCATCCGGCTATCGTCCCCGGGGCCAGCCGGGGATCCTGCCGGGGCGGCCCTGGCCATCGCGATGGTGATGTCCAGGCGATCGGCGGCGAGCCCTTCGACCAGGCCCTCACCCCACTCCACCACGGTGACCGAAGTGCACACATCGGCGTCCAGGTCGAGGTCGTCGACCTCGGCCGGGCTGGCCAGCCGGTAGGCGTCCGCATGCACCAGAGCTGGCCCGGTGCCGAGCGGCGGGTGGACCCGGGCGATGACGAAAGTCGGCGAGGTCACCGGGCCGCGGACGTTCAGCCCTTGCCCAATGCCCGAGGCGAGCGTGGTCTTCCCGGCACCGAGCGGCCCGGACAGCACCACCAGGTCGCCCGGGCGCAGCAAGGTAGCGATCCGCTGGCCCAGCGCGCGCATCTCGTCCGCGGTCGCTACCCGGATGCTCGCGGCCCCCGCAGGTGCGCTCACGCCGAGCGCTCGCGGGTCACCTGGCCGGTAGTGACCCGGGTGACGAGGGCGGCGATCGACTCGTTGACGAGGTCAGGACACTCAAGCATGAGGACGTGCCCCCCGCCAGGTACCCAGTTCAGTTCCGCGCCGGGAATCTGCGCGGCGAGTTCCAGCCCGAGCGCGGGCGTGATCAGCCGGTCCCGCTCGCCGACCAGCACGGTCACCGGGACACGGCCCAGGACGGGCAGGGTGGCCCGCATGTCGTAGTCGAAGAGGGCCTGGCTGTACGCGGCGACAACGGCCATCGGAGTTGACCTGATCATCTGCTCAAGGAAGTCGACCACAGCCGGGTTTACCTCCGAGTCGCCGAACCCGATGTACCGGGTGCCGAGGAACGACAGTTCGCTGGAGGCCCGGCGGCCGTGTTCCACCAGGATGGCCCGGTAACCGGTGGCGGCCCCGCGCAGGATCATGGGCAGCGTCCGCTGCATCACCAGCCGGAGCGGCCCCGGCATCCACGGGCTGCCCGCGTCCAGGCCGCCGGCCGCGCTGGAGACGAGCTCGACACCGACGATCTTCGTACCGAACAGCCCAGGATTCCGGGCCGCCAGCTCCATGATCGTCATGCCGCCCATGGAATGACCGACCAGCAGCACCGGCATATCCCCCGGTGCCACTGCCTTGATGACCATGTCCAGGTCGGCGCCCAGCCGCTCGATGCTGGCCGGGCCGTCCGCCGACCGGCCCGAGCGGCCATGGTCGCGCTGGTCCCAGAAGACCAGCCGGTAACGGCCGAGATCCCGGCGCTGGAAGTGCCAGCTGTCCTGGTTCAGCGTGTAACCGTGGCAGAAGATGATGGTGACCGGGTCGGCCGGGCGGGCCGGCTCCGCACCGATTTCCCGCGGTCCGCCCGGCTCGGCCGGTTCGTCGATTTCGACGTGCAGTGGGACCCCGTCATCCGCCAGAACCGTCAGGACGCGCCCGCGCAGCGAGCCCAGGGCTTCGGGCTCGGCCCCGCTGCGGATAGCCCGGACGTGCCCGACCGCGATGCGCTCGGCGGCGAGGATAACCCCAGCCCCCGCTGCCGCCGCGCCCGCGGCCAGCCCGGCTACGCCGGTGATCCGCCGCCAGCTAGCCATAGGTCCTCCAGCCGCGAGCCTGCCACGTGCAGCGACGTTAGCCGCGTGGCGCAGTCACCGCGCCCGGATGTTCCGTTTCAGGGAACTCCGTACCTGGCCGGCCCGTGTCCACACCGTCGTGCACAGACTCTTTCTCAGATGCTACTCCAGAGTAGGTTCGGCGAATCCGGTCACCGAACCTGGTCACGATCTCATACGAAAGGGTGCCGAGCGCATCGGCCCATTGCTGGGCGGTCGGCTCCCCTGAGTCACCCGGCCCGAACAGCACCACCTGATCCCCGGTCCCGGCCGGCTCAGCGCCGAAATCGACCACGAACTGGTTCATGCAGACGGTGCCGGAGATAAGCCACCGCCGCCCGCGGGCCGCCACCTCGACCACGCCGGACGCACTGCGCGGCACCCCCTCGTTGTAACCGAGCGGCACCAATCCGAGCGTGCTGCTGCCCCGCGTCACATGCCGGAGGCCGTATGACACACCCGTCCCGTCCGGCACCTGCTTGACCTGCACCAGCGGGGCGCGCACCGTCATCGCGGGCCGCAGCCAGTCCGGTGCCCCGCCGGGCAGCGTGGACAGCCCGAAGACCGCCCCGCCCGGCCGGACCATGTCGAACCACGTCTCGGGCAGGGTGAGGGTCGCCGGGGTGTTCGCCAGGTGCCGCACGTCGGCACGCGCGCCTGCCCTTTCCGCGAGCGACACCGCATGACCGAACGCTTCCTGCTGCGCGATGATCGACGGATGTCCCGGCATGTCGGCACAGGCCAGGTGCGAATACAGGCCAACGACGCGGGCCTGGCCGGCGGCCTCCGCGGCCAGTGCCGCGTCCACCAGGGCCGGCCAGTCGGCCAGCGTGGCGCCGCCCCGCGACATCCCGGTGTCCACCTTGAGGTGCAGGCGTGCGGGCCGCCCAGCGCGCACCGCGGCCCGGGCGGCCTCATCGACCATCGCGGTGGTGGACACCGAAAGGTCCACGTCCTCGCGGACAGCGTCCTCATGTGCGGCGCCCGGCACCCCCAGCAGGCAGAGCACCCGGGCGGAGATGCCGGCCCGGCGCAGCGCCAGGGCCTCGTGCACGTGCACCACGCCGAGCCAGTCCGCGCCGCCGGCCAGGGCGGCGACCGCACCGGGAATCATGCCGTGCCCGTAGCCGTCGGCCTTGACCACGGCCATCACCTGCGGACCGCCCACATGCTCCCGCAGCGCCGCGACATTGTCCCGAACCGCGTCCAGGTCAATGAGCGCTTCAGGTTGACCATCCATGACGGTCCAGTGTGCCAGCACCCGCCCGGTGCACCGGGCCAGATCTCGCCAGCGCGCGGCTTACGGCCCAGTGGCTGGCGCCGGAGCGGCGACCTCGCCTGGCTCAGCCGCCCCGGCGCAGCGCCCGGCTGCCTCGCTCCTGGCGTGAACTCGCGGCACTACCGCCCCGGTGCCTCGCGGCACTACCGCCCGGCTGCCTCGCTCCCCGGGGCCTCGCGGCACTACCGCCCGGGGGCCTCGCGGACGGCCCGGATCGCGGCGGGCAGCGCGTCGATGACGTCGGCCGCCCCGATCGGCGCGTCCGCCCCGCCCCAGGCGCCGCGGCGCCCCGCCCCGCCCCGCGCCCCGCGGTCGCCCGCCCGGCCTGACCCGCCTTCGGCGGGCCCAGGTCCCCCGCCGGTGCCCGCGGCGGCCAACCGCGCGGCGAGGCCGTGCAGGTACGCGGCCACCCCAGCCGCCTCCCGCGGCGCCAGGCCCTGAGCCAGCAGGGAACCGGCCAGCCCGGACAGCACATCGCCGGTCCCCGCGGTGGCGAGCCACGAGGTGCCGGTCGGGTTCACCAGGGCCGGCCCGGCCACTGAGTCCCCGCCAGCGGCCGCGATAACCGTGGTCGAGCCCTTCACCAGGACGGTGGCTCCCAGTTCGGCAGCGGCCATCCTGGCGTGTTCCAGGCGGCGTGCCTCGACGTCGGCCGGGTCTACCGTCGCAGCGGCGCTGAGCAGGCGGCTCAGCTCGCCCGCGTGCGGGGTGAGCAGGGTGGGGGCGGACCGGTTGAGCATCTCCCGGTCGGCGGCGACCAGCGTGAGGCCATCCGCGTCCACGAGCACGGGGACATCGGTGTCGAGTACCGCCGCCAGCCGTGCCCGGGCCTGATCGTCGGTGCCCATGCCCGGACCGGCCACCCAGGCCTGGACCCGCCCGGCGGCCTTGATCTCCTCGCCGGCCGGCAGATCGCCGCCGGTCACCGTGATCACTGTCTCCGGCCAGCGCTGCCTGACCACCGCCACCGCCGACTCCGCGGAGACCAGCCGGATCATCCCGGCGCCGCCGCGCAGGGCGCCGCCGACGGCCAGCGCGGCCGCGCCGGTGAACCGGTCGCTGCCCGCCAGGATGCCGACCACGCCCCGGCGGTACTTGTCCGAGTCCCCCGATGGCTGCCCGAGCAGCGCGGCCACGTCGGCGGCCTGCATCCCCGCGACGGCCGGCAGCTCCAGGTAGGGCGCCAGGCCGATGTCGATCAGCTCAACCACTCCCGCGTAGCTGGCACCGGGGTCGATGAGCAGGCCCGGTTTCCACGTGCCGAAGGCCACCGTCACGTCCGCACGCACCGCGGTCCCCTCGACCACGCCGGTGTCCGCGTCCACTCCGCTCGGCAGGTCGGTGGCGACCACCACCGCCGGGGACCGCGCCGCCAGCCCGGCCAGCGCCGCGAAAGGCTCCCGCAGGCCACCACGGCCGCCGATGCCGAGCAGGCCATCGATGACCAGGTCGGCCGCGTCGATCGCGGCAGGCACGGACGGGTCACCGGCGCCGGTCAGCCGGCCCCCCGCGCCGCGCAGCGCGGCGGCACCCTCCTCGTGCACCCGGCCGGCCGCAGCGACCGCGAGGACCGCCGCCCCGCGCCGGGCCAGCCGGGCGGCCGCATGCAGCGCGTCACCGCCGTTGTCACCGCTCCCGGCGAGCACCACGACGCGTGCCCCGTACACCGTGCCCACCAGGCCGGCGCAGACCGACGCCAGGCCAGCCGCGGCCCGCTGCATCAGCGTGCCGGGCGGCAGTGTGCCCATGAGGGTGCGTTCGGCCATCCGTACTTTTGCTACCTCATGCGCGTTTCTCATGATTCGGCCACCACCATCGCGACGCTGGCGCCGGCATCGTGGCTGAGCGACACGTGCCAGCGGCGGACCCCCTGCTGGCCGGCGACCTGAGCGACGGTGCCGCGGACCTCCAGCGACGGGCGCCCGGCGGGGTCGTGGATGACTTCCACGTCGGCCCAGCGCAGCCCGGGCGGCGCGCCCAGGGCCTTGGCCACCGCTTCCTTGGCGGCGAAGCTCGCGGCGAGTGACGCTGGCGGTGCGGCCCGTTCGCTCTCCGCGAACAGCCGGCGGGCCAGTGCCGGAGTCCGGTTCAGCGCCGCCTCGAAACGCGAGATGTCCACGATGTCCACGCCGATGCCCACGATCACGCTCCCAGCCTGTCATGCCCGGCTGACACCACTCAGTCCCGCCTGGGCAGAATCTCGGCGCAGGATCGCAGGAGCTGCAGGGCTGCCGGGGGTCAGTGCCGCGGGAGGGTGCAGTGCGGGCCGCATCGGCGGGGGGCGCCGGTCCAGCCCCGCTGCGCGAGCGCTGCCGCCACCTCGGCCGCCACGGCGCACGGGCGCTGCGTCACGTCGGCCCAGGTGTAGCGGAGCGTGACCTGGCCGGCGGCGACGTTCGCGTTGTCCCTCCGGACATCGCGCAGCCGGAACTCCTCCGGGTGCGCGGCGCGCCCGTCAAGCTCGACGACCACGCTGAAAGCCTCGTACAGGACGTCCTGGTACTGATGACGTCCGCCGCGCTGTACCTGGTGCTGCTGGGTGGCCGCCGGTAAGCCATGCGGTCGCTCGACCCGGTTCACGTACCTGAATTCGAGCAGGGAGTGCGCACCCTGGCCCGCGACGTCGAGCGCCATGGCCAAGTCGGCACGCCAGCGCATTCTGGGCCGCATGGCCATCGCAGCGGCGATCCGCTCGGCTGTGGTCTTGCGGCTCCCGCAGGCGAGGAAGATCCAGCCGAGGGCCCGGTCCAGGGTGAAGGCGGCCTGGCCCAAGTCGAGGACAGTCTCCTCCAGCCGGGTCCTGGCTGGTTCGAGCACCGGATGGCGCGCCTGGGCTAACCGCCTCGAATAGTGCACAACGACCCCGGGAATGCGATCGACAGGTGCCCCGCTTGGCACCGTTAAGTGAACGAGAGGTTCAGCGGAGCTGAGGAGCCCGGACAATTCGGCGGCGGTCTGGTGGCTCAGCACCGCGTCCGGGCCGCCGCGAAGGACACCGGCCCAGATGACTGCAGGCCGTGGGAGTTCTCCGTTGAAGGTCGCATAGACGCCGCGCTGGAGCCGCTGCCAGCGGCCGGTGCGCAAGCGCGCCGCGATGGCCTTGCCCGTCATCCCGGCGCTCACCGCCTGACCCCTGGACAGCACACCGCACTGGGTGATCAGCAGAGCACGCAGGCGCTCTGGCACGTCAGCTGCCATCCATCAAGCGTGGACATGCCACGCGCCGCCCGCACAACAGAATCCCGTTCTGTGGATATCTAGCCAATTCCCTGTGGATAATTCTTATTGGTGAACTTTTTCGCCCCCGGGAGGGCTAAAAAGTTCACCAATAACGATGCCCGGGCGGAGCGGGCGGCCCGGGCGGCCCGGGCGGCCCGGGCGGAGCGGGCGGCCCGGGC
>CAYPQM010000175.1:0-12960 GCA_964412845.1 uncultured Streptosporangiaceae bacterium
CTCGACGAGGATCCGCCGCCCGAGGATCCGCAGGCGGCGGCAAAGGAAACCATCGCGGCGGTGGCGAGCCCCACCGTCGTTGCGCGCTGGATGCGCCGACGTTGCATTTTTAATACCCCATTCTCCGGTATTACCCGGTCAATTCCTCGGGCACGCGGAGCACCCGGCCCCCCGTGCCAGCTGGTCAGCCTGCCAGACATGGCAACGCCGTGAGTCTGTCGTGCCGCCCGTACGAGCGAGTTAATGGAGGAGGGCCAAGAGGTGAACAATGTGAGGACACACAGTGAAAGCGGGCGTCCCGGCCGCGCGGGGCCAGCGCGCGGCGCAATTGCCCGGCGGTGAGAACTACTCGGGCGGCAGGGATCCCGCGAGATAGACCACCCGGCGGGCGATGTTGACGGCGTGAGCGGCGAGACGCTCGTAGCAGCGCGCCACCAGCGTCATCTCCATCGTCACCGGCAGTGCCAGCTGTCCTGAGGCAAGCTCGGCCATCAAGCTGGCGTGCAGCTCGTCCATCTCGTCATCACGTTCGGCTAGCACGGCCGCGGCAGAACGGTCGCGCTGGTACCACGAGTCCGCTGTCTGGCGCCACATGTCGGATACGAGGTCTCCCATTCGCTTGATGAGCCCTCGGCTGCGTGACGAGAGGTTCTCGCCGATAACGTGGTCGGCCCGGCGGGCAATGTCTACCAGGAGGTCATGGGAGCGCTCGAGTTCGGGCACGATCCGGAGCACCGAGAGCAGGAAGCGCAGGTCTGAGGCGACGGGCGCCTGCAGCGCGATCTCCCGGTTGACCAGTTCCTCGATCTCCGGGTAGAGGGCGTCGATAACTTGTTCGCGTTCGAGCAGCACTTTGACTATCTCGTTGTTGCCGGTCAGGAGGGCATCGGTCGCACCCGCCAGGTCCCCGGCGACCAGGGCGAACAGCTCGATGACCTTGGTTTCGATGGCCTCCAGCGCAACCTGAAATTCCTGCCGATGCTCAACCATGTTCAACGCCTCCTGAGTCCACGAGAGCGCCCCAAGCAGGGCTGGGCAGCGACGAAGTCACCGCGTTGCGGGGTGTCCCAAAAATGAGGTGGCGGGCTCGCCACGGCTCGCGCTCCGCGGCATTCGTCGCTGAGGCACGCATCTCCAGTCAAGATTCCCAGCCCTCCAGGGCCCGTGTCCAGCCGCCCGGCGGACCATCCGGGCCGACCGCGGGGGCCGGGATGCCCGGTGACTCCACGACGATGCGGAACAGATCCGGCCGTAGAACCGCCACGGTCAGCGCGATCACCCCAGGCTGCGCGGTGTCCTCAAGCCTGACAGTGAGCGTGACGGCGGGCTCGCCAGCGGCCAGCCGCAGGCTGCGGCCCACCGACGGGGCGGGCGGCTGGAAGTCCACCTGGAAGGCACAGGGGCGGCTATGCCGCGCTGCGGGCCCGGCAGGCGATGACGCGTCGGCGAACTCCCCGGCCAGTCCTTCCATCTGCGGTGGCAGGTAGCTGGCCGAATATGCGGCGGGCTCGCCACCCACCGTCCACAGGCAGCGGAGGGTAAGCAGTTCAAGGCCGGGGGGCACGCCGAGCGCCCGCGCGATGTCTTCCGCGGGCCGCCGCCGGGAAACCTTCCGGCTCTTGCAGACCATCTCGCCACCCATCGGGTCGACCTGCGTGGCGAAACCGGGCAGGCCCTCCAGGGCGAGCCGGTACTCGGCCGGGCTGGCCCGGAACACCTGGCCGTCAGGCAGCCGGGTAAGCAGGTGCCGCGCGGCCAGGAGTTCGATCGCGGCGTCGATCTCGGCGGTGGTCACGTTGTAGCGGCGGGCCAGTGCGCTGTGCCGGGGCAGCCGCCAGCCCGGCTCGTGGTGCAGCAACGCAGCCGCCATCCGCTCCGCGAGCAGGCTCGCGGAGCGAGAACGGCCGGGCGCCAGTGCCTGGCCGGACCTCTCCCCGCGGACGTCGGTCATCCCGCATTCCGCCGGGAGTATGCGTCGTGGGACAGATCCTGGGACGCCGTGCTCGGATGGGGGCCGGTGCGGATGCTGGCCGCGCGGACGCCGAACAGGCTTGGGTCACCGAACGCAGAGCCGGGTTCGTTGACGATCGTGCTCATCGCGCCGAAGCTGCTGCCGGGAATCGCGCCGAGCGTGGACGCGCAGGTCATGGCCACCGTGCTGGTCTCACCCCAGGCACAGCCCAAGCCGCGCAGCACGGCACCGCCGATACCGCCGCGGACCCAGCGCGCAGTGACCCGCCGAGCAGGTCACGGCCGCCTGACTTCGGGATTGCTGCTGTGACATGGGTCCGCCGGATCAGCCTGAAGAGACACTAGTGAGGCCCGCCCTCGTCGCTGAGATGGTCGCGGCCCAGGATGCGTCAACCACCTGCCTGGCCACCCCTCATTCATAGGGAGCGAGATGACACGCAGGTGAACGTTTGGGTGAATGAAACGTGACAGGCAGATGAACAAGGCGGGGAATTCGCCAGCAACGGGACCAGAGCCCTCAACGCTGAGGGGCGGATGACCGCAGTCACCCGCCCCTCAACTGCCGATAAGCAACCTGCGCCTCAGACGCTGACCTGCACCGCCGTGACGTGATCGTAGGCCGCCGTGACCGTCTGCTCGGCGCGGACGCCGCCGGGAACGAGCACGCGCACCGTCCAGGTCCCCGGGGCGGCGAAGAACCGGAATCCGCCGTCCTGGCCGAGCGGTACCTCAGCCACGAACTCCCCGCCGCCGTCGAGCAGCCGCGCGTAACCGGTGGGCACGGCGACGCCGCTGCGGGTGACGTGGCCCTCGACGATCGCCTGGCCCGCTGTGTCCTGCGGGATGGGCACGCCGCCTGCCGGAGCCCCGCAGCCTTCGTTGCTCATCCTGCGTCCCCCAGCTCGATCGGCACCCCGACCAGTGACCCGTACTCGGTCCACGACCCGTCGTAGTTCTTGACGTTCGGCTGGTCGAGCAGTTCGTGCAGCACGAACCAGGTGTGCGCGGAACGCTCGCCGATCCGGCAGTAAGCGATCGTGTCCTTGCTGAAGTCCACTCCCGCCTCATCGCCGTACAGCGTGCGCAGCTGGTCATCGGACTTGAACGTGCCGTCGTCGTTGGCCGCCTTGGACCAGGGGACGTTCTTCGCGGTCGGGATGTGCCCGCCGCGCTGAGCTGCCTCCTGCGGCAGGTGCGCGGGAGCCAGCAGCCGGCCGGCGAACTCGTCCGGCGACCGGACGTCGACCAGGTTGCGCTTGCCGATCGCGGCTACCACCTCGTCGCGG
Organism: uncultured Streptosporangiaceae bacterium; assembly: GCA_964412845.1. Classification (GTDB taxonomy): domain Bacteria; phylum Actinomycetota; class Actinomycetes; order Streptosporangiales; family Streptosporangiaceae; genus JAWWPY01. Next base: position 3,258 of record CAYPQM010000175.1, read on the forward strand.
AAGGCCCTGATCGCCGAGTCCTGATCGCTGGCCACGTATGAGGTGGCCGCCCGCTCGGGGACATCCTTGACCAGCTCGCGGGAGTCGAGCTCCCACTTCTTGCGGCCGCCATCGAGCAGCCGCACATTCTGGTGCCCGTACAGCCGGAAGTACCAGTAGGCGTACGCCGCGAACCAGTTGTTGTTCCCGCCGTAGAGAACCACGGTGTCGTCGTTCGAGATACCCCGCTCGGAAAGCAGGGCCTCGAAACCGGCCTTGTCCACGAAGTCGCGGCGGACCGGGTCCTGCAAGTCCTTCTTCCAGTCGATCTTGACCGCGCCCGCGATGTGGCCCGTGTCGTATGCGCTGGTGTCCTCGTCCACCTCCACGAGGACCACTCCAGGGTCAGACTGATGTGCTTCTACCCACTCTGCGTCCACGAGGACGTCAGGACGGCTCATGCAGCAACCTCCTTGTCGGACTCTGGCCGCACCACTCCATGGTGACCAGGCCAGATTCTGCGGATAAGTACGTACATCTCGCAGCCCAGGCAGTAGCCGAAGGCTGCGTTGAGGAAAGCGGCGGCGAGGGCCAGCCCGGCGCCGACAATGCCGAGCGGGGTCAGGCCGGACGCATAACCGGCGACCCCGATCAAGCTCACCACCAAGCCAACACCCTGGGAGAACCGCGGTGGCGCCGCGGCCTCCAGTTCCCGGGGCGGGCCCAGCCGGGGCCTGACCAGCCAGCGGTAGATCAGCCCGTACGGCGCGTAGCGCAGGCCGGCTACCGCCCCGATGCCAAACACGACCGCCTGCGCGGCCAGCAGCCACCAGCGTCCGGTGATAAGCACGAGCGCCAGCACGATAGCGGACAGCGCCGCGCTGAAGCGCTGCCCTCGGGGGTCAACTTTCATTCTTTGTGCCTTTCCCGCGGTACTGGCTGGCCCAGATCCTGCGTCTGGGCTCCCGCTCCTGGGACGCGCCCGGCGGATGGCCTGACCTCTCCGGGCTGGCCTGCGCACCGGAAAGCTTCAGGCGGGGACGCCCTGGCGCGGCATGGCCGGACACTGTGCCGTGGCCACCCGGCAGTAGTCCACCGCACGCCGCCGGGTCAGCAGCGGCCGCATCGCTCCGGGCCGCATTGATCGCATGGTGCGCACCAGCACGGGTCGCATCGCTCCCTGCTCCGCCATGCGACCACCCTTGGTACCGGGCACCTGTGCGCGCACGATGTCGTGCGCGGCCCGGGTTACTGGCACTTCCGACCTACCCGGTAGGATATTAGCGCTGCTCACGCCACCTCGCCAAGCGCCGCGAGCACATCTGCCTTGCGGGGCGGGCCGCTGGCCCGCGAGGAAACCCGGCCATCGGGGCCCAGCAGGAACGTGGTCGGCGTCCGGCGGACGTCCAGGACGCGCACCAGGTCCACCCGGTCAGCGACATCGATCTCGACATGCGCGACGCCGTCAGCCACCCGGGCCACCTCCGCGAGCACCTGCCTGGTGACCCGGCACGGCGCGCAGAATGATGAGGAAAACTGCAACAGGGTGGCCCGTTCCCCGAGGGGATGGCCCAGGTCAGCCTCGGTGAGCCGGCGATCCTGCCCGGCCCCGGCCCGGTCCGCGGGCCGCTGCTCGCGGGCCGCGCGCAGCCGCCCGTCCCGGCGGCGGCGGGAAAGCCCGAAAGCGGTCGCGCCGATCAGCACGACCATTACCACGAGCACCCCGGGGGTCACGTCACCGTACAGCGCAGCCGGTCAGCATCCCATTCCCGCCGCGCACCGCGAATTCGTCCCGCGAGTCACTGAGCGGGGACGCTGACAAGCACCTTCCCGCCTGATGTGATCTGGAAGCTGCGCATGTTCTGGACCGGGATCGACGTTGCCCCCGGGTACCAGAACGAGCTGTCCCCGTATGTCGCGGTCCAGCCGCCCACGATGGAACGGTGCCCGGACGAGTCGGTGACCTGGAACTGGCAGTCGGTTCCCACCGGGACCCCGCGGACCTGCACATCCATGCTGGTCCCCCAGGTCCGGGGCGCGAACTTGACCTTGACGCTGGTCAAGGTGGCCCGGTCAGTGCCGGACACGGTACGCCAGTGCGCGGCCGCGACCTGCTGCTGGCCGCCGCCCGGCGCTGGCTGCAGCAGGTTCCAGCCGGCTGCCCCGGCTGACCCGGCCACCAGGACGATGCCGGCGGCGGCGGCCAGGCCGCGCCACGTCCGCTCGCGGCGGCGGCTGGCCGTCTTCGCCAGCAGCGACCGCAGCATCTGGTCGTCCGCGATCGGGTCCGCGGGCACCTCGTCGAGTTCGTCGTGCGCCAGCCCCTCCGCCTCATTGACGGGAACCCTGCGCAGCAGGGCGGGCAGGCCGGCCAGGCCCGCGAGTTCCTCCCGGCACTCCGGGCAGGTGCTCAGGTGCGCATCCACCAGCCCGCGCTCAGCCGGATCGATGGCGCCCAGCACGTACACGCCGAGCGCCTGCCGGATGTCACGGCAGTCCGTGGAACCTGTCATGGCGCGAGCCCCCGTTCCTCGAGAGCGAGCTTCAGCGCCTTGAGCGCATAGAACGTCCGGGATTTCACGGTGCCACCCGGAATGCCGAGGCTGGCCGCGGCCTCAGCCACCGAGCGGCCCAGGTAGTACGTCTCGACCAGGACCTTCCGGTGCTCTGGCCGCAGCGCGCGGAGCGCGTCGGCCACCGCCCACGACTCCAGGGCCCGATCGGCCTCATCCGCGACGGGCACGAGCTCCAGCGCCGCCTCTCCAACCTCGCGCGGCCGCGCGCTTCTCGCCCGGTGGGCGTCCACGGCCAGGTTCCTGGCCACTGCGAACAGCCAGGGGCGAGCCGGGCGCTGCGCGATCGCCTCGGGATGCAGCCATGCCCGGAGCAGCGTTTCCTGCACAATGTCCTCCGCACGCTGCCTATCGCCGGTCGTCAGGCGCAATGCGTAGCGCAGCAGTGGCCCAGCGTGTTCGGCGTACAGGGCGCGCACTAGTGCCTCGTCGGAGACCTTGCTCTTGGATCCCCTGCCGTCGGTCTCTCGGTGCCGCGCCACAATCTGTGTAACGAAAGCAGGCGCCAACTGGTTCACCGGCTCGCAAAGTGGACATCGCTCTGGGCGGCGGTGATCCGCAGTCCGGCCGGGCCCACGCTGACCGAAGTGACCCTCAGGTGCAGCGGTAGCGCGCCGAGCGGGACGGCGAACCCGAGCCGCCCGGCGACGGTGGACAGCGGGATGGTGACGCCGCCGCCCACCGTGATGTCCCGCGGCCGCAAGGTGATCCCGGACGGGCTGGCCGTGGCCGTGACAGTCGCCGCCACGGGCAGGCGGACGCCCGCGTAGCCGACGGTGCCCGACAGCCGGAGGCGCGGCCCGTCCTGGTGCAGCGCCAGGCCGTGCGGCAGCCGCTGCCGCAGGGCGGCCAGTGGCACCAGCGCGGTGGCCGTGGCGTGGTCCGCCGTCACCGTGGCCGCACCCTGGCCCAGCACCTGGTTCAGCGGAGCGCGCACGCCGGTGAACCGGGCGTCCAGCCGGGACAGCGTCACGCCGCCCGCGACAACGCTGTTCATCCAGACGTCCACCGCGCCATAGTGGCCGGCCACCACCTGGGTCAGGAACGGGAAGCCACGGATCCGGACCCCGGGCCTGGCCCGAAGCTCATAGGCCTGCGCGACCCGGCTGCCGATCTGGCGCTGGGCCACGGCCACCGCCAGCCGGTCCGCGATGACGCAGATGATGGCCACGACGAGCAGGACCGCCGTCAACTTCCGCATCGCCGACTAACATACCCGCGGGCCACCCGGCCTGGCCGGCGCAGTGACACGGCCGGCAGGCCGCCGCCCGCATGTCGCACTACGCCCGCCGAACGGGAGCCAATCCTAGAGCGCTGGTGGTAACGACTGCTGGACACTAGTACGTTGACTGATATATTGGTCAGCGTACTAGGAGGCGCGATGGCAGCTCGCGAACGGGACGACACCGGCGGCCAGGACGTGCTGCGCCGGGCTGGCGACGCATCGGTCCTGATCCTCACGAGCCTGGCCGACGGCTCCAAACACGGTTACGCGCTGATCCAGGACATCAGGGGGTTCGCGGGGCTGCAATTGGGGCCCGGGACGCTCTATGGCGCGCTCGACCGCCTCGAGCGCCTGGGCCTGATCGAGGCCCTGCCTGCCGAGGACCGGCGCCAGCCCTACCGCATCACGGCGGCGGGGGTGGTGGCGCTGCGCGACCACCTCGACTCGATCGAGCGGGTCAGCAGCGTCGGGCGGCTGCGGCTTGGACTGGGAGGAATCTGATGCCTGGTCCGCGGTCCATGCGCCTGGTGGAGTCCGCACTGCGCTGCTACCCGCAGCGATGGCGCAGCCGTCATGGCGACGAAGCGGCCGAGATCGCCAGCATGCTCATCAGGGACGGGACTCCCGCGCATTCGGTCGCGTGGAGCTACCTCATAGGCGCGGCCCGCATGCGGCTGGTGATCGAGCCACGGCGGCGCCTCGGTGCGGCGGTGGGCGCGCTGCTGCTGGCCGGCTCTCTCGGCGTCCCGGTGGCGCTGCTGTCCACGTCGGCACCGGCCAACGCGGCGAGCGTGGCCCACTCACGCACCGCCCATCCGCACTCCGCCCATCCGCGCAACGGCGACTCACGGCCCGCCGATCCCCGCTATGCCGGAGGGCGCGGCGCACCGGACGGCTGTGACCAGCATGACCACTGCTGACTTCGGCGGCGCCCCCGATGACCTGGGCAGGACTCCCGGGCGCGCGGCGGGCGGCCCGGTCGCCGCGCGCAAGGCGCCGCCCTCGCGGCGCCGCACCCTCGCCGGATGGGCCAGCTGGCTCGCGCTGGCGCTGCTGCTGGCGTTCGGCATCCGGACATTCGTGGTCCAGCCCTTCTCGATCCCCAGCACCTCCATGGTGCCGGCACTTGATGTCTATGACCGGATCCTGGTGCAGAAAGCGTTCTTCAACTGGCACCAGTTGCGCGCGGGCGACATCGTCGTATTCACCCACCCGCCGCGTGACCGCTGCGGCGGGCCGGCCACGACCGACCTCGTCAAGCGCGTCATCGCGCTGCCGGGCCAGACCATCTACTCGGCAGGCGGCATCCTCTACGTCGACGGCAGGCGGCTCCGCGAGCCATACCTGCCGCCAGATGACCCGCTCGGGCCTCCGATACCCGGTGCCACCAGGCAAGACCCATTCCACGTCCCGCGCGGGGAGTTCTACATGATGGGCGACAACCGGGCGATCTCCTGCGACAGCCGCTTCTGGGGCCCGATCAAAGGCTCAAGCATCATCGGCCGGGTCGTCATGCTCCTGTGGCACGACAGCCATCCCGACTTCCGCTTCTTCTGACCCGGGCACCGGGGCGCGCAGGCACCCGCAGGCCGGCGGGTGCCTCTAGCCCCCTTAGGGCACACCTCGTCGCCGGCACCCGCGGCGCGCGACGTCTCAGGACTCCGTCGTCGTGCTAGCCGCCCGCGAAGGGCGGCAGCACCTCGATGACGGCGGCGTCCGCCAGGGCGACCGAGCCAGGTGCGCGGGAGCCCACCGGTGCGCCGTCGACAAGGAACGATGACCTGGCCAGCACTGCGGCGAAGGCGCCTGAGGCAGGCCCGGACCTGCGCGCTGTCATCGCCGCGGCAAGTGCCTCGGCCAGCGTGCCAGCGCTTACTTTTTCCTCGGCGACACCGGCGGCCTGCTTCGCCGCCGCCCAGTAGCGCACCGTAACCATGCCCATGTCGGCTATCCTCGCTCACATCGGATCCGGGCAAAGCTGCCCTCGGGTCCTTGTGTGTGTCCAAGCGTAGTTTCCCGCATAGAGCACCGCAGGGCGGAGGTGGCAGCGCGTGAGTGACCTGCTCTTGCTGACCAGCGCTGCGGAGCCGGCCGGGGAAATCCTGCCCTCGCTCGGCCTGCTGCTGCATACAGTCCGCGTCGCACCTGCTGAGGCGCCCTCACTCGCCGACTCGCCGCCCGCCGACGCGGTGCTGGTGGACGCGCGGCGTGACCTCGCTCAGGCCAAGGTGCTGTGCCACCTGCTGCGCACCACCAGCCTGGACGGGCCGCTGCTGGTCATCGTGACTGAGGGTGGCCTCACCGCGCTGACCGCGGAGTGGGGCGCCGACGACGTGATCCTGCACACGGCGGGACCTGCTGAGGTGGAGGCGAGGCTGCGGCTGGCCATCGGCCGCCAGGCGAGCCAGGTTCCCGCGACGCCCGACGAGATCCGCTCGGGTGACCTCGCGATCGACGAGGCAACGTATACCGCCCGCCTGCGCGGCCGGGCCCTCGACCTGACCTTCAAGGAATTCGAGCTGCTCAAGTTCCTGGCCCAGCACCCGGGACGGGTCTTCACCCGGGCCCACCTGCTGCAAGAGGTGTGGGGGTACGACTACTTCGGCGGCACCCGGACGGTCGACGTGCATGTGCGCAGGCTCCGGGCGAAGCTCGGGGTGGAGCACGAGGCCCTGATCGGGACCGTGCGCAACGTTGGGTACCGTTTCGTGCCCGCCAAGAGCGGCGACGACGGCCGGGGGCCGCACAGTGCCCGCCCGGCCGAGGACGACTCCGCCGCCGCTGTGGACGGCCAGAGGGAGGCCAGCGCTGCGTCCGCCGAACGGTGACGCGCCGCCCGGGCCAGCCGAGATCAGCGCGGCGGGCCGGATCAGCGAGTCCCGGACGGGCGAGGTCACCCGCCTGGTCGCCGCGGCCACGGACCAGGACAACGTCAGCCCGCTCTCTGAGCACGTCCTGCTGCACCTGCGGTACGGCGGGGATCCCGCGGCCCGCAACCTGGTGCTGACCGTCCGCGGGGAACTCGCTGGGTACGCGCACCTGGACCCGACCGACCCGGTCGAGGGGCCGAGCGGGGAACTGGTCATCCACCCGGCCTACCGCGGTCACGGGTTCGGCCGGGCCCTCACCCAGGCGCTGCTGGCCGAGGCGGGCAGCCGTTCGCTCCGGCTCTGGGCGCACGGCGATCTGCCTGCGGCCGCGGCGCTGGCCCGCGCCATGGGGTTCGAGCGGGTGCGCGCGCTCTGGACCATGCGGCGCCCCCTGCAGGCCCCGCTGGCCGCACCTCAGCTCGCCGAGGGCGTCACGGTCCGCACCTTCCGGGTCGGCCAGGACGAGGACGCCTGGATCGCGATCAACGCGGTGGCCTTCGCCAGTCACCCCGAGCAGGGCTCCTGGACCCGTACCGACCTCGAACTGCGGGAGCGGGAGCCCTGGTTCGACCCGGACGGGTTCTTCCTCGCCGAGCGGGGGGGACGGCTGGTGGGATTTCACTGGACCAAGGTCCACGGCAGCCATCCCGGGGCTCCCCCGCACGGCCATGAGGCGATCGGCGAGGTCTACGTGGTCGGGGTCGACCCCGGTGAGCAGGGCAGCGGCCTGGGCCGTGCGCTCACCCTGACCGGCCTGCGACACCTCCGGTCGCGCGGCCTGCCCGAAGTCATGCTGTATGTGGATGAGGCGAATACCGCGGCGATCCGGCTGTATGAATCGCTGGGTTTCACGCACTGGGATACGGACGTCATGTTCCGGCACGCGTAAAGGATCTGATCAGGCGCATCCAGCCCGGACCACGAACATGCGAATACTTTAAGTAATACCCGATTACGCAGCGCAACAAGATGGCCTGGCCTGCCGGGCCGGGAGGAAACTCAATCCCCGACGCGGGAAACGCCAGCCACCGACACAATCCCCAGAACCGCGTCCAGCTCATCCGCGGTGAGCGGCTTATCGCTTACCGCCACCGCGCTGAGCACCTCCGTGTAGAGCTCGATCTCATCGAGCGCGACACGGTCGGGGACGCGAAGATCGAGATGCTCCCGCACCCGCGCCCACCTCCATCGCCGAGCGGACTCGCGGAACCCTTGGCCACCAGGCTACGACGTGGCCGCACGCCCCCGCATGACCCATCAGGGTCATTTACTGGACCACCCTCGAGAGGGATTTTACCCAGTGCGCCAGTAACAATTCCAAGAAGTTGCGCGCGTCGGGAAACCGGATGCGGTAAAGCGCCCATCGCCTTCCACAGCCGATTAACCTGCGAGTTCGCGCCAGACTGCGGCCCGGTGCCGCCCGGCGCGGGTCACGTAACGGGCGGCTGTATTGGCGAACGAGTCGCGGTCCTCATCGGTCAGGTCGCGCACGATCCGGCCTGGCACGCCGGCCACCAGGACTCCGGCCGGGACCTGCTGGCCCGGCCGCAGCACCGTGCCCGCCGCCACCAGTGAGCCAGCGCCGATCCGCGACCGGCCCAGCAGGACCGCGCCGATCCCGATGAGCGCCCCGGCTCCGACATAGGCCCCGTGCACCGTGGCCGCATGCCCGATCGACACCCGTTCCTCCAGGATCACCGGCTCACCCGGATCCACGTGCAGGCAGCACAGATCCTGGATATTGCATTCCGCACCGACCACGATGTCCTCGTCGTCGGCCCGGAGCACCGACCCGTACCAGACACTGGCCGACCGGCCCAGGGTGACCCGGCCGACCAGCACCGCCCCGGGGGCGATCCACGCTTCCGGGTGAATCGACGGGGCGATGCCATCGATCGACCCGATCAGGCCCGTCGTCATCGGCGCCTCCCCGGCGGCTGACATTCCGCGCATTTCCCGCATCATGGCGTTCCGCCGGTAACCCCGCTGAAGCCGCCCTGATCCCGGGTATGCTCAGCCAACAGCTCATCACGGGATGGCGCACAATCGGGGCAAAACGGGACACTCGTTCGTTTCGGTTGCGCCCGAGGCTGTTCAGGACAAGAGTCGAGCCCGTTGTACCTGCACTTCCGGACCATCTAGCTACGCAACGACCCCGCCCCCACCTCAGGGAGCCCGACCGCGCCCCTGGTGGGCGGTGGCGGTTGCCTGCCTGACCCACTCTCGGGTGACACCATGACAGAGCACACTGATCTCATCCCTGACCTCGACTCTGAAGACGCGTTCGAAGTACAGATGCGTGGCTACAGCCGCCGCCAGGTGAACGAATTCGTCGCCCGCTCCCGCAGCCAGACCCGCGACCTCGAGGAGCGGCTGTCCCGCTCGCTGGACGAGATGGAGCGGCTCAAGCTGGAGCTGTCCGCTAGCCGGCAGAAGGCGGAGGACACCAAGCCCGCCTATGAAGAGGTCAGCGAGCGGATGGGCCAGATCCTCAAGCTGGCCGATGACGAGGCCAAGGCCGGGAAGGCCCGCGCTCTCGACGAGATCGCGAAGCTGCGCGCCGACGCCAAGCAGGAGACGGACCGGTTCAAGGCGGAGGCTCGCGAGCAGACCGAGCGCATGCTCGCCGCGGCCCAGGAGCAGGCTGAGAACGCCATCGCCAGCGCGCGGGCGGAGGCGGACAAGACGCGCACCAGTGCGCGCAGCGAAGCCGACCACACCCTCAGCGAGGCACAGAAGAAGTCCGAGAGCGCCGTCGCCGCGGCCAAGGCGCAGGCCAAGCAGATGCTGGATGAGGCCACGGCCCGGGCGACCGCGATCCACGACGGGGCGGAGCGTCGCCTCAACCTGCTGGTGGCCCGGCACACGGAGACCCTCCGGCGGCTCACCGAGGTGCGCGACGTGGTCACCAACCTGGTGGCGGGCGAGGCGGCCCGCGGATCCCTGGAGGACGAAGTCGCCAGGTCCGTCGCCAGCGCCATCTCCAACAACTCCGGCAACTCCGGCAACTCCGGCAACTCCGGCACGGCCGGGTCCACGCCGGCCGCCCGGCCGGC
>CAYPQM010000176.1:0-12868 GCA_964412845.1 uncultured Streptosporangiaceae bacterium
CCCACCACTCGGGTGAGCCCTTGCCGGAGCCCATCCGGGTCTCGGCCGGCTTCTTGGTCAGTGGCCGGTCGGGGTAGATGGTGATCCACACCTTCCCGCCCCGGCGGATGTGCCGCGTCATGGCGATACGTGCGGCCTCGATCTGCCGGTTGGTCACGTACGAGTGCTCCAGCGCCTGAATGCCGTACTCACCGAAAGCCACCCGGGTCCCGCCCTTGGCGGCACCGTGCCGATCCGGCCGGTGCTGTTTGCGGTGCGCTGTCCTGCGCGGGATGAGCATGACTCAGCCCTCCTCGCCGGTGGTCGCGGCCGGCCCGGCTGCGACAGCCGCAGCGGCCCTCGGTGCCTCGTCCGGGGCAGGCGGGGGCTGAGCCGGCCCGCCTCCGTCGCCCGGACGGCGACGGGCCCGGGCGGTCTGCTGCGGCGGGCGTTCCCGGCGCTGGCCCGCGCGCAATGCAGCCGCCGCAGCCTCGCGCTCGGCCCGGGTCGACGGGGCCTCGCCACGGTAGATCCAGACCTTCACGCCGATCCGGCCGAAGGTGGTCCTGGCCTCGTAGAAGCCGTAGTCGATGTCAGCGCGGAGGGTGTGCAGCGGTACCCGTCCCTCGCGGTAGAACTCAGACCGCGACATTTCGGCACCGCCCAGGCGCCCGGAGCACTGCACCCGGATGCCTTTCGCCCCGCCCTTCATCGACGTCTGCATCGCCTTGCGCATCGCCCGCCGGAAGGAAACCCGGCTGGACAACTGCTCGGCCACGCCCTGGGCGACCAGCTGAGCATCAGTCTCGGGGTTCTTCACCTCGAGGATGTTGAGCTGGATCTGCTTGCTGGTGAGCTTCTCCAGGTCACCACGGATCCGGTCCGCCTCGGCGCCGCGGCGCCCGATGACGATGCCGGGCCGCGCCGTGTGGATGTCCACCCGGACCCGGTCCCTGGTTCGCTCGATCTCCACCTTGGAGATGCCTGCGCGCTCCATACCTCGCTGCAGCATCCGGCGTATCGCCACGTCTTCCGCGACGTAGTCCTTGTACAGCTTGTCCGCATACCACCGGCTCTTGAAGTCGGTGGTAATGCCAAGCCGGAACCCGTGTGGGTTCACCTTCTGGCCCACTAGTGGGACCTCCCCTTAGGTTCATCCGAGACGATTACCGTGATGTGGCTGGTGCGCTTGTTGATCCGGTAGCCACGGCCCTGGGCCCGCGGCCGGAACCGCTTGAGCGTCGGACCCTCGTCCACCCAGGCCCGGCTGACCACGAGCGAGCTGGCGTCGAGTTGCTTGGCATGCTCCGCGTTGGCGATGGCACTCGCCAGCACTTTGCCGACGGGGTCGCTCGCCGACTGCGGCGCGAAGGCGAGCACCGCCCGCGCCTGCTCGGCAGGCATCCCACGGATGAGGTCCACCACCCGGCGGGCCTTCCGCGGCGTGACGCGTACATACCGCGCCTTAGCCCTAGCTTCCATGTGCCTTACTCGCCTTTCAGCTCTCAGTTCTTGGTCCCGGGCTGCTGCCCGGGGGTCCGGGGGTTGCCCCCCGGGCCAGCACTGCGTGGCCAGTTCACTTGTCTTGCACCGCGATGCTGCCTAGCGGCGGCTGCGGCGGTCATCCCTGACATGGCTCCGGAACGTCCGCGTCGGGGCGAACTCCCCGAGCTTGTGGCCGACCATCGCCTCGGTGATGAAGACCGGCACATGCTTGCGCCCATCGTGCACCGCGATCGTGTGGCCGAGCATCGCCGGAATGATCATGGAGCGTCGCGACCAAGTCTTGATCACGTTCCTGGTGCCCTTGTCGTTCTGCGTGTCCACCTTCTTGAGCAGGTGGTCGTCAACGAAAGGGCCCTTCTTGAGACTACGAGGCATCGTAAGGTGCTCCTACCGCTTCTTCTTGCTGCGCCTGCGGGTGATCAGCCGGTCGCTTGGCTTGTGGGCCTTCCTGGTGCGTCCCTCGGGCTTGCCCCACGGGCTCACCGGGTGACGGCCACCCGAACTCTTGCCTTCGCCGCCGCCCAGCGGGTGGTCAACGGGGTTCATCGCGACACCGCGAACAGTGGGGCGGTGCCCCTTCCACCTGTTACGGCCTGCCTTGCCGAGCTTGATGTTGCCCTGCTCGGCGTTGCCGACCTCGCCGATGGAGGCGCGGCAGGCCGCATCCACCCGCCGGATCTCACCGGACGGCATGCGCAGCTGCGCATAACCGCCCTCCTTGGCGAGAAGCTGGACACCGGAGCCGGCCGACCGCGCGATCTTGGCGCCGCCGCCGGGCCGGAGCTCGATGGCGTGCACCACAGTGCCGGTCGGGATATTCCGCAGCGGCAGGCAATTACCTGGCCGGATGTCAGCACCCGGCCCGTTCTCCACCTGGTCTCCCTGCGACAGCCCCTGCGGAGCCAGGATGTAGCGCTTCTCGCCGTCGGCGTAGTGCAGCAGCGCGATCCGGGACGTCCGGTTGGGGTCGTACTCCAGGTGCGCGACCTTCGCCGGGACGCCGTCCTTGTCCGACCGGCGGAAGTCGATCAGCCGGTAGGCACGCTTGTGGCCGCCGCCCTGGTGCCGCGCGGTAATCCGGCCGTGCACATTCCTGCCACCCTTGGAGTGCAGCGGGCGGACAAGCGACTTCTCCGGCTCGCTCCGGGTGATCTCGGAGAAGTCGGCGCCACTCGCACCCCGCCTGCCCGGGGTGGTCGGCTTGTACTTGCGGATAGCCATCTGTGCTCAAGCTCCTCTGGATGTGGTCGGCTGCCTAGCTGACCGGGCCGCCGAAGACATCGATACGCTCACCCTCAGCCAGGCTGACGATGGCGCGCTTGGTGGCGACGCGGGTACCGAAGCCCTGCCGGGTACGCCGCCGCTTTCCTGGCCGGTTGATGGTGTTGACGCCGGTCACCTTGACCCCGAACACGGCCTCGACCGCTTGCCTGATCTGGGTCCGGTTGGCGGCAGGCGTCACCAGGAAGGTGTACTTGCCGTTGTCGGCCAGCCGGTAGCTCTTCTCGGAGATGACCGGCCGCAGCAGGATGTCCCGCGGATTGGCGATCTTGCTCACCGCTGCCCCTCCTTCGGCTTCGCGCTGGCCCGGCTGATGAACGCGTCCAGGGCCGGCTCGGTGAACACCACGTGCTCGCTGACCAGGACGTCGCGGGTATTGAGCTGCTCGGTGGTGAGTACCCGGACGCCGGGCGCGTTGCGCAGGCTCCGGCGGGTGAGCTCGTCACCCGCGGCCGCGACAACCAGCACCGCGGCCGAGAGCCGGGCGCCGGTCTGGCCGGTCGCCGCGCGCAGCAGCGCGAGGGCGTCCCTGGTGCTCGGCACGTCCCCGTCAACAAAGCCGGCGACCACGGCCACCCGGCCGTGGCTGGCCCGGTCGGAGAGCGCTCCGCGGAGTGCGGCGGCCTTCATCTTCTTCGGCGTCCGCTGCACGTAGGAACGGGGCGTGGGGCCGTGCACCACACCGCCGCCCGCGTACTGCGGCGCCCGGATGGAGCCCTGCCGGGCCCGCCCGGTGCCCTTCTGGCGGTACGGCTTGCGGCCGCCGCCGCGGACTTCGCCGCGGGACTTGGTGGAGTGCGTGCCCTGGCGTGCGGCCGCTTCCTGCGCCACCACGACCTGGTGGATCAGCGGAATGTTGACCGCCCGGCCGAATATCTCGTCCGGGAGTTCCACGTCCTTGTCCGCGGCACCGGACACGGAGACGACGCTGACGACGGTGCTCACCTGGCCTCCCTCTGGGCGGGGGTCTTCACGGCGCTGCGGACCAGGACAAGCGCGCCGCGGGGACCGGGCACCGCGCCGCGGATCAGCAGCAGGCCACGCTCGGCGTCGACCGCGTGCACCGTGAGGTTCGGGGCGGTGGTGCGGACGCCACCCATCCGGCCGGCCATCCGCAGGCCCTTGAACACGCGGCCCGGGGTGGCACAGCCGCCGATGGAGCCGGGCGAGCGATGCTTGCGCTGGGTACCGTGCGACGAGCTGAGGCCCTTGAAGCCGTGCCGCTTCATCACGCCGGCGAAGCCCTTGCCCTTGCTCTTGCCGGTCACGTCCACCAGTTCGCCCGCGCCGAACGTCTCGGCGGTGACTTCCTGGCCGAGCGTGTAGTCCGTGGCGTCATCGGTGCGCAGTTCCACCAGGTACCGACGGGGCGTGACGCCAGCTTTGGCGAAGTGCCCGGCGACCGGCTTGGTCACCTTGCGCGGGTCGATCTCGCCGTAACCGAACTGCACGGCCAGGTACCCGTCGGATTCGGGCGTGCGCACCGCGGTTACGACGCAGGGGCCGGCCTCGACGACGGTGACCGGCACGATCTTGCCGTCGTCGCTGAAGACCTGGGTCATGCCGAGCTTGGTGCCCAGGACGCCCTTGATCTGCTTGGTCATGTCGGTGCGTCCCTCAGAGCTTGATCTCGATGTCGACGCCGGCGGGCAGGTCCAGCCGCATCAGCGAGTCGACGGTCTTCGGCGTGGGGTCGATGATGTCAATCAGGCGCTTGTGCGTGCGCATCTCGAAGTGCTCGCGCGAGTCCTTGTATTTGTGCGGCGAGCGGATGACGCAGTAGATGTTCTTCTCCGTGGGCAGCGGGACAGGCCCGGCAACCCGCGCGCCGGTGCGCGTCACCGTGTCAACTATCTTCCGCGCCGAGCTGTCAATGACCTCGTGGTCATAGGCCTTGAGCCTGATGCGGATCTTCTGTCCCGCCATGTGGCTTCCGTGTCCTTCGCTTCCGGTTTCCGGTTCCTGCGCGTCCCGCAAGGTCTGTGCTGCCGAGCAGCGATGCGGGGGGCCTGGGCCCCCCGCATCCGTGCTACTTGATGATCTTCGTGACCCGGCCGGCACCTACGGTGCGGCCGCCCTCGCGGATGGCGAAGCGAAGGCCTTCCTCCATGGCGATGGGCTGGATCAGCTCGACGCGCATCTCGGTGTTGTCGCCGGGCATCACCATCTCGGTGCCTTCCGGCAGGTAGACCACGCCAGTTACGTCCGTGGTCCGGAAGTAGAACTGCGGACGGTAGTTGTTGAAGAACGGCGTGTGCCGGCCGCCCTCGTCCTTGGACAGGATGTAGACCTGGCCCTCGAACTCGGTGTGCGGCGTGTTGGTGCCCGGCTTGATGACGACCTGGCCGCGCTCGACATCCTCACGCTTGATGCCGCGGAGCAGCAGGCCGGCGTTGTCGCCGGCCTGGCCCTCGTCGAGGATCTTGTGGAACATCTCGACGCCGGTGACCGTGGTCTTCTGCGCCTTCTCCTTGATGCCGATGAGCTCGACTTCCTCACCGGTGTGCACCTTGCCCCGCTCGATCCGGCCGGTCACCACCGTGCCGCGGCCGGTGATCGAGAACACGTCCTCGACCGGCATCAGGAACGGCTTCTCGACATCGCGGACCGGCTCGGGGATGCTGTCGTCGCAGGCCTGCATCAGCTCGACGACCTTCGCGCCCCACTCGGGGTCGCCCTCCAGCGCCTTGAGCGCCGAGACCCGGATCACCGGCAGATCGTCGCCCGGGAACTCATACGAGCTGAGCAGTTCCCGGACCTCAAGCTCGACGAGCTCGAGGATCTCCTCGTCGTCCACCATGTCGGCCTTGTTGAGCGCGACCACGATGTACGGCACGCCGACCTGGCGCGCGAGCAGCACGTGCTCGCGGGTCTGCGGCATCGGGCCGTCGGTCGCGGCGACCACCAGGATCGCGCCGTCCATCTGGGCGGCACCGGTGATCATGTTCTTGATGTAGTCAGCGTGACCCGGGCAGTCCACGTGAGCGTAGTGCCGCTTCTCGGTCTGGTACTCGACGTGCGAGATCGAGATGGTGATCCCGCGCTCCTTCTCTTCCTTCGCGTTGTCGATCTGGTCGAAGGGCGTGAAGGGATTGACGTCCGGGAACTTGTCGTGCAGCACCTTGGTGATCGCCGCGGTCAGCGTGGTCTTGCCGTGGTCGATGTGCCCGATGGTGCCGATGTTCACGTGCGGCTTGGTCCGCTGGAACTTGGCCTTCCCCACTGGTTTTCACTCCTCGTTGCGATCATCCCCACCGTGGCGGTGGGGCCCCAGGCGCTCCATCGGTGCGCCGTCTGCTCCTGACGTGGTTTTTCTCTCCTGCTTACTCGCCTCGGGCCTTGGCAATGATTTCCTTGGCGATGCTGGGGGGCACCTCGGCGTACGAATCGAACTGCATGGTGTAATCCGCCCGGCCCTGCGTCCGGCTGCGCAGGTCACCTACGTAGCCGAACATCTCGGACAGCGGCACGACCGCCTTGACGACCCGGACCCCGGAGCGTTCCTCCATGGCCTGGATCTGGCCCCGCCGGCTGTTCAGGTCGCCGATGACCTCACCCATGTAGTCGTCGGGGGTCCTGACCTCCACGGCCATGACCGGCTCGAGCAACACGGGATCCGCATGGGCGGCCGCCTTCTTGAATGCCATGGATCCGGCAATCTTGAAGGCAAGCTCCGATGAGTCCACCTCATGGTAGGCGCCGTCGGTGAGGGTGACCTTCACATCCACCATCGGGTACCCGGCCAGCACACCGAATTCCGCCGCCTCCTGGCAGCCGGTGTCGACTGACGGGATGTACTCGCGGGGGATCCGGCCACCGTGAATCTTGTTCTCGAACTCGTAGCCGCCGCCGTCTCCGCCGGTCGGCCCCAGGTTGATGACGACCCGGGCGTACTGGCCCGCACCACCGGTCTGCTTCTTGTGCGTGTAGTCGACCTTCTCGACCTTCCGCCGGATGGTCTCCCGGTAGGCGACCTGCGGGCGGCCGATGTTCGCCTCGACCTTGAACTCCCGCCGCATCCGTTCCACCAGGACCTCGAGGTGCAGCTCGCCCATCCCCGAGATGATGGTCTGGCCGGTCTCGTCGTCGGTGCGGACCTGGAACGTCGGGTCCTCTTCGGCGAGCCGCTGGATGGCGATGCCGAGCTTGTCCTGGTCACCCTTGGTCCTCGGCTCGATGGCCACGTTGATGACCGGCGCCGGGAACGTCATCGACTCCAGGATGACCTGCTTCTGCGGATCGCTGAGGGTGTCACCAGTGGTGGTGTCCTTCAGCCCCATCACGGCCACGATCTGGCCAGCGATCGCGGACGGGCGCTCCTCGCGCTTGTTCGCGTGCATCTGGTAGATCTTGCCGATCCGCTCCTTGCGACCCTTGGTGGAGTTCAGCACGGCCGTGCCAGCCTCCAGGGTGCCTGAGTAGATCCGGATGTAGGTCAGCTTGCCCAGGTGCTGGTCGGACATGATCTTGAAGGCCAGGGCCGCGAACGGCTCGGCCGGGTCAGGCTGCCGGACGACCTCACGGCCATCGGCGCCAACCTCCAGGCCAACCACACCGGGGATGTCCAGCGGGCTGGGCAGGTAGTCCACGATCGCGTCCAGCATCGGCTGCACGCCCTTGTTCTTGAACGCGCTGCCGCACATCACCGGGGTGAGACGGCCGGCGATGGTGGCCCGCCGGATCGCGGCGTGCAGCTGCTCCTCGTCGGGCGCGGTGCCCTCCAGGTACAGCTCCATCATCTCGTCGTCGTTCTCCGAGATGGTCTCGATCAGCCGGTCCCGCCACTCGCGGGCCGCCTCGACGTAATTGTCGGGGATCCCCACGATGTCGTACTTGTCACCCTTGCCCTCGGTCTGCCAGAGCAGGGCCCGCATGTGCACCAGGTCGATGACACCGCGGAAGTCCGACTCCACGCCCCACGGCAGCTGGATCACCAGCGGCGTGGCACCGAGCCGGTCCGTGATCATCTCAACGCACCGGTGGAATTCGGCCCCGACCCGGTCCATCTTGTTGACGAAGCAGATCCTGGGTACGTCGTACCGGTCCGCCTGCCGCCAGACGGTCTCCGACTGCGGCTCCACGCCGGCCACCCCGTCGAACACGGCCACCGCGCCGTCCAGGACGCGCAGCGAGCGCTCGACCTCGACGGTGAAGTCGACGTGGCCAGGCGTGTCGATCAGGTTGATCGTGTGGTCCCGCCAGATACAGGTGGTCGCGGCGGACGTGATGGTGATGCCGCGCTCCTGTTCCTGGTCCATCCAGTCCATGGTGGCGGCACCCTCGTGGACCTCACCGATCTTGTAGTTGATGCCGGTGTAAAAGAGAATCCGCTCGGTGGTGGTGGTTTTGCCCGCGTCGATATGCGCCATGATCCCGATGTTGCGGACCTTGGCGAGCTCTACGGCGGTCTGGGTCGCCACTGCTTCGTTTCCTTCGCTGATCTTCAGTGCCTGACGGCTGTTCCGTTAGGTATGGACGAGGGTCTTCGCCCGGTGGCTGACTTCCGTTCTGGTTACCAGCGGTAGTGGGCGAAGGCCTTGTTCGACTCGGCCATCTTGTGGGTGTCCTCGCGGCGCTTCACACTCGCCCCGAGGCCGTTGCTCGCGTCGAGCAACTCGTTCATGAGCCGCTCGGTCATGGTCTTCTCGCGACGCTGGCGGGAGTAGCTGACGAGCCAGCGCAGCGCCAGGGTGGTGCTGCGGGAGGCCCGCACCTCGACCGGGACCTGGTAGGTCGCGCCGCCGACCCGGCGGGGACGTACCTCCAGGGTCGGCTTCACGTTGTCCAGTGCGCGCTTGAGCGTCACCACCGGGTCGTTGCCCGTCTTGTCCTTGGCTCCCTCAAGCGCGCCGTACACGATGCGCTCAGCCAGGGAACGCTTCCCGCTCCGCAGCACCTTGTTGACCAGAGCGGTCACCAGCGGCGAGCCATAGACAGGATCGGTGACGAGCTGCCGTTTGGTCGCGGGCCCCTTACGCGGCATGTCAGCTCTTCTCCTTCTTCGCGCCGTAACGACTGCGTGCCTGCTTGCGGTTCCGGACGCCCTGCGTGTCGAGGGAGCCTCGGATGATCTTGTAACGAACACCCGGAAGGTCGCGCACCCGGCCACCGCGGACGAGCACGATGGAGTGCTCCTGCAGGTTGTGGCCGACGCCCGGGATGTAGGCGGTGACCTCGATCTGGCTGGTCAACCGGACCCGGGCGACCTTGCGGAGCGCGGAGTTGGGCTTCTTCGGGGTGGTCGTGTAGACGCGCGTGCAGACGCCCCGGCGCTGCGGGCTGCCCTTGAGCGCAGGGGTGTTGTTCTTGGCTACCTTGTCCTGGCGGCCCTTTCGGACCAGCTGCTGGATCGTTGGCACCGCGTCTCCGTCTACTAAGCGCACCATGCGGCGCGACATTTCTTTCACCGCGCCTTCGACGCGACGTCTTCTTCAGGGCGCTCTGCAAGCGCCTGACCTGCGGGTTTCCTCGCCTCTCCGACCCACGCGGTCGGGTGTGTCGCGGTCATCACGGCACACCGACCCGAAAGGGCCCGAACGGCAAGAGAGGGAAAGGCTCGCACGCGTGGCCGTTCGCCGCTCCCAGCCTTCCGGCCGTGGAGCCCGCCGCCCGCTAGCGCGCGCGTGCCCGCGTTGTCACGGGCACGATGCCCTAGAGTACCCAAGGTTTTGCTCGCAGGCAAAATGAACGGCGATCATGGCCCCGGAGAGCCAGGCGATAGCCTCTTTTGCCGGCCAGCACGGTGAAACACCGCTCAGGCGCGCACCCTGAAAGTGGCCGCTTCCCTTTCACCGCCAGCATTCTCAACGGTAGCCAGCGGCGGGATATTCCAGGCCCCGCCGCCCCGGGGCACCCGGCCGCGCAGGGACACCAGACCCCAGGCACCCGGCCGCCCCGGGCCCCTGGCGGCACTGGCGGCCGGGTCCGGGGCGGGAACTGCCCGGCTACTTCTTGAAAGCGTCCTTGACCTTCTCACCGGCCTGCTTGAGGTTGCCCTTCACCTGGTCGGCCTGGCCTTCCGCTTCCATCTGCTCATTGCCGATGGCGGCGCCGGTCTCCTTCTTAACCTTGCCCTTGACCTCGGTCACCTTGTTCGCTGCCTTGTTCTCAGCCGACATAACGTGCCTCCTGAATGTTTGTCGTGGTCCTCCTGGCACTGTCCCTGGCCGCGGAGGCTAAACATGACGGAAGCTAAAGTCCCTGATCAGCGTGCTGTGATCGCGTTCGCTGGCACGCGAAAGCGCCCGGCAGCATCGCCGCCGGGCGCCTCGCGCGCAGTGCCGCGGTTATCAGCCACGGCACAACCGCTACCTGTTGTAGGAGCCGAAGTCGTACTCCTCAAGCGGGATCGCGTCACCAGCGCCCTGGCCGAACGCGTAGCTCGGGGCCTCCTCGTACGCGGCCGCCGGATACACCGACGACCTGGCGTCCTCGGTCGGCTCCACCCGGATGCTCCGGTACCGGGGCATCCCCGTGCCGGCCGGGATGAGCTTGCCGATGATGACGTTTTCCTTGAGCCCGAGCAGCGGATCCGACTTGGCGTGGATAGCCGCGTCGGTGAGGACCCGCGTCGTCTCCTGGAACGATGCCGCCGACAGCCACGAGTCGGTGGCCAGCGACGCCTTGGTGATGCCCATGAGCACCGGGCGCCCCGACGCCGGGGTGTGGCCCTCCTCGACCGCCGCGCGGTTGACCTCCTCGAACCGGGGCCGCTCGACCAGTTCCCCGGGGAGCAGGTCAGTCTCGCCAGATTCGAGCACGTTCACCCGCTTGAGCATCTGCCGGATGATGATCTCGATGTGCTTGTCGTGGATGGACACACCCTGCGACCGGTACACCTCCTGCACCTCGTGCACCAGGTGCAGCTGCACCTCACGCGAGCCCAGGATCCGCAGCACCTCGTGCGGGTTGACCGCGCCCTGGATGAGCTGCTGGCCGACCCGCACCGGATCGCCGTCCGCGACGAGCAGCCGCGATCGCATCGGCACCTGGTAGGCGATCTCCTCAGCACCATCGTCCGGGATGACAATGATCTTGCGGGTCTTCTCGGTCTCCTCGAGCTTGATCCGCCCTTCGACCTCGCTGATCGGCGCCATGCCCTTGGGGATCCTGGCCTCGAAAAGCTCCTGGATCCTGGGCAGACCGTGCGTGATGTCCTGGCCCGCCACACCACCGGTGTGGAAGGTCCGCATGGTCAGCTGGGTGCCCGGCTCACCGATGGACTGCGCGGCGACGATGCCGACCGCCTCGCCGACGTCGACCCGCTTGCCGGTGGCCAGCGACCGCCCGTAGCACTTGGCGCAGACGCCGATCTTGGCCTCGCACACCATGACGCTGAACGTGCGGATCGAGTCCCGCCCGGCCGCGACCACGGCGTCGATCAGCGCCTCCGTGGTGTCGCTGTCCACCGTGGCGACCACGACACCATCGATCTCGATCTCCTCGGCCACGCTCCGGCCGGTGCCCGTGTTCTCGATGTTCGGGAACTTGCGCAGGCGGCCCTCGGCATCGGTCTCAGCGATCTTCATGACCAGTGACCGGTCGGTGCCGCAGTCCTCCTCGCGCACGATGACGTCCTGCGCCACGTCCACCAGGCGCCGGGTGAGGTACCCGGAGTCGGCGGTACGCAGAGCGGTGTCGGCCAGGCCCTTGCGGGCACCGTGCGTCGAGATGAAGTACTCGACCACCGACAGGCCCTCGCGGAAGCTGGACTTGATCGGCCGCGGGATGGTCTCACCCTTGGGGTTGGAGACCAGGCCACGCATGCCGGCGATCTGCCGGACCTGCATCGGGTTACCACGGGCGCCGGAGTTGACCATCATCCAGACCGAGTTGGTCTCGGGGAAGGCGGCCTCCATGTCCTTGGCCACATCCGCCGTCGCGTGCGTCCAGATCTCAATGAGCTCCTGACGGCGCTCCTCGTCGGTGATCAGGCCGCGCTCGTACTCGCGCTGCACCTTGTCCGCGCGCTTCTCATAAGCGTCGAGGATCTCCCGCTTGTTCGGCGGGGCGATGACATCCTCGATCGCGATCGTCACGCCGGACCTGGTCGCCCAGTGGAACCCGGCATCCTTGAGCGCGTCGAGCGCCTTCGCGACCTCGACCTTCGGGTAGGTCTGCGCGAGCTCGTTGACGATGACCGAGAGCTGCTTCTTGCTCACCTCGTAGTTCACGAACGGGAAGCTGGCCGGCAGCGTGTCGTTGAAGATGCACCGGCCCAGCGTCGTGGTGAGCCGGAACGGCGCACCCTCCGTCGCCCCTTCGCGCGGGGTGAACCCACGCGGCGGGGTGACGCCCGGCAGCCGGACCTCGATCTTGGCCTGCAGGTCAAGCTCGCCCTGGTCGTAGGCCATGGTCGCCTCGGCGGTCGAGCCGAAGATGCGGCCCTCGCCCTTGACGCCCTCCGCCTGCCGGGTCAGCGAGTAGATCCCGATGACCATGTCCTGGGTCGGCATGGTCACCGGCTTGCCGTCGGCCGGCTTGAGGATGTTGTTGGTGGACAGCATCAGGATCCGGGCCTCGGCCTGGGCCTCGGCCGACAGCGGCAGGTGCACCGCCATCTGGTCGCCGTCGAAGTCCGCGTTGAACGCGGTGCAGACCAGCGGGTGGATCTGGATGGCCTTGCCTTCCACCAGCTGCGGCTCGAAGGCCTGGATGCCCAGCCGGTGCAGCGTCGGTGCGCGGTTGAGCAGCACCGGGTGCTCGGTGATGACCTCTTCCAGCACGTCCCAGACCACCGGCCTGGCCCGCTCCACCATCCGCTTGGCGGACTTGATGTTCTGCGCGTGGTTCAGGTCGACCAGCCGCTTCATCACGAACGGCTTGAACAGCTCGACCGCCATCTCCTTGGGCAGGCCGCACTGGTGCAGCTTGAGCTGCGGGCCGACCACGATGACGCTACGGCCCGAGTAGTCGACCCGCTTGCCCAGCAGGTTCTGCCGGAACCGGCCCTGCTTGCCCTTGAGCATGTCGGACAGCGACTTGAGCGGGCGGTTGCCCGGCCCGGTCACCGGCCGGCCGCGGCGGCCGTTGTCGAACAGCGAGTCCACGGCCTCCTGCAGCATCCGCTTCTCGTTGTTGACGATGATCTCGGGCGCGCCGA
>CAYPQM010000177.1:0-12835 GCA_964412845.1 uncultured Streptosporangiaceae bacterium
CTGGGCGCACCGGCACCGCGACGCGTTTCCCGACGGGCAGCTCTACGTCAACCTGGCCGGCTACGCGCCCGGTTCGCCGATGTCACCTGAGCGGGCGCTGGCCGGGTTCCTGCGCGCGCTCGGCGTGCCGGCCGAGCGCATCCCGCTTGAGCTGGACGAGGCATCGGCGCTGTACCGCAGCCTGCTGGCCGATCGCCAGATCCTGGTCGTGCTGGACAACGCGGCCGGCCCGGAGCAGGTGCGCCCGCTGCTGCCCGGCGGTCCCGGCTGCCTGACCATGATCACAAGCCGGGACCGGCTGGCCGGACTGACCGTGCGCGAGGGAGCACAGTCGCTCGGTCTCGGCGTCCTGCGGGCCGATGAGGCACACGCCCTGCTCGCCGGCCTGCTCGGCGCCCCGCGGATCGACGCAGATCCGGTGGCCGCAGCCGAGCTGGCCGCACTGTGCGCCTACCTGCCGCTGGCGCTCCGGATCGCCGCCGCGCACCTGACCCGGCACCCGCGCCAGCCGGTCGCGGACCTCGCCGCCGAGCTCCGGGAAGGCAACCGGCTGGCCGTGCTGTCAGTCGCTGGCGATGAGCAGTCCGCGGTACGGGCGGCATTCGACCTCTCCTACGCAACACTCACACCCGCGGCACAACGAATGTTCCAGCTGATCGGCCTGCATCCCGGCGCCGATCTCAGCGGGCCGGCGGCCGCGGCGCTCGCCGCGGTGGGTGCCGCCGCGGCCCGTCATCAGCTGGCCGACCTGGCGACCGCGCACCTTGTGGACGAGCATGTCCCGGGCCGGTTCGCCGTGCACGACCTGCTGCGCCTGTACGCGGGGAGCCGCGCGGGTGATGAGGTCAGCGAGGCGGGCCGGAGCGCGGCCATGAGCCGCTTGTGCGACTTCTACCTGCGCACGACCGATGCCGCGGCACGGGTGCTGTACCCGAACATGCAGCGGCTGCCCCGGCCCGCGGGCAGGCTGCCCGCGGAGGAGCCCGCCTGCGGCGGCGAGGGCATCATGTTCAGCAGTCACGCGGCCGCCCTCGCCTGGCTGGAGACAGAGCGGCCCAATCTCGTCGCCACCGTCACATCGGCCGCCACGCATGGTCCGCGGGAAGCGGCGTGGCTGCTCGCCGACGCGCTGCGCGGCTACTTCTGGATGCGGCGGTACGCCGGTGACTGGCTGGCCGTCGCGGAGGCCGGCCTGGCCGCGGCCGATGCCGGGCAGGAACCGCGCGCCATGGCGGCGGCGCATCTGTCCCTGGCCCAGGCCAAGCGGTGGCTGGCCCGCTATCCCGACGCCATCGACCACCTGTCCCAGGCGTGCACGCTGGCCAGCCGCGCGGACTGGCGGCAAGGTGCCGCGGCCGCGCTGGGCAGCCTCGCCAATGTGTACCGCGACCAGGGCCGGCTGGCCGAATCAGCGGAGCACCACCGGCAGGCGCGTGACATCTACCGCCAGACCGGTGGCCTCGGCGGAGAGGCGACCAGCCTCGGCAACCTCGGCAACGTGCTGGTGGAGTCGGGACGCCTGGCGGAGGCCATCGACTGCCTGACTCAGGGGCTGGCGATCTACCGCCAGATCGGGGCGCGGCACGCTGAGGCCAACATGCTCAACAGCCTGGGCTGCGCGTATCTCATCCAGGGCCGCGTGGCCGAGGCCCGCGCCCACCTGGAGGACGCGCTAGCGCTGCACCGGGAGACCGGCGGCCGGGAAGGCGAGGCCGACGACCTCAACAACATCGCGGAACTGCACCTCGACGCGGGCGAGTACCCGCGCGCCCGCCAGCTGGCCGAGACCAGCCTCAGCCTGGCCCGCGAGTCGGGTGACCGGCGGATCGAGGTCGACGCGACCAACACCCTGGGCCGCCTGTCCCGGCTCCTCGCCGACCCGGCTACCGCCCTCCGGCAGCACCAGGACGCGCTGCGGTCCGCCAGCGAGGCCGGATACCGCCAGGGCGAGGCCGCCGCCCTCATCGGTCTCGCCCGCACCCAGGCCGATCTCGGTCGCCACGCGGAGGCACGGGTTACTGCCGAGCGGGCGCTGCTGGCCACCCAGCAGACCGGGCTGCGGGTCCTCGAAGGCCACGCGCTGACCGCGCTCGCGGCCACCGTGCTGGAGTCCGGCCGGACAGCCGAGGCGGAAACCATCGCGCGTGCCGCCCTGGCTGTGCACCAGGAGACCGGTCACCGGCTCGGTGAATCCCACACGGTGCGCACCCTGGACCGGGCCCGCACCGCGCAGGCCGTCCCGCACGGCTGAACCGGGCGCTGGGCCGGGATCCGTGGCACGTCCATGGCGGCCGCCGAGCACGCCGGAAGACCGGGGACCGGACCGGCCGGTCAGGTAGCTGAGGGACAATTACCCCTATACCGACCATGCATGAGATAGGCAGCTCCAGCAGGAAGGCGGGACGGCATTGGGACGGCCCTCGCCATTCGGCCAGCTGTTACGTGAGCTGCGGGTGCGTCAGGGCGTCTCGCTGACGCAGCTGTCCCGGCTTACGCACTACAACAAGGGTTACCTGAGCCGAGTCGAGAACGGCCACCGGCCACCGTCCGCGCAGCTGGCCAGCCGATGCGACGAGGTGCTCGGAGCTGCGGGCGAACTCACCGCGCGGGCGGCACAGGACACCGCTCCGGGCCGCGGGGCTGTTCCCCACCCCGCGCAACTGCCCCCGGACGTGGCCAGCTTCACCGGGCGGGACACCGCGATGGCCGAGCTCGACCTGCTCGGCGCCGACCAGGCCCCGCTGCATGCGGTGAGCATTGCCGTGATCACTGGCCTGCCGGGGGTCGGCAAGACCGCGCTGGCCGTGCACTGGGCGCGCCGCGCCGCCGACCGGTTCACCGACGGAGCGTTGTACGCCAACATGCGCGGTCATGATCCGGCGGGCGTGCCCGCGCGGGCCGCTGACGTCCTGGACGGGTTTCTCCGGGCCCTCGGCGCGGCACCCGCGATGATCCCGGCCGACGTGGAGGGCCGGTCGGCGTTGCTCCGCACCCTGTTGCACCGTAGGCGGATGCTGATCCTGCTGGACAATATCGCCACCGCCGAGCAGGTCCGGCCGTTGCTGCCGGGCTCACCGGGCAGCTTCGTGGTGGTGACCAGCCGTAACCGGCTGTCCGGGCTGGTGGTCAGGGACGGGGCGCACCGGGTCATGCTCAGCCCGCTCACCGAGGAGGAAGCCATCCGGCTGCTGCATGAGATCCTCGGCCCCGACCGGGTAGCCGCGGAACCAGAGGCGGTGGCCGAGGTCGCCCACCGGTGCGCCTACCTGCCGCTGGCTCTGCGGATCGCCGCCGACCGGGCGTCTGCCGACCCGGATCTGAAGCTCAGCCAGCTGGTCGGCCAGCTGGCGGCGGAACGCGAACGGCTGGACACACTGGCCACTGAGGACGACATGACCACTGCGGTCCGTGCGGTGTTCTCCTGGTCTTATGCGACCCTCCCCGCTGCGGCAGCCCGGATGTTCCGGTTGCTGGGGCTGCACGCCGGGCCTGATTTCAGCGTGCCCGCCGCCGCCGCGCTGACCGCGCTGCCGCCGGATCAGGCCACCCGGCTGCTGGACGTGCTCGCCGGGGCGCACCTGCTGGAAGAAGGCGGGACCGGCCGCTACCGGTTCCACGACCTGCTGCGAATCTACGCGTCCGAACGTGCCGCGGACGATGAGACCGAAGCGGAGCGCGGCGCGGCGATCAGCCGGAGCATCACCTGGTACCTGCACACGGCCGAGGCTTCCGGGCGGGTCCTCATGCCGGTGCGCCGTTACCCGCCGCTCGGGCCGCCGCCCGAGCACTGCGGCCCGCTGCCCTTCACGAGCTACGAGCAGGCTCTCGCCTGGTGCGATGCGGAACAGCCCAACCTGGTCGCCGCCATCCGCCATGCGGCGCGGGCCGGCCTGCACGACAGCGGGTGGAAGCTCAGCGTGACCTTGTGGGCCTACTTCTGCCTGCGCCGGCCGGCCGACTGGATCACTACCGCCCGGGCCGGGCTCGCCGCGGCCCGCGGCACGGGCGACCCGAAGGCGGAAGCGTGGGCGCTGAACAGCCTGGGGACCGCCTGCTTCTGCCTGCGCCTGCTCGACGATGCGCTCGACTGCTATCTCCGGGCGCTGCGTGTCCGCCGCGAGATCGGCGACCGGTGGGGCGAAGGGCTTACCTTGAACAACCTGGGCGAGCTCTACTGGGAGTTCGGCCGGCTGGACGATGCCCTCGACTGCCACCAGCAGGCGCTGGCCCTGTTCCGCGGCGCGCGGGACCGGCACGGCGAGGGGATCACCCTGGACAACCTCGGCGCCACCTACCGGAAGCTGGGCCGGGCCGCCGACGCGCTCTCCTGCCTGCGGCAGGCGCTGGACCTTTTCCGCGAGGCGGGCGACCGGCGCGGGGAGGGCATGGCCCTACACAATCTCGGTGAGACGTATTACCTGCTGCGCCGCCTGGTCGAGGCGGTCACGCACTACCAGCAGGCGATCCTCGTCCACCAGCAGGCCGGCGACCGGCACGGCGAGGCGGTGACGCTCCGCGACCTCGGGAATGCCTTCGCTGACGCGGGCCAGCCCGGCCCGGCCCGCAAGTCCTGGCGCCAGGCCCTGGCCATCTTCGAGGACCTGAGCGACCCGCAAGCCGCCGAGGTCCGTGCCTCCCTGGTATCACAGGCCCCTGACGAGTAGCTCAGACGGCGCGTTGGGATCATCAGTCCGCAAGACTTACCAGGTTGAATAGCGGATGATCTGTCATCCCGTCGATTTTGGTCCCGGTGCCAAAATGCCTCTTGAGGCGCACGGCCAGGGCGCCGATGTAGATCATCGTATCACCAGTAATTATGCCGTTCCATGAATAAACATCGATCAAAACTGCATTCGCGCGGCAGCAGTTGACCGTTATCAGAGACGGTATATCGGCCAGGTCCCCCAGCGGAACGAGGATATCAGCCGGAAGTTCTCCGATTCGGGTGACACTCTCGACTTTCCAGCGGTACCGCAGCCAAGGTCCCAATTTCTCGGCCGGCGGGAATAGCACCCGGACCGCAGACCGAGAGTACTCGCTGTCTTGAGCGTTCATGGGCGAGGCCCGACGCTGAAGGGGCCCAGCCAGGTTGCGTTCTGGTTGGCGGTGTCAAAGCCGGCGGGCAGGAACTCGGACTCCACTGGAGTAGTGTGGTCGATCAACTGCCCGGCATTCTCAAGGGTCGACACGACGCTATTTGGCAGCCGGCAGATCACGTAGCACATTTCTGTGCCTTTAGGTACATTCCGCGCACCCCACATTACCGCCGTTGTCGCATCGTTCTGCCAGTTCGCCGGGTTCGTGATCCGGATGGTGAAGAAAGAACCTGGATCGTGCGCACCCGCGGTATTCGCCAGGGCGTCGGCCTCATCCATGCCCTTGGCGACGAGGTTATTGCCACGCGCCATCGTCGTTCCATGGACAAAATCGGTATGGCCGCCGCCGCCCGAGCCGCCTTGTGGGCAGTTGTGCACTAGGACTGCTGACGTGGCCACCACCACGTAGAAGTCGTGGTCATGGGGGATGGTGAGGTCCCACATCCATCCCGCGGCGTTCTTGGGCGCGTACCCGCCGGCCACGGCGGCGGTGCCACCGGGCGTGGCGAGGCGGGTGCCGTACTTCAGCGCGGCGGCCTTGACCCAGCGCTCGCTGGTCTGGTCCCAGAACAGGTGGTTGCTGGTGGTGGCGATAACCGCACTGCGGTGGCCGATCCTGATCTTCAGGTTGTAGCGGTTGGTGTCGTGGTGAACGAGGACGGCCGAGATCCTCTCGCCGGTCGTCTTGCCCGTCTTCATGCTGGTGGCGAGGACCTTCTGGCCGGCTCTCAGATTGCTGATCGCCTCCTTTCCGCCGTCTGCGAGCAGGACGGCGGTGGCGGCGGCGAAGCTCATCCCGCCACAGGACGCGGCGGCCGGCTGCTCCGACGGGGCCGACGCGTCGGGTGAGGTGCCGGACGGTGCCGCCGAGGAGGTCGATGGGTCGGCGGGGGCGGCGGCCGGGTCGGCCGCAGCAGCCGCCGGGTCGGCGGCGGTGGCGGAGGGGTCACCTGACGGAGCGGCCGGGTCGGCGGCGGCGGCCGGGTTGACGTCGCCGGCGGCGTTGTCGAGAGCGTCGCCGGTGGCGTCCGCGATGGCGCTGGCCCCGTCGTCCACGGCGGCGGCACCGAGCCGGGCACCGATGCCTTCGAGTACCGGCCCGAGCAGCCGGCCGCCGAACACGCCCAGGCCGGCGGCCGCGGCCCCGATGACCGCGCCCGTGATGACCTGGGTGGCGAAGCCGCCGATGGTCCACTTGCTCATCGGGGTGCTCATCGCGTAGTTGATTGCCCCGCCGACCGCGCCGGACAGGGCGCTGCAGCCGATCGCGCCGGGGATCGCGCCCGCGCCGGCGGTGAGCGCCGAGACGGCGGCCTCGCAGCCGACGAACACGGCCGTGCTGGCGACGAACGACACGATGGCGGCGGCGTGGTTCTGCGCGAAATGAGCCGCGCTCTGCGCCCCGTACTTCACCGCCTGGGCCGCCGCGTAGACCACATGCGTCGTGGTCTGCCAGACCACGCCGGCCCCGGTGTACACAGCATGGGCCACCGGGCGCCAGATGTTGCTGGCGGCGTGCGCGGTCGCGGTCGCCACGTAAGTGACCGCTTGCCAGGTGGCCTGCCAGCCGTCGCTGACCGCCGTCGTCACCGCGGCGGCGACGTGGCTCGCGGCGGTGACCAGGTTGGTCACCGCTTGCGCGGCCTGGTGGTACACATAGCTGGCCGCGCTCGTGATCCCGTTCCAGGCGTTGCTGGCCGCCGTGGTGACGGTGTTCCACGCCGAAGAGACCGCGCTGCCCACGGCGCTGGCGACCTGCTGGACCCCGCAGACCACGTCGTACCAGGCGCAGGTGCCCAGCGGGTCGATGGCGGTGAGCGGATTGTCGTTGCCGTAGGCGAAGGTGTTCGCGGCGACCGGGGCCGGGACCGGGCTGTTGCTGGCGCTGTCCCGGCTGGTGAACTGGCCCGCGGCCGGGTTGTACCAGCGCGAGGCCATGTTCACTTTGCCGGTGCTGGGGTCGGTGTAGCCAGACTGGTAGCCGAGGTGACCGGCCTGGCCTGAGGCGGCCGTGACGTTGCCGAGCGGGTCGTAGGAGGCGGACCCGGTGAGCGCGCTGCCGGTGGCGGTGAATGCGCCGACCACGTCCCGGTGCTGGTCGGTCAGCGCCAGGACCGAGGCACCTCCCTGGGTGATCCCGACCAGGTTGCCCGCCGGGTCCCGGCTGTAGCTGGCCGTGCCATCGGAGGCCAGGTCATTGGCCAGCCCGGAGTAGGCGAGGGTCTGGCCGTGGCTGGTGAGCACCCGGCCGAGCGCGTCGTAACTGTAGGTCTGCCCGCCGTCGGTGCTGACCTGGTTGAAGGCGTCCGACGCGGAGTTCGTGGTACCTGTAGGTGACGTGGTGGCGGCGAGGGTGCCGCGCGCCGTGTAGCGGTAGCTCGTGCTGCCGCCGGAAGTCAGTTCGTCGCGGGCGTCGTAGCTGAAGGTCTGCGCGCCGGACTGGGTCCGGTTGCCGTTGGCGTCGTACCCGTAGTTCACCGTGACGGTGCCGTTGTTCCATGACGTCAGGCGGTTCGCCTGGTCGTAGGTGTAGGTGTTGCTGCCTGATCCGGCGAACCCGGTGGTGGTCTTGGCGGTCTCGTCGCCGTTCAGGTTGTAGCCGTAGCTGATGGACGCCTCGGTCTGGCCGGACGGCGCGGCGAGTGTGTCACCGGTCAGCTCATGCAGGTTGTCGTAGCTGAGTGTCCGGGTGGCGCCGCCGGCCCCGTACTGCACCGAGGTCGGCTGCGAGTCGGCGTTGTAGCCGTACGTCAGCTTGGTGCCGGTGGCCGCGTCGGTCAGCGTGGCGAGGCGGCCGCCGCTGTCGTAGCCGTAGGCCGTGCTCCCCGAGGCGTCGGTGCGCGACGCCATCTGCCCGTCCGGGGTGTAGCTGAATGACGAGCTTCCCGCCGCGCCCGACGCGGACAGCAGCAGCCCGCGATCGTCGTAACTGAAGGTGTCGGTGCCGGCTGGGGTGCTCGCCGAGGTAAGGTCGCCGGCCGCGTCGTACCCGAACGTCCGGGTGGCGGTGGCCACCTCGGCCCCGCTGCCCTGCTCGCTGGTGAGTCGGCCGAGCTTGTCGTAACTGTCGGTCACCGTGACGCCGCCGGGCGCGGTCTTCTGCCCGACCTGCTGATCGGCGTTGTAGGCCACGGCGAAGGTCCGGCTGGTGAGGTCCGGATAGGCCGCGGTAGCCGGCACGATGGTGGACTCGCGCAGGTTCCAGGTGTTGTACGTGTAGGTCGTGGCGTTGCCGTTGCCATCGGTGTACCGGGTCTGGTTGCCCGCCGCGTCGTAGCCGAACGACGTGGTGATCGACGATGTCGCGCTGACCGGTTGTACCTCCCGGGTGAGCTGCCCGACCGAGTTGTAGCCGTACGTGGTGGAGTGGCCCAGCGCGTCGGTGGCCGAGGTGGTCAGCCCGGCGGCGTCATAGCCGGCCGACACGGTGCGCAGCGTGTTCCCGGAGGCGTCGTCCTGGTAGTTGCGCACGGCGCGGCCCGCCTCGTCGTAGGCCACGTGCTGGCTGGTGCCATCCGGGGCGGTGACCGAGGTCTGGCGGCCAAGCAGGTCGTATCCGTAGCTGGTGACGTTCCCGGCGCCATCGGTCATCCGGGTCCGCTGGCCGGCCGCGTCGTACGCGTAGGAGGTCGTCACGTTGGCCGGCGTCGTGGTGGCCGACAGGTATCCGCCGCGGTCGGCGTAAGTGCTGGTGGTGGTGTAGGCGGCGCTGGCCGGCTGGCGGACGACCTGCGTTGACGTGAGCGGCCGGCCCAGGAAGTCGTAGGTCGCCTGGACCTGGGCCCCGGCCGGATTGGTCGTCGACAGCAGGTCGCCGCCGGTGTCGTAGCTGTTGTGGGTGACCCCGCCGGCCGGGTCGGTTACCGTGGCCAGGTCGCCGAGCTGGTCGTACTTGCTGGTGGTGGTGTTGCCGAGCGGGTCGGTGGCGGCGATGACCTGGCCCAGGCTGTTGTACGCCCGCGTGCTGGTGGCCGTGATCGCCGACGAGGAGCCCGGCGGCGTGTAGTTCGGCAGCGTCATCGACACCTGCCGGCCGTTCGCGTCATAGCCGGCCATCGTGACGTTGCCGTCCGGGTCCTCCACGCTGACCCGGTCCCCGAAGGTGTCGTATCCGTAGCTGGTCACCGGGTGGCTGGCGACCGGCGCGCCGCCGCCCACCTCGGTGCTCACGGTGGGCTGGGTGACTTCGGCGAGCTTGCCCGCCTCGTCGTAGATGTAGCTGGTCGTGTTGCCGTCCGGGTTGGTCATCGCCGTGGGCAGCCCGCGCTGGTCCAGCGTCCAGGCCGTCGTCAGCGGCGCGCTGCCGAGCGCCCCGCCGGACGCGCCGCCGGCGTACAGAGTGGCGGCGTCCGACGCGGACAGCGCCCGGTAGTAGAGCTGCACGTTCGCGATCTGGCCGGTGAAGTAGTTCCACGTGTTGCCGGACGGGGCGGCCGGCCAGCCGTCGTTGTTGTAGACGCCCGCCCCCACCATGTTCAGCGGGTCGGTGTTGTTCAGCTGGGCGGCCAGCGTGCCGGCCAGCGCGCCGTCCAGGTAGAGGGCCTGGCTGGTGCCGGCGCCGGCCAGCACCACGTGGTGCCACTTGCCGTCGTTGACCACCCCGGCCGACGCTATCCCCGGCACGTTCGAGGTGGTGGTCCAGAAATGGCCGTGCAGCTTGCCGTCCGAGCCGACGTACAGCACCGGCATCGCGGCTCCTGACGGGCTGGCCGTGCCGGGAGCCGAATTCCCCGTGCTGAACAGGGTTCCGGTCGAGGTGGATGTGGTCTTGAACCACAGGCTGAGCGACAGGGTCGTGTGCGAGCTGATCATGTGGTCAGGCAGGCTGACCGCCCCGCTGCTCCCGTTGAACGTGGCCGCCGAGGAGGACAGGCTCACCCCGCCGGACAGCACCCCGGTGGCTCCGGCGCCCGACGTGTCAGCGGCGTAGGTCGGGGTTCCGGAGGAGGCGGTCAGCGGCCACCAGCCGACCGGGTGGCCCGCCGAGTCGTCGTGCACGATCTGCGACGTCTTCCGGCCCAGCGGGTCGTAGCTGGTGTCCGTCGAGGTGGTGTTCCCGGCGGGGTCGGTGCGGGTGACGTTGAGGATGAAGTCGTCCGGGCTGTAACCGTACGTGGTGGTGCGGTCGAGCCCGGACGGGTCCACGGTGGCGGCCACCGTGCGGTCGGCGGCGTCCACCGTGTACGCCGTCGTGGTCGTGCCGTTGTTGGTGATCCGCTGGGTGAGGTTGCCGGCCGCGTCGTAGCTGTTGGCCTGCTGCACGAACGACTGCCCGCTCACCGGGTCCTGCCTGGTGATGGACGCGAGCAGGCCGTTGTCGGTGTAGCTGTACGCGGTCACCCGGCCCATGGAGTCGGTGACCGACGCGAGCCGCCCGGCCGGATCGTAAGCCCGCGACTCCTCTACGAGGCTGGCCGCCGGGGACGGGCTGGCCGGGTCCCCGGTGTACCCGGCGAGCGTCGTGCTGAGCAGGTGGCCGTTCGGGTCGTAGGCGTAATCGGTCTCATCGCCGGCCGGGTCGGTTTCCCTGATCTTGTTCCCGTACGCGTCATAGGCGTAGCTGGTGACCGCCCCGGCCGGGTCGGTGGCGGACGCCTGCTCGCCATGGGCGTTGTAGGTGTACGTGGTGGTCCGCGCGGTGTCCCCGCCGGTCAGGTCCGCGACCGTCACCGAAGTCAGGTTGCCGTCGGCGTCATAGCTGTTGCTGGTCCGGGCCGTGTGCACCGCGCCGGTGACATGGTCGGTGACGCCCGGGTCGGTCTGGGTGAGCAGCCGGTTCTGGCCGTCGTAGGTATAGCTGGTGGTCAGGCCGGACGGGTAACTGCTGGAGACGACGGTCTTGGCGGTCACCCGGCCGAGCGCGTCGTAGCTGTACCGGGTGACCTCCCCGGCCGGGTCGGTGACGACCGCCGGGTCGCCGCCGGAGTTGTAGCTGATGGTCTCGGTGCCGCCGCCGGGCGAGGCGGCCGAGGCGAGCAGCCCGGCGGGAGCGGTTCCGCCGCCCGCGGCCGGCGTCGCGGCGGTGGTG
Organism: uncultured Streptosporangiaceae bacterium; assembly: GCA_964412845.1. Classification (GTDB taxonomy): domain Bacteria; phylum Actinomycetota; class Actinomycetes; order Streptosporangiales; family Streptosporangiaceae; genus JAWWPY01. Next base: position 11,125 of record CAYPQM010000177.1, read on the forward strand.
TAGGTCAGCCTGGTGCTGCGGCCGCTGGGGAATCCCGCGACCGGGGGTGTCGTGACGGCCACCTGGTTGCCGGCCGAGTCGTAGGCATAGCTGGTGACGTACTGCGTGTCGGTGGAGCTCGCGGACCGTCCGTCCCGCATGGTCAGCACCATGTCGTTGCGCGGATCAGGGGACAGGGTGGTGGAAGTGTCATCCGGGTAGTAGGAGTAGTACTCGGTCGAGCACTGGTTCGCCGACTGGTCCTGGCAGGTGGCCTGCGACACCACGTTTCCGCGCGCGTCGTGCCCGGTGATGGTCACGTCTCCGTTTGGGTCGGTCACCGTGTGCAGGTAGCCCGAGGTGTCGTACCCGTAGCTGGTCCGGCTGCCGAGCGCGTCAGTCTGCGCCAGCAGCCGGTCGCCGTCGCGCGGGTCGTAGGCGTAACTGACCGTCTTGCCGCCGGGGTCGGTCACCCGCACGGTCTCCGTCGGGGCGACCCCGGAGGATGACTTGTCCGCCGCCCACTGGCTGGTGACCTGCGCCGCGGACAGTGCCGAGCGGTAGTAGGCCACCTCGCCGATCGACCCGTTGAAGTAGTTCCACACGGTGCCGGTCGGGGCGGCCGGCCAGCCGTCGCTGTTGAACACCCCGGCGCCCACCATGTCCAGCGGGTCGACGCCGGCGAGCTGGCCGCTGAGCGAGCCGATCTGCGCGCCGTCGAGGTAGAGATGCTGTGTGCTGCCGCTGGCGGCTAGCACCGCGAAATGCCACTTGCCGTCGTTGACCTTGCCGGCCGAGGACATGCCGGGCACCGTGGTGTCCCAGAAGTGGCCGTGCAGCTTGCCGTCGGACCCGACGTACAGCACCGGCATCGCGCCAGTGGACGGGCTCGCGGTGCCCGGCGCGGAGTGCCCGGTGCTGAACAGCATGCCGGCTGAGGCTGACGAGGTCTTGAACCACAGCCCGACCGACAGCGTGGTCGTGGAGCTGACCAGGTTGTCCGGCAGGCTGACGGACGAGTTCGTGCCGTTGAAGGAGGCGGCCGTCTCATCCTGGAACGGCCCGCCGCCGCCGAGTGACACGTTCGAGTACTGTCCGTACCCGCCGTTGACCTCGTCGTCCGCCTGCGTCGCCGAGCCGGTCTCGCCCAGCCGCCAGTAGCCGGCCGGCACCGCGCCGAGCACTGCCGAGCGGAAGACCTGCGATGATCCGCTGACCTGCGGCGCGCCGATGCCCCACGTGCCGCCGCTGGCGTCGGTCACGGAGCTGACCTGGTCCGTCACGCCGTTGTAGCTGACCTGGGCCTGCACGTCACCGGACGGCGCGGTCACCGCGGTGAGCAGGCTGGCCGCGGTGTGCCCGGTCGCATAGATCGTCCCGGCCTGCGCCGGGGTCAGGTACTGGTTGTAGAACGCGGCGTCCGCGATCTGCCCGTTGAAGTAGTTCCACGTGTTGCCCGACGGCGCGGCCGGCCAGCCGTCGCTGTTGAACACCCCGGTGCCGATCATGTCGAGCGGGTCGACGTCGCTGATCTGGCCGGCCAGGGTGCCGATCCGGGTGCCGTCCAGGTACAGCGCCTGGGTGTTGCCGGCCGAGGTGAGCAGCGCGTAATGCCAGGCGCCGTCGTTGATCTTGCCGGGCGAGGACATGCCGGGCACGGTGCTATTCCAGAAGTGACCGTGCAGCTTGCCGTCGGACCCGACGTACAGCACCGGCATCGCGCCAGTGGACG
>CAYPQM010000178.1:0-10550 GCA_964412845.1 uncultured Streptosporangiaceae bacterium
CTGAGGCCCGCAACGCGGTCAATGAAGCCGTGGCCAGCGGCATGGCCGCGGCCCTCGACGAACTCGACATGCGCACGGACATCCGGGTCATCGTGCTGACCGGCGCGGGCGGCACGTTCTGTGCGGGCATGGATCTGAAGGGCTTCGTGACCGGTGAGAACCCGCTCGCCGGCGGCCGGGGTTTCGGCGGCATCGTGCAGCGGCCGCCGGCCAAGCCGGTCATCGCGGCCGTTGAGGGCTACGCGCTGGCCGGGGGTTTCGAGATCGCGCTCGCCTGCGATCTGATCGTGGCCAGCGAGCAGGCAACGTTCGGCCTGCCGGAGGTCTCCCGCGGCCTGGTCGCGGCGGCCGGCGGCCTGCTGCGGCTGCCCCACCGGATCCCGTACCACGTCGCGATGGAGATCGCGCTGACCGGCGAGCACATCGCGGCGGCCCGCCTGCACCAGGCTGGCCTGATCAGCCAGCTGGTCCCGGCAGGTCAGGCCTTGGCCCAGGCGCGCCAGCTAGCTGGCCGAATCGCGAAGAATGCACCGCTGGCCGTGGAAGCGACCAAACGGATCGTGGCGGAGTCCGCCGACTGGCCGAGCGCGGAGGCGTTCGCCAGGCAGAATGACATCACGGCGCCAGTGTTCTCGTCCGCGGACGCCATGGAGGGAGCGGTCGCCTTCGCGGAGAAGCGGGCGCCCGTCTGGCAGGGCAGGTAAAGCCTGCCTGGCCTGCCCGTCCTGCGCTGACGGGATCTGGCCGGAGCACGCCGGGCAGCAGCCGGACCGGGGGTGTGCGCCGCCGAGCAGGTCCGAGCTGCTTCTGGTGCCCCCGTAGGATCAATGCCCATACGACACAGGACACCGTTGGGGACGTGCATGTGCGGAATCGCCGGATGCCTGGCTTTGGCACTGGAGGCAGACCCGGACCACAAGTGGGTCACGGCAGCGACGGGGCGGATTGCCCATCGCGGGCCTGACGACGAGGGTTTCTATTCCGATCCTGACGTCAGCCTGGGCTTCCAGCGTCTCGCCATCATCGACCTGTCCCCCGGCGGCCACCAGCCGATGCGGTCCGCCGACGGGCGCTTCTGGATGGTCTACAACGGCGAGATCTACAACTATCTGGAGCTCGCCCAGGAACTGCGTGATGAGGGCGTGGCCTTGCGCACCAGCTCCGACTCGGAGGTCCTGCTGGAGACCTACGCGCGGGTCGGCAAGGACGTCGTGCACCGGCTCCGCGGCATGTTCGCCTTCGCCATCTGGGACACCTGGACGCGGGAGTTGTTCTGCGCGCGGGACCCATTCGGGATCAAGCCGTTTTTCTACGCGATCGACCGCATCCGCAAGCCAGCCTGGACCAGTGCATCCGCTCCGGTCGGCGGCCGGCACGCGGCCCAGCACGGTGCGGCCCAGCACGGTGCGACTGAGCACGGTGCGACTGAGCATGGTGCGACTGAGCATGGTGCGACTGAGCATGGTGCGACTGAGCATGGTGCGGTCCAGCATGGTGCGGTCCAGCATGGTGCGGTCCAGCCGGATGGTGCCTCGGGTGCGGCCGGGGGCGCCGGGCCGGCCCGACGGTCCGCGGCGCCAAGCGGTGCCGCCCCGGGCGGCCGGCACGCGGCCGGGCGGGCGCCCCAGGCCGCCAGTGAGCAGCAGCCGGCCGGCGATGACGGCTGGCTGCTGCGGTTCGCGTCGGAGCGGAAAGCCCTGGCCAACCCGGGTGAACTGCGGGATCTGGAAGGCGACGCCCTCAGCAAGTACCTGGCGTTCCAGTACGTGCCGGCCCCGCAGACCCTGACCCCGCCGGTCCAGGTACTGCTGCCTGGTCACGCCATGATCGCAAGGCCAGGCGGGAGCGTGGACGTATTCCGCTACTGGCGCGCGGACCTGCGCCCGGCCCGGGCTCCTGGCGAGAGCACTGCGGCGGAGATCCTCCGCGTGATGCGGGACTCGATCGACGTGCACCTGCGCAGCGACGCCCCGCTCGGCGCGTTCCTGTCCGGCGGCATCGACTCGGCCGCGATCTGCGCGCTGGCCGCCGAGCGGCGGCCCGATCTGCTGACCTTTACCGTCGGGTTCGAGCGCGAGGGTTATAGCGAGATCGACCGGGCTCAGGAGACCGCCGCCGCGCTCGGCGTGAAGTCGATCCCGTACGTGATCAGCGCGGAAGAGTTTTTCACCCACCTGCCCCGGATCATCTGGCATCTGGATGACCCGATGGCCGACGCCGCCGCCGTGCCGCTCTGGTTCGTCGCCCGCGAAGCCAGCAAGCACGTGAAGGTGGTGCTGTCCGGTGAGGGCGCCGACGAGTTGTTCGGCGGCTACGCGATTTACCGACAGCCGGGCCTGGTGCGCGCGGGCGAGCGACTCCCGGACTGGGGGCGCTTCCCGCTGAAACGGGCCGCGGCCCTCATTCCCGCGGGGGTCAAGGGCAAAGGCTTCCTGGAGCGGACTTCCACCCCGCTGCGGCGGAGGTATATCGGGAACGCGCACGTCTTCATCGACAGCCAGGTCGACGTGATCGCTGGCCCGGGGGTACCCGCCGGCCCGGCGGCGAGCGCCTACTCGGTCACCGATCCGGTCTACGACCAAGCCGCCGAGGCAGGCCTGGACGACGTCTCCACCATGCAGCTCGTGGATATCAACACCTGGCTGGCGGGCGACATCCTGGTCAAGGCGGACCGGATGACCATGGCGCACAGCCTGGAACTGCGGGTGCCGTTCCTTGACCGCGAGGTGATGGCCGTCGCCGCACGGCTGGCCCGCGAGGAGAAGATCGGCGCCGGCACGACCAAGTCAGCGCTGCGCGAAGCCATGCGAGCGGTCCTGCCCCAGGCCGCGGCGGAACGGGCCAAACTCGGCTTTCCGGTACCCATGGCGCATTGGCTCAAAGGGGACATGTACGATTTCGCGGACCGGCTGCTGCGCGAAGCGCAGACGGATGAGTGGATCAACCGTCCAGCCGCGATCGGTCTCCTGGAGCGGTTGCGGGCCGGCGAGCCCGATGTCAGCTGGCGGCACCTGTGGGTGCTGATCGTCTTCTCGCTCTGGCACCAGATCTACCTTGAGCGGGTCTATGACCCGGTCAGGCTGGGCTGGGAACGCCCCACAGCGGGCTGACCAGCGACATTATGGGCGAGACAGGTCGCCTGGACGCAGCCAGGGCTGGCGGCTGACCGGCACCCGCGGAGTGAGTGCTGGCAAACGGCAAGTAAGCATGGAAATAGTAAGTGCACGACGGGTGAACAGGCAGACAAGGGGACGAAGCGTTGACGGTTCCGCGGATCAGCGTTGTTGTGCCGTTCTACAACAACGGGGATGTGCTCGCTGACTGCCTGCAGTCGATCGCCTCCCAGACGTTCAGTGACCTCGAAGTGATCATGGTGGATGATGGGTCCACTGATGACGGGCCGCAGATTGCCCAGGCCCAGGCCGCGGCAGACCCCAGGTTCACCCTGCTGACCGTGCCGAACGGCGGCCCCGGTTTCGCCCGGAACCGAGGGGTGGAACGGGCCAGCGGGGAGTTCCTGGCCTTCGTTGACGGCGACGACATGCTGGCCCCGCAGGCGTACGAGGTACTCCTGCACACCCTGGAGAAGTCGGGCTCGGACTTCGTCTCCGGGAACGTGTACCGCGTCGGCCCGGACGGGACCCGGCAGTCTGCCCTGCATTTCCGCGCGATCAAGGGGCGCCGGATCGGCACGCACATCACCCGCACGCCGCAACTGCTTTACGACGTCTCGGTGTGGAACAAACTGTTCCGCAAGTCGTTCTGGGATGCCCACCACCTGTCCTACCCGGAGGGCATGGTCTGGGAGGACATCCAGCTCATGACCCAGGCTCACGTCCTGGCCAAGGCCGTGGACGTGGTCGTTGACGTTGTCTACTACTGGCGGGAGCGCGGCCGCGGCGAGCTGTCCATCACCCAGAACCGGACAGACATTAAGAACCTGCGGGACCGGATCACCGCGTTGCTGGCCATCGACAGCTTCCTCGCCGGGCATGCGCCCGCCAAGCTGCTGCGGCAGCATCAGCGCAAGGCACTGATCAACGACCTCTGGCTCTACGTCGGCGACCTCTACCGGGTCAGCGACGACTATCTCCAGGAATTCCTTGACCTGACCAACCAGTATCTGGGCCAGGTTTCCGAACGAGTCTTCCGCAGCCTTCCCGCGACCGGCAAGCTCGCCTACTACCTGATCAGGAAGCGGGCGGTCGCGCAGCTCACCGAGTTCCTCACGTGGCGGCGTGAGCAGCCGGTGACCACCATTCCCATGGTGCGGCGGTTCGGCAGGCTGCGCGCCGATCTCCCGTTCCGGACAGACCGCAGCCTGCGGATCCCGTCCCGCGTCTACCGGCCGCACTGGCGCGATAACGACCCGTTCGTCCGGGTAGAGGGCGTGGGCTGGCAGGGGAACCGCGTGGTCGTCACCGGCTGCGCGTATGTGCCGTCGGTGGATATCTCCCATCACCGGAACACGTCCAAGATCGTGATCCTGCGTCCGACCAGCAGGCGCAGGCCGCCGATCATCCTGTGGGCCCGCTCCCAGTCGCATCCGCTGGCGACCGCCATCTCGCACCAGGACCGGTACTCCTACGAATGGGCTGGGTTCCGCTTCGGGATCAGTCCGCGCTGGTTCCGATTCGCCGGGCGGTGGCTGACCGGGGACTGGGACTGCTTCATGCTGATCAGGGCACACGGTGTCTGGCGGCCCGCGCGGGTGCACACCCCGGTGGTGGGCGGAGCGCAGCGCCCGGGGTTCGTTCAGCTCGACTCTGATCTGCGGTTCGGGGTGACCTGGGTGGGTCGGCAGATGCACGTGAAGCTGCGGCGGACGCCGGTGATGCTGGCCGATTTCCAGCGGACCGGTGATGATGTCCTGGTCGACGTGGACGTCCTGGGTCAGGAACCGCCAGCCGGACCCGGTGCCAAGCTCGTGCTGAGCCGTCAGGCGGGCGCGGCCAGCCAGGCCTTCAGCGCCACTATCGTGGAGGCTGGCCGCCCGGCGGTCCGGCTGCGCGCCGCGGTCCCGATGGCTGCGCTCGCGGCGGACGGCGCTGGGGTAGGCCCTGTTCCGGCTGGTGCGGACGCGTCAGAGTTCAGGGAATGGGAGCTTTACCTGACCGTGCCGGGGCGGCCCCGGGCGCGGGTCGCCTTTCCCGCCGGGAAGGCTGAGGCCAGGTACCGCTATGGCGCGCGGGAGGTATCGGTTGAGCAGACCCGCTACGGAGACGTCGTGATTATCCAGCGCAGCCCGAAGCCGGTGGTGCAGGAGCACTCCTGGAGCCCGGCAGGTGAACTGCGGCTGAGCGGCAGCTATCAGGGCCCGGCCGACAGCGACCTGGAGACGGTGCTGCGCTTCCGGTCGTCCAGCGTGGAGTACGTGCTGCCCTGGGAGCACGATGGCGATCGTTTCACGATCCGGATCGCGGTTGACGCGATACCGCTGTTCGGGGAGCGCATTTCGCTCAGGGATGGCATCTGGGAAATCTTCGTCCGGCAGGCGGGCGGCGATGGTGAGCTGATCCCGCTCGGATATGACCACGCCCGGCTGGCCGACCTGACCGAGCAGGAAGTCGTCGTCGGGCTGAAGAAGTACGTCTTCACGACATCGGAGTACGACGCGCCGATCATCCGGGCCACCGCCAACAAGCGCTGGACCGAAGTGGGCAGCTTCAACCAGCGCGTGTTGCGGCGAGGCCTTTACCCGATGCAGCGCCGGATGCCGGTGCGCGACGCGGTCTTCTTCACCAGCTGGAAAGGCAAGCTGTGCGCCGACAATCCGCGCGCGATCGCCGATGAGCTGCGCCGGAGCGGCGATGACCGGCAGCATTTCTGGGCGGTGGCGGACTGGTCCGTGCCTGCTCCGGAGGGTGCGACCGCCGTGCTGCACGGGACGGAGGAGTATTTCACGGCGCTGGCCCGCTCTCGTTATGTCATCTCCAACGACGACATGCACTACTTCTACCGCAAGCGTGACGGGCAGGTGTACCTGCAGACCTGGCACGGCACGCCGCTGAAGCGGATCGGGTTCGACATCGAGCGGCCACAGTTCGCGAGTGGCACGGCCTACTTCACCCAGCTTGCCAATGACGTGGCCCAGTGGGATGCGCTGATCTCGCCCAATCCGTTCAGCACGCCCATCATGCGGCGCGCGTTCAAGTTCGACGGGGACATCTGGGAGTCCGGGTACCCGCGGAACGATGTGCTTTCCCGCGACGATTCCGGCGCCATCGCCGCCAGCGTCCGGCACAGGCTGGGCCTGCCCGAGGGCAAGCGGGTGGTGCTCTACGCACCTACCTGGCGGGACAACCAGTACTACGCCTCCGGACGTTACCGCTTCGACCTCCGCCTCGATCTGGACCGGGCCTGGCAGGTGCTGGGGCCCGACTATGTGATCTTGATCAGGGGACACCATCAGATGGCCGACGACGCGGCGGCCGGCCAGCGCCGCGGCTTCGCCCTCGATGTGTCCCGCTACCCGGACGTGTCCGAACTGTTCCTGGCCAGCGATGCCCTGGTGACGGATTACTCGTCAGCCATGTTTGACTTCGCGGTGACCGGCCGACCAATGATCTTCTTCACCTACGACCTTGCGGAATACCGCGATGAGCTGCGCGGGTTCTATTTCGACTTCGAGGCGGAGGCCCCTGGGCCGCTGCTGGACACCTCAGATGAGGTTCTGGCCGCAATCGGGGACCTGGCTGCGACAGGGGCCGGCCGCAGCGCCGCGTACCAGGCATTCGTCACCAAGTACTGCCCGCTGGATGACGGGAAGGCCGCCGCCCGGGTCTGCGAGCGGTTGTTCGGCCGGTAGGCCGCCCCGGCCGGGATGCGGCCGGTTTTTCCCGGCCTGGAGCACGGCGGATTCCCGGCCGGGTCGCGGCCGATTCTAAATGCCCGGGAATGGCCCGGTAACGGGCTAATCATGTCTTGTTATGGATAGTCCCAGGTCACCGTCTGAATACCTGGATCGTGGGTAGTTTCCCAAGCAGGGACCCTGCGCGTTGTGCGCGGCATCACCAGGCTCGGGAAGGTGGCTGCGGTGCGAGGCGTGGGAGTCGTCAGTGCAGGCACCGCGGCTCCCGGGGCCGAGCATCCCGCACCGTTGCGCCGCCGGCTGAGCGACTGGGCGGTCCTCATGATTCCCGCCGCGGCAGCTCTGCTGCTGAACGGTTACCAATTGGGCAAGCTCTCATTGTGGCGGGATGAGGCGTACACCGTCGATGCCGCCCACCGGAGCGTTGGCCAGATCATCGCGCTGTTGCACAGAACAGATGCGGTGAATGGCACCTACTACCTGCTCATGCACGTGGTGATCACCTTTTTCGGCACATCCGCGACCGCGATCCGGCTGCCCGCGCTGCTCGCCACCGCAGTCACGGCCGCGATGATCGCCGCCCTCGGCATGCTGCTGGCGCGGCTGGCGGACCTGCCGGCGCCCGGGCTCACCGGCCTGCTCGCCGGGCTGCTCTTCGCGGCCGCCCCGGAGGCCACCAGGTACGCGCAGGACGCCCGGGCCTATGCGATCGTGACGATGTTCGCCACCATCGCGACCTATCTGCTGGTCCGCGCCCTGATGGCCGGCACCTGGTGGCGCTGGGCCGGCTACGCCCTGGCCATCGTGGCGGCCGGGCTGTTCAACCTCTTCTCGCTGCTCCTGGTGGTTGCGCACGGCCTGACGGTGCTGGCCGCCCGGGCCCGGCACCGCCGGCGCGATCCAGACGTGCCCGCGGTACGTCTGTCGCGCTGGCTGGTGGCCGTCATCGCCGCCGGGCTCGCGCTGGCCCCGCTGGCGGTGGTGGGGGCAAGCCAGCGCAGTCAGATTGCCTGGCTGCCCAAGCCAGACTGGGGAACTGCCTACGACCTGGTGGTGAGCTTCTGCGGGGACCGGCCGCTGGTCGTCCCCATCCTGGCGCTGGCCCTGTGCGGTTCGGTGGCTGGCTTGATCACCAGATCCCGTTTCCAGGCCACGCAGGGGGCGGCCACCCAGGGGGCGGCCACCCAGAGCCAGGCCTCCTGGGGGCCGGCCACCCCGGGCGCGGTCGGCCTGCCCTGGCTGCTCGTGCCACCGGTCATCCTGTTGACGGTGTCGCAGCAGGGCACGCCGGTGTACAACGGCCGGTACGTCGTCTACTGCCTGCCCGCGTTGGCTCTGCTCTGTGCTGCCGGGCTGGCCGCGGTGGCGAGTGTCGTGTCGCGGGCGCTGCCCCGCGGCTGGGGCGCGGTCGCGGGCTGGGTTCCGTCCGCCGGGGTCGGCGCGCTGGTGGCTGTCCTGCTGATCGCGCCGCAGCAGGCAATCAGGCTGCCCGCCTCCCGGCCAGACAACCTGCGGGCGGCAGCGGCGGCGGTCGCCGCACACGGGCGCCCCACCGACATCGTCTTCTACATCCCGTGGAACCAGCGGATCCTGGGCATGGGCTACCCGGGGCCGTTCCGGCAGCTCAGGGACATCGCCCTGGGGGTGTCCCCAGTGGCTTCGGACACCCTGCTCGGCACCGAGGTGAATCTCGCGACCTGGCGGCACCGGCTCGTCAACGTGAGCAGGATCTGGCTGGTCACCTCGATAGGCCACCGGAAACTGCTGAAAAGTGCCGATCCCCTGGATCGCATGGAACTGGCGCTGCTGAGCGGCATGCGGCTGATCGGGCGCTGGCACGCGGGCTCGGACGTGCTGAGCCTGTATGGCCCGCGGAAAGCCAGCTAGGACACGCCCTCGCTGCCCGAGGGGTTGGGGCGTGTCCTAGGGTGGCGGGCTGCTCAACCGGGCATCGGGGCCAGGCCGGTGCCGTGGCCAGGGCCGTAAGCGGCAAGCTTGTCGCGGAGCCGGCCGCGGCCACGGTGCAGCCGCGACATCACGGTGCCGATCGGCGTGCCCATGATCTCGGCGATCTCCTTGTACGCGTACCCCTCGATATCGGCGAGGTAGACAGCGACACGGAATTCCTCCGGCAGATCCCGCAGCGCGCGCAGGATCTCGGAGTCAGCCAGCCGGTCCAGCGCTTCCGCCTCGGCCGACCGGGCCTGGGGCGCCAGCGGATCGGCCGGGACCTGCCAGTCCTGGAAGTCGCCACTCGATGCCTGCCTCGGCTCGCGGCGGCGCTTCCGGTAGCTGTTGATGAACGTGTTGGCCAGGATCCGGTGCAGCCATGCCCTGAGATTCGTGCCTGGCCGGAACTGGTGAAACGCCGCGTACGCCTTGGCTGACGTCTCCTGGACGAGATCCTCGGCATCGGTGGGGTTGCGGGTCATCCGGAGCGCGGCCGGGTACAGCTGCCCAAGGAAAGGCACGACGTCCTGTTCGAATCGCTTGTTGCGGTCCGGCGCCTGCTCAGTGGACCCCATCGTTGCTCCGCTCGTCCGTTGACTATCACTCTATAGACGTACGCGAGGCCTATTCCGGCTCAGTGTCCCGGGTCACAATCTCTGCGACAGTCACTCAGATCTTTCCTACCCGCAAATACTGAGAGTTTGCTGAACGCCCGCTACGGGTACCCGCAGCCTGTCCGGTGACCCGCCAGAATGGGCGGCGTGATCAACGGCATCGGCGACGAGGACGCGCTCGTGGACGTTGCTGTCCGGCTCGGTGCCCTGACCGTACCTGGCTGGTCTGACACCGAACGGGAGCTGGCAGCCGCGGCGCGGCGCCGCCACGATGACCGATCCGGCCCGGCCGTGGACCTCGCCGCGATCCGGGACCGCATCGAGGCTGGCGAGGACCCGCTGGGCGAGGCGTTCTGCCAGCTCCGCGGGCGCGCCGAGCGGCGGGCGCTCGGCCAGACGTTCACCCCGCAGCCGATCATCGCGAGCATGATCAGCTGGGCCGCCGGTGCTGTCGGGACGGCCAGGCACGGGCCAGGCGGCGGGACCGGGCCAGGCAGAGTGACCGGCACAGGCAACGGGACCGGCACAGGCAACGGGACCGGCACAGGCAACGGGACCGGGAACCCGGACGGTGGCCCGGCGCGAGTGATCGATCCTGGGTCCGGTTCCGCCCGCTTTCTCATCGCCGCTGGCCGCCGCTGGTCGCACGCCTCGCTGCTCGGAGTGGAGATCGACCCGGTCGCGGCGGTCATCGGCCGGGCCAGTCTGGCCGCCGCGGGCCTGGCCGGACGCTCATGCCTGCTGCTCGAGGACTATCGGGCGCTACGCCTGCCCGCCGCCGCTGGCCCGACCTTGTTCCTCGGCAACCCCCCGTACCTGCGCCACCACCAGATCACACCGGGCTGGAAGGACTGGCTGCGGTCCACCGCGCGGGCCTGGGACCTGCCGGTCAGCGGCCTGGCCGGACTCCATGTGCACTTTTTCCTGGCCACCGCGATGCATGCCGTGCCAGGTGATCTCGGTGCGTTCATCACCGCCGCGGAGTGGCTGGACGTGAACTACGGCAGCTTGGTCCGCGCCTTGCTGCTCGGCCCGCTGGGCGGAGAGTCGGTGCACCTGATCGAGCCAGCCGTCCCGGTGTTCAGCGATGCCCTGGCGACCTCGGCCATCGCATGCTTCAAGCCGGGCAGTGCCCAGCCGGGCAGCGGCCCGCACCTGCTTCGCCTGCGCCGCGT
>CAYPQM010000178.1:10650-12815 GCA_964412845.1 uncultured Streptosporangiaceae bacterium
AGCCGGGCAGTGCCCAGCCGGGCAGCGGCCCGCACCTGCTTCGCCTGCGCCGCGTCGCCAGCCTGGCGGAGCTCGGCGCGCTGGCCGGTGGCGTGCCGGTACCCGCCGGGTCGCTCTCCGCGGCGGCCCGCTGGGGGTCCCTGCTGGCCGGGCCCGGCCCGCGGCTCGCGGCGGAGCTGGGTCACCGGACCGCCCCGCTGCCCGCTGACCGTGTCGAACTCGGCGAGCTGTGCCACGTCCACCGCGGCCAGGCCACCGGGGCGAACGCGGTCTGGGTCACGGCGAGCACCGCGGCTGCCCCGGCCGGGGCAGCCGCGCCTGGGGTCCCCGAGCGGTTCCTGTTCCCCGCGGTGACCCGGGCGCGCGAGCTCTTCGGCGCCTGGGACGTGCTGGCCCCGGCGGCGCCGCTGCGGTCGGTCATCGACCTGCCCGCCGACCTCGGCGAACTCTCCGCCAGCGAACTCCGCGACGTGCAACTGTTCCTCGGCCGGGCCCGGGCCGCGGGCGCCGCCGACAGCTACATCGCCCGGCACCGCAGGCCCTGGTGGCGGGTCCGGCTCGGCGAGCCACCACCGATCCTGGCCACCTACATGGCCCGCAGGCCGCCGGCGTTCGTGCGCAACCTGGCCGGGGCCAGGTACCTGAACATCGCGCACGGCATCTACCCACGCGAGCCGCTGTCCGCAGCCGCGCTCGACGGCCTGGCGGAGTTCCTGCGAGGTTGCGTTATGCATGGTCAGGGGCGGGTTTATGCGGGCGGGCTGCTGAAATTCGAACCGCGGGAGATGCAGCGGCTACCGGTGCCGTGCCCGGAGCTGCTCACGGTCAGATCCAGCCGTGATACCACATCCGGGTCAGCCAGGAAGCATACGGAATAACCTTGCCCGCCAGGATCGGGTAGAGATAGACAAAATTGAACAAAACGCCAAGAACATAAGCCCCCGCGACCGCCGCGCCGACTGTGCGGCGCCGGGGGGACGCGTTGGCCGTGCCGATGATCAGCCCCAGGCACAGGGTGATGGACAAGACGAGGAACGGGTCGAAGGCCACCGCGTAGAAGTAGAACTTGGTGCGGTCGGGGAACAGGAACCACGGCAGCCAGCCGGCCGCCACCCCGAGCAGGACCGACCCGGCCCGCCAGTCGCGGCGGGTCAGCCACCAGCCCAGGCACACCAGCAGTGTGGCTATCGAGGCCCACCAGATCATCGGGGTGCCGAGGGCCAGGACCTCCTGGGCGTTACCGGAACTGCAGGCGACATGCGTGGCGCCCGCGTTCGTGCCGCCCGCCGGGCAGGTCCAGAAGAAGGCGACCGGCCTGCTGAGCACCAGCCAGTTCCACGGCTGCGACTGGTAAGGGTGATGCGTGTGCAGCCCGACATGGAAGCTGAGCATCTGCTTGTGGTACTCGAACAGCGACGCGAGGGCCGAGATGCCCGGGATGTGGATGCCGTTCTGCGCCGCCCAGTTCCGGTCCCAGCCATCAGAGGTGGCGAACCATCCTGTCCAGCTCACCAGGTAGATGGCCGCGGGCAGCAGGCCGAAGGAGACCGGCAGCCAGCGTCCGTCGCCGACCAGCATGTCGCCGACGTAGCCGCGGAACCCCGCCGCCCGGCGTGCCCCCAGGTCCCAGGCGACCGCGAGGCCGACGAAGGCGAACACGTACCAGATCGCGTCCCACTTCGACGCGCAGGCCAGGCCCAGGCAGGCCCCCGCGCCCAGCTGCCACCAGCGGATCCCGAGCCGCGGTGGGCGCTGCGCGTCCGGATGCTGCGCGACCAGGTCCGCCAGGCGGGCTCGCGAGACGTCCCGATCGACCACCAGGCAGCGAACGCGGCCAGCACCCAGAACATCAGGAAGATGTCCAGCAGCGCCGTGCGGCTCATCACGAATTCCAGCCCGTCCAGCGCGAGCAGCAAGCCAGCCACGCAGCCGAGCAGGGTGGACCGGGTCATCCGGCGGGCGATCCTGGCCAGCAGCAGGATGGCCAGCGAGCCGAACAGCGCGACCGAGAACCGCCAGCCGAACGGGGTCAGGCCGAACACCCACTCGCCGACCCCGATGAGGAGCTTGCCCAGTGGCGGGTGCACGACGAACTCGCCACCCGACGAGAAGATGTTCGTGTGACCGTGCGTGATCAGCGAGTTCCGGTTGCTGACGTAGTTCTG
>CAYPQM010000179.1:0-12800 GCA_964412845.1 uncultured Streptosporangiaceae bacterium
GCGGCTGGCGCAGGCCCCGGTGCTGGCCTTCCTGGATTCCGGGACGCTGGCCGGGCCGGGCTTCGTCCGCAGCCACCTGGCCGCGCACCGGGCGACGCACCCGTCCGCGGGTACTGGCGGCCGGGCTGTCCTGGGATATTGCTACGGCTACCGGCCGCTGGTCGAGATGCCCTGGCTCACCACGGCGCTGTCTGAGCTTGAGCCCGCTCAGGTCGTGCGGCGGTACGCCGGAGATCCTGCTTTCCAGGACCTCCGGCACGCCGCCTTCGCAGGCGCGGGCTTCGACCTCGGGAAGCTCACCGCGCCGTGGTTCCTGTTCTGGTCGATGAACTTCTCGGTCAGCGCGGACGCCTTCTGGCGGGTGGACGGGTTCGACGAGAATTACCGCGCCTGGGGCGGCGAGGACACCGAACTGGGCTTCCGCCTGTTCCGTGCGGGCGTGCCGTTCACGGTGTCTCGCGAGGCGTGGACGATCGAGCTGCCGCATGACCGGAACCTGAACGTCAACCTGCAGAGCGTCATGCGTAACGCCAGGTACTTCCTGAAGAAGCACAGCGAGCCCATCGCCGAGATTGCCTTCGGCGCTTTCCGGAACGAGGATCTGGGGCTCATCGAGTCCGAGAGCGCCGCCCTGGCGTCCTGGACGCGGGAGGCGGCCGATCTGGACGTGTCCGCCGAACTCGAGAAGGCCACGGCGGATATCCCGCCCGGAGCGTCCGTCGCGGTCTTCGGCTGTGGAGCCGCAGTGCCGTCGGCGCTGGCGCCGTGCGTCCTGCTGGACTTCGACCGCCGGCTCTTGGCCCGGGCGCTGGCTGGTGGCCGGCACACCGGGTACCACGCCATCGGGCTCCGCACGCCGCTGCGCGGCCATTCGGTCGACGTTGTGATCCTCACCTCACGGCTCGGCGGGCTGTGGACCCGGTGGGGCGAACGCCTGCTCGCCGAGGCGCACCGGATCGGCCGCCAGGTACGCGGGCCATTCCCGGAGGCCGCGGCGCCGGGAGCGGTCAGCGGCCGTTCCTGACCACCTGCCGGATGGCGGCCGCGAGCTGCCGCCGGGTTGGCTGCATGACCAGATCGAGATCTGGCGCGAATCCGAGAATGGCGCCGTCCGGCCGGGTGATCCGCTTCGGCGGCGCGATCAGCCGCATCTCCTCCGCGGCGGTGGCCAGGACTTCCGCGCCGATGCCGCAGGATCGATTGGAGTCGTCGATGACGACCAGCCGGCCGGTCTTGTTCAGTGATGCGGCGAGGCCGTTCCAGTCGAACGGGTAGAGCGTCCGCGGGTCGAACACCTCGACCGACACGTCGTCGGCCAGTTCGTCAGCCACGGCGAGCGCGTCCTGCACGAGATGCCCGACCGCCACCACGGTGACGTCGCCGCCCTCCCGGTGGACGCGCCCCACACCCAGCGGCACCGCCGCGAGATCGGCGGCCACCAGGTCCTCCCGCAATCCCAGCGCCGCGATCGGGGCGAACACCACCACCGGGTCATCGTCCCTGATCGCGGTGGTCAGCAAGCCGTAGGCATCAGCCGGTGTCGCCGGGACCACGGTCTTCACCCCGGCGTGCGGGAAGATGCTGTACGGCTCGTCGGAGTGCTGTGCGCCCCAGCCGGAACGCCACCCCGCGGCGGGCAGCAGGTACGTCACCGGGACGGTGGTCTGGCCGCCGCTCATCAGCGAGAACTTGTTTGCCTGGTTAGCGATCTGCTCGAAGACCAGCAGGAGCAGGAACGGTATCTGGTACTCCACGACCGGGCGCAGGCCAGCCAGGGCCGCGCCGGTGGCAAAGTTGGTGAACCCCTGCTCGGACAGCGGCGTCTCGACGATCCGCTGCGGACCGAACCGGTCCAGCAGCCCGGTGGTGGTGTTGGTCAGAGCCAGCCGGATGTCCTCGCCGAGCACGAACACGGCCGGGTCACGGTCCATCTCGTCGCCGAGCGCCCGGTTGAGGGCTCGCAGGTACGACAGCTTAGGCATCGTCCGCAGCCCCCATGCCGGCCACTCCCGGGCGGCCCCGCAGCCCGGTGGCGTAGAGATAGTCGAAAGCCTCGGCCGGATGCAGCCTCGGGCTGTCCAGGGCGAACGCCACGGCGTCATCGAGCAGCGCCTCAACCTCCTGGTCGATCCGCTGCCGCTGGCTGTCTGGGATGCGGCCGCCCTGCAGGCCCAGCGGGTCGCGGCGGCGCCACCGGGCCACCTCGTCCTCGTCGCGGTAGCGCAGCCTGGTCACCCGCTCGAAGGTGTGGTGACCGTCGAACCGGTACGTGCTGAACTCCAGGAACGTCGGTCCGCCGCCGGCCCGGGCCCGGGCCACCCCGTCCGCGGCGGCCGCGAACACCACGTCCGGGTCCATGCCGTCGAACGTGCCGGACGGTATCCCGAAGGCCGCCGCCCGGCCGGTGATGGAGCCGGCCACGCCCGTCTCGACCGGCAGTGTCGTGGCGTAGCCGTTGTTCTCACAGACGAATAGCACCGGCACCTGCCACAGCGCGGCGAGGTTGAACGACTCAAGCAGCGCGCCCTGGCTTACCGCACCGTCGCCGAAAATGCTGACGGCCACCCGGTCGCTCCCGGCCCGGGCCAGAGCCCAGGCCACGCCGGCGGCCATCGGCGCGCCGTGGCCGACCGTCCCGGTCGAGCCGAAAACGCCGACGCTGAAGTCGGAGGGGTGGAACGAGCCACCCCGGCCGCGGGCCACGCCGGTCACCCGGCCCGCCAGCTCGGCGAACAGCCGGCCTGGGTCGCTGCCCTTGGCTAACAGATGCCCATGGCCGCGATGATTGGCCATCATGACGTCGTCTTGGCGCAGGGCGGCGCCGAGCCCGGCGGCAACGGCCTCCTGGCCGATGCACGGATGGATGCCGCTGACGATGTCGCCGGACCGGACCAAGTCGATCGCCCGTTCCTCGAAGCGCCGGATCAGCCGGATGGTCCGGTACAGATCCTCGGGAAGCGGCGGCCCAGTCCCAGCTACCACGGGGCCACTTGCCACCGGACCAGCCACCACCGGACCAGCCACTGGGCCAGCCGCCACCGGGCCAGCCATCACGGGGTCAGCCACCACCGGGCCGGTCACTGGGCCAGCCACCACCGGGCCAGCCATCACGGGGTCAGCCATGACCGGCTCCTCCTCCTCCAGGGTTAGCGCAGGCTGTGCGCGAACTCGCGGGCCGACCAGGCGACGGCGAGCACCGTCAGCGCGGCGACGATGATCAGGCTCTGCCAGACTGTGGGGTCGCCGATATGCCCGGCGAACAGCGCCCGCATCCCGTCGGTGGCCCAGAAGAACGGGTTCCAGTCGGCGACCCGCTTGAGCCACAGCGGCGCCAGCGCCAGCGGCAGCAACACCCCCGCCAGTAGCATGACCGGCTGGGCGATGGTGTTGATCAGCGGCCCCAGGGCGGCTTCATTGCGCACGTGCAGCGAGATGCCATACGACGCGGCTGTCGCCATCAGGGTGAGCAGGGCGAACAGCAGGTAGGCCAGCAGCACGTCGCCCAGCGGCACGGTCAGGCCGAACGGGATGGCCAGGATGGTGATGATGATCGCCTGGAAGACCATGGTGGCCACGTCACGCAGCGCGCGGCCGAGCAGCAGCGCGGTCCGGCTGACCGGGGTGACCCTGGTCCGCTCGACGATGCCCGCCCGCAGCTCCGCGAGCAGGCCGAACCCGGCGAACAGGCCGCCGAAGCAGGCGATCGCGACCAGCAGGCCCGGCACGTAGACGAGGTACGCGTGCGCATACGTGGTCGGCCCGCCGGCCGCGATCAGGGCCTTCCTCAGCATGGGCGCGAACAGGGTGAGATAGACAATCGGCTGGGCCAGCCCGACGGCGACCCAGATCGGGGTGCGCACCACGAGCAGCATGTTGCGCTGGAAGATCAGCCACGTGTCACGAGCGAGCTTCATCGCCTCTCCCCCTGAGGTCACTGCTCGCGCAGCGAGCGCCCGGTCTTGGTCAGGAACACGTCGTCCAGGCTGGGCCGGTGCAGTTCGATCGAGTCGAGTTCCACACCTGAGTGATTCAGCGCGCGCAGGATGCGGGGAATCGCGGTCGCGCCGACGTCCACGTACAGCCGCAGCCCACCCTCGTCGCGCAGTTCCAGCTTGTGCACGCATGGCTCGGAGCGCAGCAGCTCAGCGGCCTGCGGCGTGGAGCCGTTAAGGCCCACCGTGACCACGTCCCCGGCGATCTCGCGCTTGAGCTCGTCGGGGGTGCCCTCGGCGACTATCCGGCCCTGGTCAACGATCGCGATCCGGTCGCACAGGGCGTCGGCCTCTTCCAGGTAGTGCGTGGTGATGAAGACTGTCATCCCCAGGCCACGGAGCCGGCGCACCTCGTCCCAGACACTCGCGCGGCTCTGCGGGTCTAAGCCAGCGGTCGGCTCGTCCAGGAAAAGAACCCTGGGATCGTGCACCACGCCGAGGGCGATGTCGAGCCGGCGCCGCTGGCCGCCCGAATAGGTCTTGGTCTTGCGGTCCGCGTAGTCGGTCAGCTGGAACGCGGTCACCGCGGCGGTCGCCCGGCGCTGCGCGTCAGCCTTGCCGATGCCGTACATCCGCGCCTGCAGTACCAGTTCCTCGTGGGCGCTGACATCCGGCCAGGTGCCGCCGCCCTGCGCGACGTACCCGATGCGCCGGCGGACCTCCCCGGGTTCCTTCCGCAGATCGGCGCCGGCGATCTGCGCGTCGCCACCGTCCGGGGTGATCAGGGTGGCCAGCATCCGCAGCGTGGTGGTCTTGCCCGCCCCGTTGGGGCCGAGGAACCCGAAGATCTCACCGTCGCCGACGGCAAGATCAATACCGCGCACTGCCTCGACGGTCGTGGTCCGGCGGCCCTTCCTGGTGCGGAAGGACTTGCGCAGCCCCCCGGTCTTGATCATGTCAAGCTCCCGACGCCGGACAGGCCGACCTGACGCCGGCCGCAGTGCACGGGGTCAGGGTAAGGTCCGCGACGCCTATCAACAACTGTCAGCATTTCCCGGCGCCCTCGGGCGGACCCGCCGTGCCTGCCGCCGGCGGCGCCAGCCGCACCAGGCGCTCGGCCGCCGCCCCGGCACCGCCCGCCGCGGCGAAAGACTTACCCACTTTGATGGCGGCACGGCGGTAGGCAGGATCATCCAGGACGGCCATGATCGCGGCCCGTAGCTGCTCAGCGCGGACCCGCGCGAAGCGCACCCGGATCCCGGCGCCGGCCGCCGCGACCTGCGCCGCGGTGATGGGCTGATCGTGCCTGATCGGGGCGACCACCACCGGGACGCCGTAGGCCAGGGCCTCGCACACGGTGTTCAGGCCACCGTGGCAGACCACCGCGTCTAGCTGCGGCATGAGCCTCAGCTGGGGCACGTGCGGGGCCGCCAGGATGTGCGCTGGCAGGTCGGGCAGCGCTTCGCTGGAGGCGGCCACGACCGCCTGCACCTGGTCCCCGAGGGGCTGCAGCGCGCGGACCGCCCGGGTGTGGAAATCCTGCGCGACATCCGCCGCCAGCGTGCCCATCGTGACCAGAACGTGCCGCCGGCCTGGATCGAGGCGATCCCAGGGGAAGTCAGGTCCGGCCGGCCGGTCGGCCAGCATCGGCCCGAGCAGGGCAACCTGATCCGGGATCGCCGCAGCCCCGGTGAGCGCCGCTGTCGTGCAGGCGAGCACGAGATGCGGGGAGAAGCGCGGGTCGAAAGTTTCATCCCGGGGCAGCCCGGCCTCGGTGCAGAAGGCCGCGATCAGGCCGCGGATCCAGGCATCGACCTTGGGCAGGCCGCGGAACGGCTGAGCCAGTTCGAGTGACGAGGTCGCCAGGCTGGCCCAGGGCAGCCCGCGGCGCTGGGCGACCACCGCTCCCGCCAGCGCATGCTGGTCCACCACCAGCACATCGGGCCGGTAGGCGGTGACCGCCTGATCCACCGCGGGCAGGGTGAACCGGGCGAACGGGATGATGAATCCCGCCCAGAGTGACTTCAGGGCGGCAACGCCGCGGTCCGCCTGCGGACGGTACAGCCGGATGCCGGTCCGGTACACCGTGGCCTCAGCACCAACCGCGGGCCGGATGAAATTTTCAGCGCAGGCCCACGCCACGTCGTGCCCGCGGGCGGCTAACGCAGCACCTACTGCGACAGCCGGGTTAACGTGCCCGGCCAGTGGCGGAACCACAAAAAGGAACCGGCTCATCTGGTGCCGCCTGCCGGGGATACCCGCCGCCGCGAGGCCACGTAGGCCAGGACATCCGCGACGGTCAGGCCGATGATCTGGTCGATCTCCAGCCCGGCAGCGAACGCAGGCAGGTCAACCTGGTCCCCGTAATGGCTGCGTAGCAGCTCCCCGAGCGCCGCGAACTCCATGCTGTCAAGCTGCAGGTCCCGGTCAAGCAGGGTGCCCGGCGTGATCCCCGCAACCCAGCCCCCGCCCTCACCGGTCACGCCCTGGAGCATGCTCACGACCTCGGCGAACAGCCGCGCCGCGGCTGAACCGACCGGGGCCGGCTCAGCTGTCATCGTGGATCCTTCCCAGGCCTGGGCGGCGCGGCCGGGCCGACGGCCAGGGCGACAGCCCGTCCGGCAGGCCACAGTGCCGGGGACATATTAAGCACGGGTCATCGGCGCGCGCCTCCCGTCGCGGCCCGTGCCGGGCCGTCTTGTGCTGCCTATAGGTCTGAGGGATATTGACTGATGGCCTGACCCGGCCAGTGGCTTCTGGACGCAGGCGGTAGCGAGGAAGCATGACGCGGATATTCGTCTCATTCGAGGGGGAAGGCTCCGGTGTTGACGAGCTGAGCTGGGGCCAGCGGGTCATCTGGAACGCGATGCGGATGCAGCGCTCGTCGCTCAGCATGGGCGGCGTGAGGCCGCTGGCGCTGGGCAACACCGTCGGCGATGTCGCGGCGGTGCTCCGCTGCGTCATGGGCCGGCACCAGTCGCTGCGCACCCGGCTGCGGTTCCAGGCCGACGGCCGGCTCATGCAGGTGGTGGCCAGTTCGGGCGAGATCCCGCTGGAGATTGTGGAGGCCGGCGACGCCGACCCGGCCGGGGTCGCCGAGGCGCTGGCGGCCCAGTACAAGGAGACGAACTTCGACTACGCCAACGAATGGCCGATCCGGATGGGCGTGGTCACCCAGCGGGGTGTGCCCACCCATGTGGCGGAGGTCATCTGCCACCTCGCCACCGACGGCTTCGGCATGGCGCTGCTGCAAGCGGACCTCGACAGTAAGGATTGCGGGGCCGAGCTGGCCAGGTCGCCGGCTGCCGCGATGCAGCCGTTAGAGCAAGCCCGATCGCAGCGGACCCGTGCCGTGCAACGGCACGGCGACGCGGCGATGCGGTACTGGGAACGCGTGCTGCGGGCCATTCCGGCCGACCGGTTCGCGGACTGGCCGGACGACGGGCAGCCGCGCTGCGTGCAAGCGGTGTACGAGTCACCCGCGGTGTACCTGGCCGTCCAGTTGATCGCGGCCCGGACCAAGGTCAGTACCTCGCAAGTGCTGCTGGCCGCGTTCGCGGTCGCACTGGCCCGGCTGACCGGCAGCAATCCCGTGGTCACCCTGGTGCTGGTGAACAACCGCTTCCGGCCCGGTTTCGCGGACTCGGTCAGCCCGGTCAGCGCGCCGTGCCTGTGCGTGATCGACGTCGCGGACATCACGTTCGACGAAGCGGTGACCCGCGCCTGGCACAGCGCGATGGCCGCGTACAAGCACGGCTACTACGAACCGAACCTGATGTGGGACCTCATCGCGAGGGTCAGCAAGGAACGTGGTGGCGCGATCAACCTCGCGTACTTCTTCAACGACCTGCGGGTGCGTCACCGTGCGGAGCCGACCGGCCGGGACGGCCCAGGCGGCTCGGCGGAGGATCTGCGAGCAATGCTGCCGCAGTCCAGCCTGGTCTGGGGATCTGAGAAGGACGGGCCCTGCGACCGGGTGTTCCTCTATATCAACGACGTCCCAGGCACCCTGTCGTATGAGGCGTGGGTGGACACCCGGTACGTGCCGGCGGCCGACCTGGAGGCAGCCCTGCGCGGGCTGGAAGCGCTCACTGTCGAGGCCGCGCTCAACCCGGCCGCTACCACCGGGATCCGGTCGGAGGTTAGGTGACCGCGCTGGAGGCGGTGGCTGTCTACCTGCCCGAGCGGCGGGTACCGATCGAGGACCTGGCGGACCAGCTTGGCCTGAGCCCGATGCAGGTCAAGGTGTTCAAGCGCTATCACGGACTGGCCACGGTGTGCCGGGAGGAGAACGGCACGCTGTTAGACCTGCTGCTGGCCGCCGCCGCCGCGCTCGGCGTCCTGCGCGGCCGTGCGGGCCAGGTCCGGTATGTGCTGCATGCCCGGAGCATGCCGGTGGCCGTGCCTTATCCGCTGAATCCGCTGCACGAGATGTGCCGCCTGCTGGGTCTCGGCCACGCGACCGCGTTCACGGTGACCCACCAGGCCTGCGCGACCGGGCTGCTCGCGATCGATATCGCTGGCCGGCTCCTGGCCGCCGACGGTGAGCCGGACGGGCTCGCATTGGTGCTCGCCGGAGAAAAGGCGTTCACGCCTGCCGCCCAGCTCCTGCCGGATACCTCCGTCTTCGCGGAAGGCGCGTCCGCGTGCCTGGTGCGGCACGGTGGCCAGCGGGACAAGCTGCTGGCGTACGCCACGCAGGCTCGTGGCGAGTTCGACGCCCGGCCAGGTGAGCAGCCGGAACTCGCGCTTCGCTTCCAGCGCGAGTTCGCTGAGTCGCTCGCCGGGGTGATCCGTGCCGCGGTCGCCCGGGCCGGCCTGCAGCTCAGCGAGATCAGCCTGATCCTCCCGCACAACGTCAACCGGGTGTCCTGGCGGCAGCTCTGCCGCACCATGGATTTCCCCGCCGATCGGGTCCTGCTGGACAACGTGCCGGCCATCGGCCACTGCTTCTGCGCGGACGCGTTCATCAACTACCAGACGGCCGCCGCGAGCGGCCTGCTGAGCCCGGGCGACCGATATCTCGTCGCGGCGGCCGGAGCCGGGCTCGGCGCCACCTTCTCGGCCATGGTTTTCGAGCACTAGCCGGTTTCGAGCACCAGCCCGCAGCGGAGATTGGAGCGACCGTGATGGAGCAAGGGATCGTGAGCACGCACCCGGTACCCGAGCTTAGGCAGCGGGTCCTGGACAGCATCAGCGCGGTACTGCCGCACGTCCTGCGGGGCGAGACGCCTGACGTACGGGAGAGCACCCGGCTGATGGAGGATCTGGGCCTGAGCTCCACCAGCACGCTGGAACTCATGCTGGAGCTGGAAGAGGACCTGGAAATCCAGATCGACGTCGAGGACATCGAGCAGAAGGACCTCGCATCGGTCGGCGCCCTGGCCGATTTCATCGCCGGCCACGCGCTGGCCGGGTGACCGATGTACTCGGCCGGGCCGCCGGCGGGAGCTGTCGGCGCTGGTGGCTGGAGCGGCTCGTTGCGGGTCAGCCGGGCCGAGCGGCGCGTTTTCGATGGGACGTCAGATGCGGCCCTCCATCCTGACCTAGGCGTTTTCCTGGCCGACCTGGTCCGGCCGTACGGGTTCACGCTGCGCGATGACCTGCTGGCCCGGGGCAGCGGCCACTCGTACGGTGAGATGGGTGAGGCACTGCTCGGCGCGGTGCTGCCCACGGGCCAGCCGGTCGACCTCATCGTGCTTGCCTTCGCGATGCCTGACATCTGGCCCGAGCGCGCGACAGCCAGCTATCTCAGCCACCTCTGCCCCGGCGACCCGATGGCGTTCGCCATCTGCGACCAGGGCACCGCGGCCGCGTTCACCGGCCTGCGGCTGGCCCGCGAGTACGCGCGCACCGACGGATGCCGGCGAGCGCTGCTGCTGATCGTCGAACAGGCGGCCCTGCACTACCAGCCAGCCCTGCCCCACCAGCTAGTTCAGTCCCACCAGCCAGTTCAGCCCCACCAGACAGTCCCACACCACCAGACAGCTTCGCCCTACCAGATAGCCCTGCCCCACCAGGCAGTCCTGCCCCACCGGCTATCTCTGCCCCACCCACCGACTCAGCCGTACCGGCCGACTCAGCCCTACCAGCCGCCCGTGGCCGTGGATATCCCCGCCCGGCATGCCGCCGTGGCGCTGCTCTGCGACGAGAGCGGAGCCGCCCGGCTGGACACGGTTCGCCAGCATGCCGGGGTCGGGCTCGCGCAGGTGGCCACGCTGCTCTCCGCCGAACTGGCCGACCTGGCCGCGGGGCGGACTGACGTGACCCTGGTCATCGGACGTGATCTCGCCTGCCTGGGCGCGGACACCACCGTCGTCGATGAGGTCCGGGTTGCCCCCGCTGGCCAGCCGTCCACCGCGGTGTGGTGGGAACTGGCTGGCGGCCTGCCCACCTGGACGGCCCAGGGCCGCCTGGTACTGCTGGCGGAGTACGACCAGGCGCTGCGCTACCTGTGCGTGTCCGCGATCGACGCGGGCGCCACCCCCCAGCCCAGCCAGCCCCAGCCCAGCCAGCCCCAGCCCGGGGTGCAGGGACCGTTCAGCGGGCCGAACCCGCCCGGTGTGCCCACCGCGCCCGGTGCGCCCGCAGTACCCGGTGCGCAGAAACCGCCCGGTGCGCCCAAGCCCCTCGGCGGGCAGAAACTTCCTGGGGTACCCGGATCGCCCGGCGGCCCCAGACCGCCCGGTGCGCCCAGGCCGCTCGGCCTGGCCAAACCGCTCGCCGCGTACCGGCTACGGCCCGGACCGTGACCTGCGACGTCGTAGATATATGGCTGATCCGGTCAGACCTGCCAGCTCCGGTCCTGGCCGACCTTTCGGCCGTGCTTGACGACGCGGAGCGCAGCCGGGCTGACGGGTTCGGTCACGCGCTGCACCGCCGCCGCTTCATTGCCGTGCACGGCGCAGCCCGCGTGATCATCGGTCAGCATCTGGGGGTGCCGCCCGCACGGATCCGGTGGCGGCGCGGGCCGCACGGCAAGCCTGAGGTCGCCGCCCCACCAGAACCCGCCAGCCCACCCGCGGCAGGCAGTCCTTTCGCGGATACCCCGGCGCGGGCTGGTGTGCATATCAGCCTGTCGCACTCGGGTGAGCTCGCGGCGCTGGCCATCACCGGGTGGCGGCGGGTCGGGGTGGATGTGCAGCAATTCCCGGCCGGTGGCTACGCGGTCCGCGTCGCTCAGCGGTTCTATTCGCCGGCCGAGGCCCGGTACATCGCCACAGCCGGGCCCGCTGCGCAGCTCAGCAGGTTCGTGGCGCTGTGGGCCAGGAAGGAGGCGTGCGTCAAGGTGACCGGCGGCCGGCTGATGGAGGGCATGAAACTGCCTGTCGGCGAGTCCGGTCGCGTCGTGGTCCGGGATCCCGGCGGCCCGCTGCCTGGCCCGTACCTGGTGCGGAATCTGCGGGTGCCGCGCGGATTCCGCGCCGCCGTGGCCCTGGAAGGGGCAGATCCCTACCAGGTATCGCAGCACATATGGCCCCCTCCCAACCCGGGGCCGCCCCCCGGCATGCTCCCGATAGGTGATCGCGGTTGATTGGTGGTCGCGGGGCGACCGGGGATCCACCGCGATCCTGAAAACGCGCCTGCGCCGGCCGCGTGGACGCACTGCTGCTAGCAGGCCGGGGGGCGGTGTACCTGGCGGCCGATGCGGTGGGCCTCCGCCAGTACCAGCTCGCCCCACCGCTCCCACAGCCCGCTCAGCCGGGACGTGATGATCACCACGTCGACCAACCCGGTGCGCAGCGGAGTCCGGAGCCCGATGACCTGGTACCCGGTGTGCCGCCCGTCCGCGAGCGCGCTGGCCAGCAGCCGGCGGTCAAAGTCGGTCACGACGCATGGTGCCAGTGATGGCGGGATAGCTGCCCCGCAGCCGATGATCGCGACAGTGGCTCCGCCCGGGAGATCCTGCACCGCCTTCTCCAGCTCCGCGGACACATCGAGATCCGCCGCCGCCGCCGTCCAGGACTGCAGCACGGCGTGGTCGGATTCGAGGGGAGGTACCGCGTCCCGCAGTTCGGCCGCGCAGACAATCTCCGTGATCGGCTCACAGTGCTTGTGCAGCATGCGCAGGAGATTGCGCTTGTTGTTCTGCCGGTTCGATTTGAGCCGACGCTCGTGTGGCACCTCGATCGTCCACGCCTCGCGGGACACCAGATAGGGCAGTCCGCCATGGAAAAGGCGGTAGCCAAGCTCAAGGTCCTCCGCCCCCCAGGAGCGGAAGTTCTCGTCGAAGCCCCCAGTACGCCAGAACGCATCGGCGCTGACGGAACAGTTCATCGCGTAGAAGAAAATCCACGGCACGGCCAGCCGCCCGAGATCGAAGGCGACTCTCTCGAAGACACCATGCCGGATGTCCTGGAAGGCAGGGTCATCGCCATAGCGCTGCACGATCTGCGCGGGCTCCATCGTGGCGAGCGCGGCCACGAGCTGGGGATTTTCGTCCAGCGGCCGGTAGCCGAAGCAATATCCCAGGACAGCTCGCTCGCCGTTGGCGGCGGCGTGCGCGTCACAATGGCCGCGGACGAAATCCGGGCCGGTTAATGTCCCGGAATCCAGGAAGGCCAGCACCGGGGCCTGCGCCAGCCGCGCCCCGGCGTTCCGCGCGGCCGCCGCGCGGAACCCCTGATCTTCCTGGAAGCAGTAGAGCAACCGCAGCCGCCCCGAAAACGACTCCGCGACCTGCGCCGTCTCATCCGAGGACCCATCATCAGCGACGATCACCTCGAACTCACCCGCCGGGAACCGCTGCGCGGCCAGCGACTCCAGCGTCCGGGCCAGTAAGCCGCACCGGTTATAGGTAGGCACGACCACCGAGATCCTGGCCGGCCGGGAAAGTGTCACCACGGCGGTCGCCCCCCACACACTCCC
>CAYPQM010000180.1:0-12708 GCA_964412845.1 uncultured Streptosporangiaceae bacterium
TCTCCTTCAGAAGCACTGTGAGAGGTCTTCCAAAGGATCACGCGGTGGCCGCCTTATGCGCCTGCGCCACGCCCATCAACCGGGCCGGTCGGTACACCACCTTGCCGGACGCAACTATGAGCGGGACAGCTTCACCGTAGGGGTGACGACCCGTGGGGTATGCACGATGGACGAGGGTGTCGCACCCTGGCGATCCAGGGAGACCCTGTCGGCGGCCATGAGAGTGCTCCGTGCGGCCCCTCGACTCGGCGAAGCGAAACACCCGGGTGCCGGGCGACGTCTCGCGAGGAGCAAGGACTCAGGGGGCGGAAGCCGGCTCGGACGAGGGCCGCCACTCCCGCCTGATCAGCCCGTAGACCCACGAGTCAGAGACCTCGCCGTTCACGACGCAGTCTTCCCGCAACGTCCCTTCACGCACGAAGCCGAGCTTCTCCAGCACGCGGGCAGATGCCACGTTGCGTGTATCGGTCTCGGCCTGGACGCGATTCAGGTCCAGCGTGCCGAATGCCCACCGCAGCAAAACGCCCGCGGCCTCCGTCGCATAGCCGCGGCCCCACGCTGCATCGTCAAAGCAGTAGCCCAGCGATGCACTGCGGTAGTCCGGATTCCACCGGTTCAGGCTGCACCAGCCGATGAACGCCCCGTCGGAGACGCGATCCACGGCCAGCCGCGCCCCGGTGCCCCCCTCTGCCATCTGCCGGCAAGCCGTGATGAACCGCTCGGCGCACACGCGTTCGCTCCACGGCGGCGCGTCCCAGTAGCGCAGCACGCAGGCGCTGCTGTGCAGCGCGAAGAGGTCGTCCGCATCCGCGCCGTCGAAGGGACGCAGCCGGAGGCGAGCGGTGTGCAGCGTGGGGGCAGGCAGCGACATGCGCGTCATGTTCCTCCCGTAATTGGCAGCCGATCAACCAGACATCCGATGCCGGCCACTCGCAACGGGATTTCTCGGCAGGCGGGCAGAACGACGTGCCCGCCCATCGGATTCGGATCCGGTCTTCGCCAAGGTGCCTCGCGGGAGATCGCCGCGCCCTAGATCAACCTGATCTGCGCGCCCAAGCTGATGAGCGCCGAAGGACCATTGGACGCACCGATCGGCGGCGATGGGCGTGGGCGGCAACGGGTGGCGGGTACCCCCCTGTTACCGGCCGGTTGGCGTCGGCCCGCACGATCGCTGCCGCGACGGAGCCTGACCGGCGGAAAACCTGTTGCCCGCATCCTGGCGGCGTGTCAGCCTGGCAGCCCGCATCCCCGGCCGTCGCCGCCCGCGATTGGCGGATGCTCGCTGAGCAGGAAGGAGGGACGCAGATGAGGACCATCACGAGTTTCTTGCTGCCCGCCCGCACTTCCTGTACCAGGAGCTTCCGCCATGTCCAGCTCTCAGTTCCGCCGCGGCAAGCGGCGGTTTGACGACGACGAGTCCACCTTCCTCAAGCGCGACCGGCACCGCCGGCGCCTCCCGCCGGCCGACGCCGGCTCCGAGACTTTCGGATTGCCCGAGGGTGACCGGTGGTCCACGTGGGATCAGTCCGCGCCTGCGGAGCGCGGCCCGCAACCGCACCCGGACTGGCTTGTCACCGACCTCGCGGCCGTCGACACCGAGCTCGGCATCCTGAAGACCGGCAAGGAGGCCGACGTCTTCCTGCTGCGCCGCGGCGTGCCCGGCACCGACCGGTCCTGCCTGCTCGCGGCCAAGCGGTACCGGGCCGCGGAGCACCGGATGTTCCAGCGCGACAGCGAGTACCTCGAAGGGCGGCGCGTCCGGGAGTCGAGGGTGAACCGGGCGATCGCGGCGCGGTCCGCGGCGGGCCGGGCGATGATCTCCACCCAGTGGGCGAGCGCCGAGTTCGCCGCGCTGAGTCAGCTCTGCGCGGCCGGCCTGCCAGTGCCGTATCCGGTGCAGATACTCCAGACCGAGCTGCTGCTGGAGTTCATCGGCGAGCCGGACGGCACGGCCGCGCCGCGGCTGGCCGAGATCAGGCCGGCCGAAGCCGAGCTTGCCAGCCTGTGGGATCAGCTGGTGACTGCCCTCTGTGGCCTGGCCCGGCTCGGCTACGCGCACGGCGACCTGTCCGCCTACAACCTGCTGGTGCACAGCGGCCGGCTGGTCATGATCGACATGCCGCAGATCGTCGACGTGATCGCGAACCCGCGCGGCGCGGAGTTCCTGACCAGGGACTCGGCGAACGTCGCGCGCTGGTTCACCGCCCGCGGGCTGACCGGAGTGACGCCGGCGCCGGCCGACCTGGCCAGCCTGCTGCTAGCCCAAGCACGCTTGTCATAGCAATCCCGGCGCCATGACGTGGCATCACCCCCGCCGCGCTACCGCCCGGCCCGGCACACGATCCGCGCGGAGAAACCCGCTGACGATGCCAGCACACAATCTCCCATCCGGGCGCAGCATGCGCTGCCAGATCGCCGACAAGATCGGCGCATATCGAAGCCTCGGCGTGCTGGCCACGTCTGTGTCGCCGCCGCGCTCAGTAATCAGTTTGCCGGACGGCCCCTCATCGCGGAGGTTGGATCGAACGGCCGTGATGCCAGCACGTCCAGTTGGCGAGTGCCCGGAGCTAGCGGCTGGTGACGTGGCACTGGACGCGGCCCGGTGAGACAGGCCGCTTTGTCCTGTAGGTGGCTCGTTACCTGCCGCCTCCCTGATGCTGGCCGCGCCAGGGCTACCCTTGATGCATGCCTATGCCTCGCAGTTTCACCGCGGCCGTGCACCGGGAAGAGGACTGGTACGTCGCGCAGTGCCTGGAAGTCGATGTCGCCAGTCAGGGTCCGACGATCGATGAGGCCCTGGCCAATCTCGCTGAGGCCGTTGAGCTGTACCTGGACGAGGTAGATGACCCTGCCCGGTTTGTCACCAGCACGCCCCTGGTCACCTCCTTCCAGTTGCCTGGCGCCGCGTGAGCCCAGCCTTGTCGGACCTGCCGGTTCGCAAGGTCACGCGGGCCTTGGAGTCCGTTGGCTTCGCCTACCTGCGGACCAAGGGCAGCCACGCCGTCTATCGCCGTTCCGATGGGCGGGTTGTCGTGATTCCCCCGCACGGCACCATCAAGCGCGGCACCCTGAGCTCAATCCTCCGCCAGGCAGACCTGACCCCCGCGGAATTCCTGAAATTGCTGGACTGACCCGCTGACCCGCTGACCCGCTGACGGCGCCGGGGGTACCGCTTCAGGACTATCACATGCCTGCCCAGCAGCCGCCCCCGGCTGACCAGACGCGGTTTGCGCTCCCATCATCGCTCCCGCCACGACCCGGGGCACGATCGGCCCGATCAGCTGACCGGCTCCTGGCCGGGAAAGTCCTGGCTGGTTCTGATCTCGCCAGTGCTGGCACTCGGCGCTCTGCCTGGCCCACCGATGCTGGCAGACAGCACCTCAGCGCAAATCCGGCTCCCATATGCGCTCCTACACCGCACCCACCAGAGACGGCAAGATCGCAGTAAAGCCGTGGGTGAACTGGCCAAACACCGCAGATCCGACCTGTGACCCCGCACCCTCCAGGCCAGTCATCACCAGCCGAGATCGCCCCGAAAGCCGACTGGCAACGCTCTGACCTGGGTGGGCGCAACTGGGTTCGAACCAGTGACCCCTCGCTTGTAAGGCGAGTGCTCTACCACTGAGCTATGCGCCCGCCGCCTCAGGGCGACCGGGCTCAGCGTACCGTTTCCGCGCCCCGGTCAGGTGATGCGCGGCCCGGTCCGCGACCGCCTCGCTCACCGCGAGGCGGGTGGCCAGCCGCTCCAGCCGGGCATCCATGGACGTACCGCGCACTCCCCCGAGCAGCGCCTGCTCGAACAGGATGGCGCCGGTGAAGGCAGTGCCGAAACGGACGCTGTCCGGCAGCACGTCGAGTTCGGCAGGCCCGAGGGGCCGCTGCGTGGCATACCCCTCGGCGACGGCGGCGATCCGCTCGTCGCCGGGCTGGCTGGGCCAGGTCTCCGGCTGCCCAGGTGGCAGGCCGGTGTCCAGGTGGCATTCCAGGAGGCAGTGGCCAAGGTCGAGGACCGGCAGCCCAAGACCTCCGGTGTCCCAGCCGATCAGGGTGACCCGGGCCGGATCCCCGCCCCCCAGGATCGCCTTCCCTGGCCCCGCATCCTCGTGCACGACCGCCCGGGGAAGATCCCTGACATGCTGCCGGACAGCCTCAACGGCCCGCCGGAACGACTCATGCAGCGGCCGCCACTCAGCGGGCAGCAGCGCCTCGACCGAGTCGAGCCGACGCAGCGCGGCCGGGATCGCGGCATCCGGATGCCAGTGCGACTCCCCGACCGGCCCAGCTGACCCGACCGGCCTGACCGACCCAGCCGACCCAGCCGACCCAGCCGATGCTCCGTCGGCCGCTACCGGCAACGAATGCAGCCAACCGAGCGCTTCGCCCAGCATGCGCAACTGGCTACGATCTGGCCGCAGCGCGGGGCCTGCCACGAAGGTGGTGGCGAGCGTCAGCCACGCCCCGGCCAGCCCCACCAGGTCGCCGCTCCGGGTGGGCACCACACGCGGCGCCGGATAGTCCCGCTCCGCGAGCCAGGTCAGCGTCGCGGCCCGGCTGCTCAGCCAGTCGACCATGGTGGCCGGCCCGCAGGCGCTGAACTCCGGCCCCACCGCGGCGTCCGCCCGCAGTGCCCGGACGACCACGAACGCGCCGTCCGGCCGCCTCAGCCGGTAGGCGACCCGGTCACCGCGCACCGAACCGTGCACCTGCCGGACGTCGATGCTGCGCTGGTGATATTCGCGCAGGATGCGCCCCACCACCACGGCGTCGGTCACGACCGGACCAGCCCCCTTACCGCCTGGCGGCAGTGCGGCCGAGCACCCTCTCAAGCGCCAGGGCTACTTCCTCGGACAGCCCGGGTGCCTGGGTGCCGCCGGATTCGGCCGCCGGATCAGCAGTCGGAGTCCCGGGCGGCGGGACGACCGTCCGGCAGTCGCGGCACTCCACTTCACCAAGCCGCCGGACCAGGTGCACGCTGCCGCACCGGGGGCACCGGTCCAGCTCGCCTGCCCAGTCATGCGCCACCTGGCACTCCGGGCACACCAGCACCTGGCAGTCGTTGCGGACACCGCGCCGCCACGGGCTGTGCCCGCGGTCAGGGTCGGTCTGCCGCGCACCGCAGCGATAGCAGGGCATCGGGCCTGGTCCTCTCCCAGGGTTCCGGGGTCTCCCCCGGGGCCAGCACCGCTCGCCGCCCCCCCGGACGCGCACTGATCCCAGGGCAGCGCCCTAGGCCAGGTCGGCGAGCACTTTCTGGTACTCGGCGATGTCACGCGCCTGGGGGATCGGGTTCACTACACTCCACCGGACCACGCCGGCCTTGTCGATGATGAAGGTGCCGCGCCGCGCGAAGCCGAGGTTCTCGTCGAACACACCGTAAAGCTTGGCCACCGCGCCGTGCGGCCAGAAGTCAGCCAGCAGGGTGAACCCGAAGTGCTGCTGGTCCGACCATGTGCGGATGACATGTGTGGAGTCCACCGACACCGCCAGCAACTCCACATCGTCTCGCGACGTCTCGGGGAAGTCGTCCCGCAGGGCGCACATCTCGCCGGTGCACACGCCGCTGAACGCCAGCGGGTAGAAGACGAGCAGCACGTTCTTCGAGCCCCGGAAACTCGACAGCCGGGTCGGCGTGCCGTGCTGATCCTTCAGCTCGAAATCAGGAGCCTGCTCGCCAACTTCGACAGCCATTGGCTGGTCCTTTCCGCAGAGAACTGGTCCAGTCTGCCACCTGGGCCCGACCCGGAGGGGCGCAAACCTGGATCGGCCGCGGGCCTGCCGGGAGGGGGTACCCCGGCAGGGTCCGTTCGGTAAGAAATGGCCCTGCGTCAGCGTCGTGCCTTGGGCGCGACCAGGCGGGTACCGAGCCAGTCCCGGGCGGCGCTCACGCTTGACGTCTGGGAGAGCCCGGCGGTCAGCGCGGCCTCTCCGATCTCGCTGGGCTCGACGTGCTGGGCCCGCCCGGCTTTGGGTGTCAGCAGCCAGATGTATCCGCCGTCGGCGAGCGGCGTCAGCGCGTCTGCCAAGGCGTCGAAGAGGTCCCCATCCCCGTCCCGCCACCAGAGCAGGACCACATCGACGACATCGTCATAGTCCTCATCGACGAGCTCCACGTTCTCGAGCCGTTCGATCTCGTCACGCAACTGCTCATCGCAGTCGTCGTCGTAACCGATCTCCTGCACCACCTGACCTGGCTTGATGCCAAGTCGCCCGGCCAGGCCCGGCTGATCCTGCGCCTGGCGCGCGGTCGCGCTCACTGATGTCCTCCTCATCACCTTTCCCACGGCCCGGCTCGCATCTGGCCAGCTACGGCATACTGCCCGAGCTTCGCGCCAGCCGGCGCCGTGGCCGCGTCGGCACCACTTGTTCGGACAGTTCACACTGGGCGCGGCCCCTGCGCAAGTGGCAAATGGCCCTGGCGGCGAAAACCGATGTCACAGTTTGATCTTCCCCCGGCCCCGGCCGAACTATCCGAGGAATGAAAGACGCACCTGTCTGTCCGTATTGTCAGTATTCAGGTCAACCAGCGCCACGGACTGCCAGGTGCCCAGCGCCAGCCGCCCGGCCAGCACCGGAATGGTAGCGAACGGCGCCACGAACGCTGGCAGCACGTGGGACCGCCCGTGCCCGGGCGACCCGTGGGCGTGCCGCCAGCGCTCGTCGGCCCGCAGCATCTCGGCCAGCACGCCGAGCAGGTCGGCATCGCTGCCCGCGCCGAGCTCGATCAGCGCCACGCCCACGGTCGCATGCGGCACGAACACGTGCAGCAGCCCGTCTCCCCCGTCTGCCGCCGCAGCGGCGAATTCCGCGCACTGACGGGTAATGTCGTGCACGCTATCGCGGTGCCCGGTATGCACCCGGACAATCAACGTCTCCATACCGCACGACCCTCGCGGGCCGGCCCCCCAGTACGCAACCCGCGTCCCGGGGGCGCACGGAGCACCCCCTACCGGCCGCTCTTCTTGGCCCGGCCGGCGCCGGCCTTGCGGCCCGCGCTTTCCACCACGGCATCAGGGCCGGGGAACACCAGCCCGGTGTGCCCGTCATCGAATCGCACCAGGTACGGCGGCGCCCCTCCGCTGCCCTTGACCTCCACGATCTCCCCGATCTTGTCAGGGTGGCCCACGCTGTTGCCATGTACGTGGAGTCGGTCTCCGATGGCTGCCTGCATGCTCGCATCCTCCTGTCCAGGTTCGCCCGCGGTGCGCCCCGGCGCATACGCTGAGAGAGCACCAGGGTGCCTACCCTCACCGTCTACCCACAGTTGCCTGGTAAGCATCGATTACCGCCGGGTAGAGATGCGTTTGCAGGGCACACGTACCAGAATTGGTCTGGACAACCCCTGACGCACAGGGTGGCCACCAGCTGCCCTGTTCGACGGGAATGGCGGCTACCGCCGCCCGACCACTGCGGAAGGCGAGGATTATCCCGTGGCTGCCGGACGTCAGCGTTTCTCGATCATCAGCGACGGGCTTCCCACCCAGTTGCCCGACATCGACCCGGACGAGACCCGAGAGTGGGTCGAGTCGTTCGACGACGTAGTACGCACCCGCGGCCGCTCCCGCGCCAGGTACGTCATGCTGCGCCTGCTGGAGCGGGCCCGCGAGCAGCAGGTGGGCGTGCCCGGCCTGCGCAGCACCGACTTCATCAACACCATCCCGCCGGAGCGCGAGCCGTGGTTCCCCGGCGACGAGTACGTCGAGCGGCGGATCCGCGCCTACATCCGGTGGAACGCCGCCGTCATGGTGTCCCGGGCGAACCGGCCAGGCATGGGCGTCGGCGGGCACATCGCCACCTACGCCTCGGCCGCCAGCCTGTATGAGGTCGGGTTCAATCACTTCTTCCACGGCAAGGAGCACGGTGAGTCGGGCGATCAGGTCTTCTTCCAGGGGCACGCGGCCCCGGGCATTTACGCCCGCGCGTTCCTCGAAGGACGGCTGACCCAGCAGCAGCTCGACGGCTTCCGCCAGGAACTGTCCCATCCGGGTGGCGGGCTGCCGTCCTACCCGCATCCACGCCTGATGCCCGACTTCTGGGAGTTCCCCACCGTGTCCATGGGCCTGGGCGCGATCAACTCGGTGTACCAGGCCAGGTTCAACAAGTACCTGCTGGCCCGGGAGATCAAGGACACCAGCCGGTCACACGTCTGGGCCTTCCTCGGCGACGGCGAGACCGACGAGCCTGAGGTCCTCGGCTCGATCGGGCTGGCCGCCCGCGAGGAACTGGACAACCTCACCTTCGTCATCAACTGCAACCTGCAGCGGCTGGACGGCCCGGTCCGCGGCAACGGCAAGATCATCCAGGAGCTCGAGTCGTTCTTCCGCGGCGCGGGCTGGAACGTGATCAAGGTCATCTGGGGCCGTGACTGGGACCCGCTGCTGGCCAAGGACGTGGACGGGGTCCTCGTCAACAAGATGAACACGACCCCGGACGGGCAGTTCCAGACCTACTCCGTGGAGAACGGCGGCTACACCCGGGAGCACTTCTTCGGCGGCGACCCGCGGCTGCGGGCGATGGTCGAGCACCTGTCCGACGACGAGGTGCGCAACCTGTCCCGGGGCGGCCACGACTACCGCAAGGTGTACGCCGCGTTCAAGGCCGCGCAGGAGCACGTCGGCCAGCCGACCGTGATCCTGGCGCACACCATCAAGGGCTGGACCCTGGGCCCGGACTTCGAGGCCCGCAACGCCACCCACCAGATGAAGAAGCTCACCGTCGCCGAACTGAAAGAGTTCCGCGACCGGCTTTACCTGCCGATCCCCGACGCGGCCCTGGAAGCGGAACTGCCGCCCTACTACCACCCGGGCGAGGACTCCGACGAGATCACCTACATGCGGGAACGGCGGGCCGCGCTCGGCGGCTACCTGCCCAAGCGGGTGGTCCGCGCCAAGCCGCTCACCCTGCCCGGCGACGCCGTGTACGGCGAGCTCAAGCACGGGTCCGGCAAGCAGGCGGTAGCCACCACCATGGCGTTCGTCAGGCTGCTCAAGGACCTGATGAAGGACCCGGGGATCGGTGCGCGTTTCGTGCCGGTGATCCCGGACGAGGCACGCACGTTCGGCATGGACTCACTCTTCCCGACCGCGAAGATCTACTCGCCGCACGGCCAGTCCTACGAGGCCGTGGACCGCGCGCTGCTGCTGGGCTACAAGGAGTCGGAGCGCGGCCAGATCCTGCATGAGGGGATCAGCGAGGCCGGCGCGATGGGGTCGGTGATCGCCGCGGGGACCTCGTACGCCACGCACGCCGCGCCGATGATCCCCATCTACGTCTTCTACTCGATGTTCGGCTGGCAGCGCACCGGCGACGAGATGTGGGCGTTCGGCGACCAGCTTGGCCGTGGCTTCCTGCTGGGCGCCACGGCGGGCCGGACCACCCTCACCGGTGAGGGCCTGCAGCACAACGACGGGCATTCGGTGCTGCTCGCCTCGGTCAGCCCGGCGTGCGTGTCCTACGACGCGGCCTGGGGCTACGAGCTCAGCTACATCGTCCAGGAAGGGCTGCGCCGGATGTACGGGGCACCGGAGGGTCACCCCGACGGCGAGGACATCTTCTACTACCTGACGTTGTACAACGAGCCGTACCAGCAGCCGGCCGAGCCGGCCGGCTTCCCCGGCGGGTCAGCCGCCCTGCAGCAGGGCATCCTGCGCGGGCTCTACCGTTACGCGGCCGCCCCCGAGGCGGCCCCGGGCACTGACCAGGCCCAGCCCGCCGCGGGCGCCGACAGCCCGGCCGAGCCCGCCCTGGCCACCGGCAGTGCCGACGGCGCCGGCCATCCGCACGCGCAGATCCTGGCGTCCGGGGTAGCGATGCGCTGGGCGCTGGACGCACAACGGCTGCTACGCGAGGACTGGGGTGTCGCGGCGGATGTCTGGTCGGCAACCTCCTGGACCGAGCTGCGCCGCGACGCGCTGGCCTGCGAGGAGTGGAACATGCTGCACCCCGATGTGGAGCCGCGGGTGCCGTACGTGACTCAGGCGCTGGATGGCAGCCCGGGCCCCGTGGTCGCGGTGAGCGACTGGATCCGGGCGGTCCCCGACCAGATCGCGCGCTGGGTGCCGGCCCCGTTCAACTCGCTGGGTACCGATGGCTACGGGTTCTCCGACACCCGAGCCGCCGCGCGGCGGTTCTTCCACGTGGACGCGGAGTCGATCACCCTGGCCGTGCTGAGCCAGCTCGCCCGGCTCGGCGAGGTGAAGCCGGAGGCCCTCGGCCAGGCGATCGAGAAATACCGCCTGGACGTCCCGGTCAGCACGGCACTGGCCAAGGACTAGGCCATGGCTAGCCCGCCGCCGTGCGTCCGGCGAGGTCAGCGCTGACCTGCCACAGCCGGGCGGCGGCGGCGGTGTCGTAGGAGGCCGGGCTGGAGGTCTTCGGCTTGCTGTCGGCGAAGTACTTGCCGGTGACACCCTCGACCTCAGCAGCGGAAGCCAGGTAGATCGAGGTGGCCGCGCCCTTCTCCGGCGTCTTCAGGAACAGCCGGACCAGCGGAAGGAAGATCTTCCACATCGGCGGGGGATCCTCGGCGGCGAATCCGGTGCGCACCACGCCTGGATGCACCGCGGTGGCGGTGACGCCCGTGCCGTCCAGGCGGCGCGCCAGCTCGTAGGTGAACAGGACATTGGCCAGTTTCGACTGGTTGTAGGCCTGCTGCCCGGAGTATCGGCGCTCACCCTGGAGATCGTCGAAATTGATCTTCCCCATGCCCTGGGCGGCGGAGGACACGGTCACGATCCGGGCCGGGGCGCTGGCCTTGAGCCGGCCGAGGAGCAGGTCGGTGAGCAGGAACGGGGCGAGGTGGTTGACCGCGAAGGTGTGCTCCAGCCCGTCCGCGGTAACCCGGCGGGTGGCCCAGAAGCCGCCGACGTTGTTGACCAGAACATCCAGCCGCGGGTACGCGGCCAGCACCGCACTGGCCAGCCGCCGCACCTCGGCCTGCGATGACATGTCGGCGGGAAACGGGTCTACCGCTGGATTGCCCGACGCGGCGGCGATGTCAGCCGCCGCGGCCCGGGTGCGGGCGATGTCCCGGCAGGTGATGCCGACCCGGGCGCCCATCCCGGCCAGGCCGATGGCTGTCGCCCGGCCGATCCCGCTGGTGCCGCCAGTGATCAGGACTGTCCGGCCGGTCATCGGGCCGGCGGCGATGTCGACCATC
Organism: uncultured Streptosporangiaceae bacterium; assembly: GCA_964412845.1. GTDB lineage: Bacteria > Actinomycetota > Actinomycetes > Streptosporangiales > Streptosporangiaceae > JAWWPY01. Next base: position 11,156 of record CAYPQM010000180.1, read on the forward strand.
GCTGACTCCTTAACGCCTCAGCCCGCTGCCGTGCTCCCGGGAACCGCAGTACGATAGTACCCCTAGGTACTAACGATACTCAGTTGCTGGCGCGGGAGGCTGCGGCATGAGCTACTTGGTACGTCTTACCCCGGAATTCAGAGCCTGGCTGGTTGACCTGCGCGCCAGCCACCCTCCGTCGGCCCGGCAGGCCGGGGCCGCGATCACTGCCCTGCTCACCGAGGGAGCCGGGCTCGGGCCGCCGCTGGCGCCGGTGTCCGCATCGTCTCCGCAAGATCTGGACGAGGCCATCGACGGTACCTACCAGCACCTGCTGGAGCAGATGACGTTCCTCCGCCGCGGTGTCGCCGAGGTGGCGACCGCGCGCAAACGCCTGGAACTCCAGATCAGCCAGCTGGCAGCGGCCGGCCCGACCGGGGAACTGGCCGAGCTGCGGGGCCGTTACGACAACCTGGGCCAGGAGGAGAAACGGCTCACGGCCGCCGCACAGCAGTTCCAGGGCTGGGTAGAGACGTTCCGGTCCAGGAAGGAATCCCTGAAGGCCAGGTACACGGCGGCGCAGGCCCAGCGGGCCGTCAACGAAGCTTTCGCCGAGTTCGGCGTCGATGACGAAGATGCCGCGGCACCGTTCCCGGACGCGGACGAGGGGGTGGACGCTGCCCGGTCGGCGGCTGAGGAGTTCATGAGGATAGCCCGCGATCTCGAGCGGGACCTGCGGCCCGGGCACCCTGGGCGCACCGTCCCGGACGAGAACGGCGCAGCACGCACCGTGCCGGAGCAGGACGGCGCTGGCTCGGCGCAGCCCGGAGTGCCGGAGTTGCTGGAGCTGAGGTGTGGCTGGCCAGGAGACCGCTCGCCGCGGATCCTGTTCGCCACCGAACCAGCCGGCCCAGCTGGTCAGCCCGGTACTGCTGGTCAGCCCGGTACTGCTGGTCAGCCCGGTACTGCTGGTCAGCCCGGTACTGCTGGTCAGCCCGACGCTGCTGGTCACGCCGACGCTGCTGGTCACGCCGACACTGCCCACACTGCCCACACAGCCCGGTCAGCTGGCCCGGCTGGCGGCAGCGACGCGGATGCGGCGGCGGCCAGTCCCCCGGCGCGCCGCCCTCAGGTGGCGATCCTGCTCGCCGGCGGGTCACCGCACGCGGGGCTGCACGGCGGCGCGGATCCGCTGGTCCCGGTGGCGCTGGCCCGCTACCAGGCCGAGCAGGTCCGGCTGGGCACCGACGCCCAGCCCGCGGGCGGCCACGGTGCCCGCCGCGGCGACTACCGCCTGGACTCGTTCCTGGATCAGTTCTTCCCCGCTGAGGCCGGGGACGTGCAGGCCGCCGCCGCGGCCCTGGTGGCGGCGGCGCGCACGCACCAGCTGGGCGAAGTACGCCGCCTGGCCGGGCTGACCCAGGCGCAGGTGGCCACGCAGCTGGGCGTCCGCCAGGAGCGGGTCTCCGCGATCGAGCGCGGCGACCCGGACGCCGCGGAGGTCCGCACGCTCGCCGCCTACGTGGCGGCGCTCGGCGGCCACCTGGAGGTCGTGGCCGACTTCGGTGCCGATC
>CAYPQM010000181.1:0-12686 GCA_964412845.1 uncultured Streptosporangiaceae bacterium
CACGCGCCTCGTCTGCCCGCATACCCTTGGTAATCGGTGGCTGATCAACCCTGAAGGTGTTTCATGCTCGACGATCTGGCCGGTAAGCGAACTGGTGAGCGCATCCAGATCCTCCGCGAGCGTAAGGGCCTATCACGGCCAGTGCTCGCGGGACTGGTCGGCATGTCCGCATCCTGGCTCAAAGGCATCGAACAGGGCCGGCGTCTTCCGCCTCGGCTCCCGGTGCTGGTGAAACTCGCGGAAGCGCTCGCCGTCGGGGACGTGGCCGTCCTGGCCGGGACGGACATGGATCTTGGTGGCGCGGTATCAGTGCCGGTGGCGTCGTTCGCACGGATTCCGCACGATGCCGTGCCCGCGATCCGGGATGCGGTACGCGATCCGATGCTGTCCATACCGGGCATGCCTACTGAAGGCGACAGCCTGGCCTCCCGCACGGCCGACGCGTGGCGTTTGTGGCACACCTCCCGGGAGCACCGCACCGACGTGGGCCGCATCCTTCCCCGGCTGATCACCGACGCGCGGACTGCGGCCCGGTCTGCCGATGGACCTGACCGCCGCAGGGCCAACGCGGTGCTGGCCGATGTATATGCGCTGACGCAGCATGAGGTCGTCTGGGCGAGCGAGGCCGAGCTGACTTGGACAGTCGCCGATCGCGCGATGAGTGCCGCCCAGGAAGCCGATACCCCGGTAGCCCTCGCCGGGGCTGCCTGGACCTTGGGGATGGTGCAGCGATCTGCCGGTGATACCGACGGCGCCCTGTCGCTGGCCCACGATGCGACCGAACTCGTGGAACCCATGATGGACGACGGCAGTGACGAGATACGTGCCCTGGCCGGGGCACTGGAGTTGCACGCTGCCACAACGTGCGCGAAGGCGGGACGCGAAGGCGACGCGTGGCGGTACTGGGACCGGGCGAACGCGATCGCCCGGGGACTGCCGGATCGCTACCACCATCCGTGGACGATGTTCGGGTCATCGAATGTGGACTTGCACGCAGTCTCGATAAGCGCGGACCTGGCGAAGCCCCAGGAAGCTCGCAGCCGCGCCGAGCAGATCGACCCCGAGGAGATCCCGAGCAGGGAACGCCGCGGAAGGCTGGGCGTGGAGATCGCCCGCTCCTACAGTCAGCGGCAGGATTACCCGGGCATGCTGCACTGGCTGGAATTCGCCTATCAGACCTCGGCGGACTCGGTGCAGTACTCACCCTCGGCGCGCCAGATGGCATCAGAAGCCGTCGATCACGGCGGCCCGCTGATCAGGCGCAGAGCGCGTGCCCTAGCGGGCAGTCTCGGTCTGCCCCTGTAACCGCGGGCCGCATACTGCGCCCCCTCCTGGCCGGCTACGTACCGCGCCATTCCGTGCATGCATGAGGCCCTAGCGTCACAGGCGCATTAGTGGTCGACGGAAGGCATAGAAGCAGATGTCCTGTACCAGCGCGCACGCGCTCGATATGCTCGCCGCCGAGCTTCGCAGGCGCGGTTACGACGCAAAGTCAATCGCACCCGAGGGACGCGAGCCATGGCTAGCGGTACGCAACCCGCAAGTGCCGATGCTCGCGGAAACGGTGCTCGCCCAAGCCGAGTGGTTCTGGTGGCCATGGAGGGACAGAATCGGCCCGGCGGCTGATGTGCCCGCCGCCGCTGACCGGGTCCTCCGGGTGCTGGCTGCCACATCAGGTGATGGCGCATGAGTGACAACGACACCGACGACGAGGTCGTCCTCCTGCGCGCGCAGTTCCCAAGCCATCGGATCGGCACAGAGACCATCGTTGACCGGATCCGCTACGTCGCGCGCAGCCAACGGGATGGAACGCACCCTCATACCGTCATCACCCGCGACCTCAGTGAGCTGCGTGCAGCGCTGGAGGCGGGACGGATTGACGATCACAGGCTGCTGAACGGATGAGCACGGGAGCGGAAATTCTGACCCCTGCCCGCAAACTGCCCGGCCCGAGGATCACGCAAGCGGAGAAGGCTACAAGGTCCAGGAATTCGCAATCATCCGCGATGCCGCACGACCACAGATGCCTGTGTCCGTTGCTCGGCCGAGCTGGCGACAAGGAGTCGTGGCCGCCCGTGTTCCTCACAGTGACCGAGACAGCTAAGAAGTTGTCTCAGCACCGCTCGGCGGTTCTTCGCCTCATTCACACCGGCCAGCTGCACAGCGTTCGCCTCGGCCGCACGTACCGGATACCCGAAGCAGATGTGCACAGCCTCCTCGCCGGGAAGCCAGACGATCGCGCCTATCTCACTGTCGAGGAGTGCGCCTGCATCCTGCGCTGCTCCCCCGGCACGATTTACGGCCTGTTGCATCACGGACATCTCGCAGGCGAGATCAGCAGGCAGAACGACCAGCACCACATTCCCGCCGCCGAATTTCAGCGCTTCCTGATCAACGTTTTACGGTGATTTCTGCAGACTACATGCGGGTTGACCTGTTGCTGCGATCTCAGCAGCTCATCAGTTCCCGACAGATCACCCAGCGATGTGCCCGGCTCAGCGCGTGTCCCGACGCGTAAGTGGCAGAGGGCCACCGGCCGGTAGAGTCGGCCAGTGCCGCCGCGACCGGATACTACGCCCGAGCCGCTCAGCCTCCGCCGTGCGACCGCCGCCGACCTACCTACGATCAAGGCCGTCATCGACGCCGCCTACGCCAGATACCTGACCCGGATGAACAAGCCGCCCGGCCCCATGCTGCGCGACTACAGGCCATCCGTCGAGGCCGGCACCACCTGGGTCTCCGGCTTCCCGATAACGGCGGTGCTCACCCTGTACCCCGGCGACGGCCACCTGCTCATCGAGAACATCGCCGTGCATCCCAGCGCCCAGGGCCGCGGGCTCGGCCGCGTCCTGATGAGCTTCGCCGAGCAGGAGGCTGCCCGCCGCGGGCTCACCCGAATAACCCTGGTCACCCACGAGGTCATGACCGAGAACCAGGCTATCTACGCCCGCCTCGGCTACGCCGAGGTCGAGCGTCGGGCCGAGGACGGCTACCGGCGCATCTACATGGAGAAACACCTGCCCGGCTGATCCGGCCGCCAGGCCCGTCAATATTGCAACAGCATGAGCGACCCGGACGAGGCACCCAACGAGAGGAAGCTGCGACCTTCTTGACCCCCAGAACGTCGGCTTAGGCGCCCTTGCAGCTCAGCAGGCATCCAGGCGTATTCAGTTGTCCGGCACGGCGTTCAGCCACATGCGGGTTGTCTGGTCGTGCGTATAGCGTGTGGTCCCCAGGTGGTCCCCGGATCGGACAGGTCCCGGCTTCCTGCCGTACCGGCGATCTCTACCGTGTCAAGGTGTCGGTATAGCCGCCCAGGTAGCGCTATCGGCAACGTGACCTGGGGTCCGGCGGGGGCTGCCCCTAGCGATTCCCCCGCATTTCCCCCCGTTGTCCTGGCCGCCCTAGGGCCAACGTAGGGCCAACCCTAGGGCCAATCCGAACCGCATCCTGACCTGCCGTTTCCTGGCCCTCTCCGTCCCAGCAGGTACTGGCACACTTAAGTACTGCAACGGCACTTAGTATTGTGGCCGCACGTTGTGAAGAGGCCGGGATAGCGGCTGATCTGGGAGAAGCTGGTCTGGTGGTGCCGGCCCCGGCCGGGCCTGACGGGGACGGTGGAGTTCGCGGTAGCCGGCTTCAGTCGCGGTGGCTGATCCATACCGATACGTGGGCGGGTTCCAGGGCCTGGTGCACGACATCGGACAGATCATCTCGTACCGTGTCCAGGTCGACGGCGTCCTTCAGCCGGGCCGCGAAGGCGGCCACGGTCTTGTCCGCGTCGTAGCGGGCCCGGTTGAACCGGCGGTCCACGACTCGCTGTACCCGTCGCCGCAGCGGGCTGAACAACGCCGCCGCCACCAGGGTCGACGCGGCTACCGCCACTGGCGAGGCCAGCGCCAGCACGTGGGTCGCCAGCAGTACCAGTCCCGCGTACACTCCGACTAGCAGGCCTGTCACCAGCGCATACGCCAGGGTGCGGCTGATGATCCGGTCGATCTCATAGAGCCGGTACTTCAGGATCCCCACCCCGATGCCCACGGGCAGCGCGGCGACTGCGATACCGAGCAGGTTGACCGCAGCCTGCGCCGCGGCCGACTCGTGCGGGTCGAGAGACCCGATCAAGACGGCGGCGGCGCCACCGGCGACGCAGATGGCGGCCCCGCTCATCAGCCACTTCAGCTGCTGCCGCCGCTCACCGTCCGCTCCCCGCCAGCTCAGTACCTGCCGCCCGACGATCGCCAGCCAGAACACCACCAGAACCGGCACGACCACCGCCTGAGCTGTGGACAGCCAGGCAGCATTGCCGGTGGGGACGTCGACGACAGACAGGTCGCCGCTGGGCAGGATGTGGATGCTGTGCCCGGCGATGGCGCCGACGGTCACCGCATAGATACTGAGCGGCCACGCAGCGCCGACGGCAAGGTAGGCCCACAGCACCCGCGACCAGCGGCGCGATCCGGTGCGGCCGTCCGGGAACAGCAGGATAACCAGCGCGAGCGCCACGATGGCCGGGTAGGCCAGGGGGTCAAGGAACAGCGACGCCGGGCCTAGCGGCCACGTTCCGTGCCGGAGGCGGTAGTCGGCGACCGCGTAGTGCACGCTGTCGGTACTGAGCACGAAACACGCCGCGATGCCGAGGAACAGCCAGCCGAGCAGGTTGCGCGGCTGATGCCAGGCGACCACCAGGCCGACTCCCGCGCAGGCCACGGCGATCACCAGCGCCGCTGAGTCCGCCCATACCTCGCTGGCCGTGAGCTGGCGGGCGGCGGCGCACAGCGGTAGGTAGGCGGCGAGCAGCACGAGCACCAGGACGCCCAGGGTCATAGCCGTAGCCCTGGCCGGAGACTTCAGGCGGAAGCGGCGGCCCGTGACTTTCGTTGTCATCGGCCCCTGCCCGGCCGCTGGCTGCACCTCTGCCATGTGCGCCACGCTACGCCCGGACCGTTCCGGGAACGTTACCGCTTGTCGCCGAACCCTCTCAACGAGGCCGCAGATCACCAGCTGGGCGTGACGCGGCCGTTCTCACCCACGCGCCGGGTCCCTGGCAAAGTGCAGCTGCAGGCTTAGGTGAGTGCGTAGCCGCGGCGCCGGTAGTGGCAGAGCCGGGCCTGGTACTGGCGTCGCCGGCGCCAGCGGGACCAGGACCAGACGCGCCCGGGGTCGGGTGCGTTCCGCTGGATCAGGCTGTTCAGCAGGCGGCGGATTTCGGGTAACGTGTAGCCGATCATGCCGGGGTCGCTGGTTCCGGCCCCCTTTTTTTGGCTTGGGCCCGGCTGGCGGCGAGCCAGGCCAGGGCGAGCATGGACAAGGTGATGTGGGCGTACCAGGCCCGCCAGGAGCGGACCTGGTAGTGATCCAGCCCGGCCTCGCCTTTAGCTTGCTGGAAGCACTCCTCGATATGCCACCGGCTCCCGGCGGTCCAGGCCAGGTCGGCGGTGCTGGACCGGCGGGGCCCGTAGCAGGTGTAGTAGGCGATCTCGGCCGGGTCGCTGAGGGAGCGGCGGGCCAGCAGCCAGTGCCCGCGGCCGGGCCGCCAGCTGGTCCGGACCGCGATCCGGGTCCAGTCGAACTCCCGTGGGCCGTGCGCTCCGGCCCCCGTTGAGAGCCGCTGCCAGGCCCGGGCCGGCGCGGCCGGGATCAGCGCGTCGGCCCGCTGCTCACCGTCAGGCATGGTCAGCGTGTCGCTGCACCGGATGGCCATCACATAGGACACGTCCTGGCCCTCCAGCCAGGCCTGCAGGTACTTGGCCTGTCCGTAGGTCTCATCCGCGGTGAACCAGCCGAACGGCACCCCCGCCGCGATCGCCCGGCTGATCATCGCCTGCGCCTGCCGCGGCTTGGTGGTGAACTCCACGTCCTCAGGGATGCTCGCCGCCCGGCGCCGGTCCGCCTCTTCGGCCCAGGACTGCGGCAGGTACAGTTCCCGGTCGATCAGCGCGTGCCCGTGCTCCGAGGCGTAGGCCAGGAACACCCCGACCTGGCAGTTCTCCGTCCGCCCGGCGGTCCCGGAATACTGCCGTTGCACCCCCGCGGACCGGGTGCCCTTCTTCAGGAACCCGGTGTCATCAGCGATCAGCACCCCGTCCGGGTCACCCAGCCGCTCCACCACATAGCCCCGGATGTCATCGCGGACCCCGTCCACGTCCCAGTCCGCGCGGCGCAGCAGCCGCTGCATCCCATCCGGGCTGACCTCGCCGGCCCATTCCGCCAGCGTCCACCCGTTCTTCCGCTCCAAGCCCGCGACCAGCCCGGACACATACTCCCGTACCCGGGCTCGCGGCTCGGCACGCGCGAACCGGCCTGCGATCCGCTCCTGCACCTGGTCCAGCTCGGCAGCGATAAGGTCCGCCATCATGCACTCAATGATCCCTCACGGATCAGGTAAGTGCCGTTGCAGTACTAAGCGTCAGTCCACGAGGTGAGATCAATCGGCTTCTATAGTACGGGCGTGGCCGCCGAGTCGGCGGCGCGAGCAGCCCAGCGGGCACGCCTTGAGGATGTGAGGAGAGTCCTCGCGCGCCCACAGGGTCGCCACAAGATCGCCAGGCGACGCCCTCATGACCAACTGTTTAGGAGGTCTCCGACGAGACGGGTCTATCTCACGAACGGTGTTTCCGGCCGGGTTGGGTTAGTAGGTCTCGGCGGCCGGGAACCGGTCGCCGAAGGTGATGGCGAAAGCGTTGAGAGCCGGCTTCCATCGGATGGCCCACTTGGTGCGGCCGGTTCCGGTCGGGTCGAGAGACCGGGTGACCAGGTAGAGGCACTTTAGCGCCGCCTGCTCGGTGGGGAAGTGGCCGCGGGCCTTGATCGCCCGCCGGTACCGGGCGTTCAGCGACTCGATGGCGTTGGTTGAGCAGATCACCCGGCGGATCTCGATGTCGTAGTCCAGGAACGGGATGAACTCCTCCCAGGCGTTCTCCCACAGCCGGATGACCGCCGGATACCGGGTGCCCCACCGTTCGGCCAGCTCGTCCAGCGCAGCCCGGGCCGCAGCGGCGTTCACGGCGGTGTAGATGGGCTTGACGTCGCGCTTGAGGGCGTCCCAGTCGCGCCGGGAGGCGAGCCGGAAGGTGTTGCGGATCAGGTGGATGATGCAGGTCTGCACCGTAGTGAGCGGCCAGACGTTGCCCACGACCTCGGGCAGGCCTTTCAGCCCGTCGCAGACCAGGAAGAACACGTCTTTGACGCCGCGGTTGCGGATGTCGGTCAAGACAGCCATCCAGAATTTCGCGCCCTCACCGCCGGTGCCCGCCCACAGTCCGAGGATGTCTTTCTCCCCGTCGAGCGTGACGCCGATCGCGGCGTAGACCGGCCGGTTGGCGACCTGGCCGTCCCGGACCTTGACCACGATGGCATCCACGAAGATCGCCGCGTAAACGCCGTCGAGAGGCCGGTTCTGCCAGGCCTGCATCTCCTCGATCACCTTGTCAGTGATCCTCGAGATCGTCTCCTTCGATACCGAGGCCCCGTAGATCTCCGCGAAGTGCGCCGAGATCTCACCCGTGGTCAGGCCCTTGGCATACAGCGACAGCACCATCTCATCGACCCCGGTCAGCCGCCGCTGCCGCTTGCGGACGATCTGCGGCTCGAACGTCCCGGCCCGATCCCGCGGCACCTCGACGCCGACCTCACCAGTGCTCTCGGTCAGCACCGTCTTGACCCTGGTGCCGTTTCGCACGTTCCCGGCCGCGTTGCCCGCCGGCCCGTGTTTCTCATGACCCAGGTGCTCGCTCAGCTCCTGGTTCAGCGCGGTCTCCAGCACCGTCTTGGTCAGCTGCTTCAGCAACCCATCCGGCCCGGTCAGCGACAGGCCCTGCTCCCGGGCCCGGCGCACCAGGTCCTCCGCCACCCGCTCCTCAGCGGTCGGCTCCGTCTTGATCTTCTTCTTCGTCACATCGTCCAGTGTCGCGGTCATCACGGCACCTCTCCCGCCAAGCCCCAAGGCTCAGCGCGATCGGGGCCGGAAACACCGTTACGGGGACAGTCCCCGTCGGCCGACCGGTGTCCTGGCGGTCATTCGCTGCGCAGGATCTGGCCGGCGTGCAGGCGCGCGGCGCGCCGCTGGGGCCAGGCGGCCAGCGCGTTCGCAGCCAGGAGGGCAGCCGGGGCGATCAGGAGCAGGGCAAGGAGGGCCACCGGCGGGTGGTAGGCCAGGGGGGTGAAACCGGCCACCGTGCGCCAGATGGCCCGGCCGAGCGCAATGCCCAGCGGCACCCCGAAGATCAGGCCGATCAGGGCCAGCAGGCTGGCCTGGGTCGTGACCACCAGCCGCACCTGCGGCCGGGTCATCCCGAGCGCCCGGAGCACCGCCAGGTCGTGACGCCGGCGGCGGACCGCCATGGACAGGGCGTAACCGACGGCGCTGATGGCCAGCAGGGCCAGGAAGGCGCTCAGCGCGACCGGCAGCAGCTCCAGGTCCTGGATCTCCTGGACCTCGGGGATCGGATCCGGTGGCGTGAAGGTGAAGGCCTTGCCGCCCGGGATCGCCGCCGCCACCGCGTCGAGCCGGCGCGCGACGGCCTGGACGTCTGCGCCCGCCCGCAGCGACACGGTCGCGGCGTGGAACTTGAACCCGTAGTGCGCGCCGCTGAAGATGCGGTTATACCCCGCAGGAGTGAGCCAGGCCCCATCCGCGTACCCGTTGTGCGGTCCCGGGGGAACGAAGCCGATGCCGGTAACCCGGACGGCCTTCGAGATGGGGGTACCGCCGGTCAGCCGGACCACGGAGCCCGTCTTCGCGTGCATCTCCTGAGCGGTCGTCGGGGCCAGCACGATCTCGTCCGGGCTGGCGGGCATCCGCCCGGCCGTGAGCACGACCGCCGGCCGCTTGCCGCCCACGGGGGCGTAGGTGAAGCTCTCGATCGAGACCTGGCCGGACTGCGCGCCGCCGATGCGGGCGTCGTCGACCCCGGTCACGTCCCGGTCGGCGGCCACGGCGCGCAGCACCCGGCTGGCCGGCCCGAAATCCTGCCCGTTGTAGCCGAAGAACGTGGTCAGCTGCCACGTCTGCCCGAACCGGGCCGGGTGGCTGGCCGCATCGGAGACCCCGGCCGAGAAGGTGAACGCCGCCAGCACCCCCAGTACGCCGACCACGGCGCCCACCAGGGCCGACCGGACGGGCACGGTGGAGCGCCCGCGGCCGGGCTCGACCGCGAACCGGGCCCCCACCACCAGGGGAACCGGGAAGTTCATCGCGGCCAGCGTCCCCACGATGGTGGACCGGCGCTGCGGCGCCTGCCGCCGCCCCACGGCCAGCGCGACCGCCGCCGCAGCCGCCGAGCCGGCCAGCACCAGCACGGGCACCAGGACCCACCCGGGGCCGAGCACGACCCAGTCCGCTTCGATGCCGGGGTGCGGCTCGGCGATAGAAGCCAGGCCGATCGGCATCCACCGCGAAGCCACGATGGCGCCCGCCACGCCCAGCGTGCCGCCGGCCACCCCGGCCAGGGCGGGTCCGGCACAGGCGGCCGCGACGGCCTGCGTCCGGGTCATGCCCAGCGCCTGGAGTACCTGGAGATCGGCCACCGTGGCTGAGGTGTACCGGGCGATCGACTGGCCGATCAGGAACAGGGCCGCGGCCAGCGCCGCGAGCCCGAAGGCCAGCAGGCAGGCGGCCTCGTACGCCGACACCCTGTGCATGGGATCGCCGATTTGCTGCAGGTTGTCCCAGACGTCGATGTCCGACCGCCCCGTTACCCGGGCCAGGTCGGCCCGGAAGGCCGGAATCGCGGCCTGGCCGCCTTTGAGCCGGACCAGTGCGTTGATGTAGGCCTGCCCGTTCGTGCCCATCATGTTGGCCCGGTACCGGGTGAACAGGGCGGGCGTCGTGATGATGCCACCGGGCGACCCGGGCGTGTCAGCGTCCAGACCCCACGGGGTACGGCCCACGCCCACGATCCGGGCCCGGATCTTCGGGCCGAGAGGCGGCCCGGTGGATCCGTCGTACCCCTGGTTGGCCTGCTGCACGCTGGCCAGTTCCAGCACCAGCCAGTCCCCCACATGCTTGCCGGAGGTGGCGGCGAACTTGGGCGTGACGACGACCTCATCGGCGCGGCGAGGGTTGAACAGCCGTCCGGCCACCATGACGGGCCGCTCGATGGTGCGGGTCATCTGGTCGTCGGCCAGCGGGAACCCGGTGCTGGCCGCAGGATATCCCTGGGCCTCGTTCCCGAACACCACCGGGAACCTGGTCAGCGCGGCGACTTCGGGCAGGGCGGCGACCTTGGCCCAGTCGAACCCCGGCTGGTTGGGCAGCACCGTGACGGTCGCGGGCAGCGTGCGGGCCCAGAGCCGGTCGAACGCGGTCTGGCCGCGGCGCGCACCTGCAATGGAAGCCAGAACGGTCGCGGTGGCCAGCGCGATGAGCAGGGCCAGGACAGCCAGTGACCGCCAGCGTCTGAGCCCGTCCAGGCGCAACCAGGTCAGCGTGATCAGCATCTCCGGCCAAACCCGTCGGCCCACGGCCCGATGAACCCCCCGGCATCCATTCTCACGAGTAGAAGGCATGCTGGGTCCCGTCGGCAAGGATGCAGGAACGACCGGCTCATGGTGGCTACCCCCACCCAGGGCGGTGTAGTGGCCTCCCCGACGGCCACGGCCCGAGCCCTGGAGTGTGCCCATGACGGGCGAATTGCAGCCAGCCGGGGACAACGGCATAAGCCCTGTCCCCCGCGAGGAGCCGCGCGTCTTTTAAGAGATACCAGGGCTGAGCACGGCGTCATCGCCTTGGTCTGGCGCGGCTGGGCGCGCTCCGGGTGGGGCTGTAACTGGCGCTCGAACCGGTGACGCTCGGATCAGCGGGGAGTGGCTGCCCGGGCCGGAGCGGCACCGGGAAGTCTTGGCGGGCGGCGTCTCCTGGCCTCCGGGCGGCGGCCGGGGTCTGGTCGGGCCGGACTGGCCTGCACAGCGCGGTGGCGCCGGCCTTCGTCTGGCTGAGCCTGGCGTAGAGATACTCGGCTGCCTGTCTGGCCGCAGCGGCCTGCGCGGCGTGCTCCTGCGCCTGGCGCAGCTCGCCGACCGCCGTGGCCAGTCCCACGAGGTTCGCGGCCAGGGTGACCGCTAAGGGCATGGCGCCGTCGGTGTCCCGGTCGGCCATCGCCAGGAGCCTCGCCGCAGCGCGCAGCCCGTCCCCCGCACTGGTCCGCCGTGGGATCTTCCCGTAGGTCATGCGGGCGGCGCGATCATAGGTGTCGGCGGCGCGGCGCAGCGCCGGGTCCCGGATCGCTCGGGCTGCCGCGTGGAATGTGGCGGCCGCCGCCCAGGCCGTATCGGCGGCCGCGGCCGGGTCCTCTCCGGCGCTGCGCCGGATGTGCCAGGTTGCCTACGGCGTCGTGTTCGCCATCGCGGACAGCGACCTGCCGGACGGGACCCTCGGCGCCCGAGCAGCGACGATCACGAGCCTGCTGATGCTGGGAGTTCCCGAGACGCGTGCAATCGCTCTCGTGGGCGACCAGCCCTGACCCGCAGCACCCGGGCGGAGCCGCGGATCGTCCTGCTCCGGACACGACATCGCCACCGCACCCCGCCAAGAATCCGGTGAGAACAGTGTGATCGCGACGATGCCGACGGGTCTTTAGCCGAGGGTGCCTGCCGCTCAGCCCGGATCGCGCTCGCTGAGGTCAGAAAAATCGCGCGGCCTTGCGCCGTTCGCGGTATGCGCGCAGGTTGAGCGCGCTGGCACAGGCGGCGGTGTCGAACCAGGTTCGGCTGCAGGCGGTCTCGTCGTGAACGCCGTCGCTGCCTGGGTTCCCGGCCTGGGGCCGCTGGAGTCGGCAATCATGACGGTGATCTGGGGTACCGACCGGTCGCTGAGCGTCCGGGTGGTGCGCGAGCGCATGGACTACTAGTCCGCCGACGGCGAGGACCCGGCCTACACGACCGTCATGTCCGTGATGGTGATCCTCTGGCGGAAAGGATTCCTGGACCGGGCGAAATGCCCAGGGGCCGGGCACGGGAGAGCCTGGCGGTACGCGGCCCACATCAGCCGCGAAGACCACCTCGCCACCGTCATCCGTCAAGCACTTACCTGCACACCCGACCCCGCGGCCGTCCTGCGCCGAGCCACCCTGTAGACGCGGAGATGTCGCGCCCCGCACTCGCGATGCCCGGACATCGTGGCTGAGCACGCCGTCATCGCCTTGCTGTGGCGCGGCTGGGCGCGGCTAACTACGGGTGAACGTGACGTGGGTGACGCCGCTCGGGGAGCTAACCGACTCGATGGCGAACTGCTCCTCCAGGCCCTCCAGTCCGTCCCAGAGGGACTCGCCGCGGCCGAGGAGGATCGGCACGAGTGCGATGTGCATGTGGTCGATCAGGCCGGCGGCGAGGAACTGGCGGACGGTGGCCGGGCCGCCGCCGATGCGGACATCGAGGCCACCCGCGGCCTCCTTGGCCGCCGCGAGCGCCTGCGCCGGGCTGGCGTCGATGAAGTGGAAGGTGGTGCCGCCCTTCATCTCGACCGGGGGCCTGACGTGATGGGTGAGCACGAAAACAGGGGTATGGAACGGCGGCTCCTCCCCCCACCAGCCCTTCCACTCCTCGTCGGTCCACGGTCCGCGCTGCGGGCCGAACTTGTTACGCCCCATGATCTCCACGCCGATGCCCGGCCCCCAGCTGCTCGCGAAGGCGTCGTCGATGCCGGTGCTCCCGCCTTGCTGGCCCTGCATGACGTGAAATGAACGGGT
>CAYPQM010000182.1:0-12338 GCA_964412845.1 uncultured Streptosporangiaceae bacterium
GGGCAGTGCTGGGCGCGACGGTGCTGGGCGCGACGGTGCTGGGCGCGACGGTGCTGGGCCTGCGGCTGAGCCGGCCAGCCCGCGCAAGGGCAGGTTCTGGGGTCGTCGTGGACGCCAGTCACCGGACGAGGGTGACGTGCCTGCCCGCGACGGAACGGCCGGGTCGCCCGCTGGCGTCCTGCCCCGCCCCAGCCGCCAGCGCGGTGACGGCCAGTTCAGTGGCCGGCCTGCCGGTGGACGCCCGTCCGGTGGCAGCCTGCCCGGGGGCAGCCCGCCCGGGAGCGGCGTGCCTCGCGGCGGCCAGTTCGGTGCCGGCCCGCCCGGCGGTCGGCCGCCGGGCAGTCGGCCCGTGGCTGACCGGCCGCTCGCGGACGGGCCGCCCACCGGACGGCCGGTCACCGGCCGGCCCGCGCAGGGCCGTCCGCAGAACGTCAGGCGCGGCTCGCCGCCCGGGCAACGTCCGGACCGCGCCCCAGTAACCCGTGGCCGGCTACCCGGCGATGACGAGGCACTGCCCCCGTTGGAGCCGCTGGCACCGCTGCCGCCTCCGCTGCCGCGCCGCGCCGTGCCGCCAGCCGAGGACGACGGAAATCCAGGTCCCGACGGGGTGCCCGCAACGTGGCGCTCAGAAGGTCCGCACGAGCCGGGAGAGGCGGACTGGTGAGGAACCTGCGCACGAGCCGGATTGTCCTCGGCGCGGCGGTGATCCTCGTCCTGGGCGGCCTCTACGAGGTCGGCAGCCTCAAGCATTCGGTCGCGCTGACCGCGGGCCAGGCCGTGTCACCAGTGCGTTCGGTGCCGGTCACCGCGGTCACCCGGGCCTGCCCGTCGCCAGGATGGGCCGGCGGCACCGGCGGCGGGATCGCACTGATGGCCGCGCCCGCCCGGGCCGGCACGGGTCAGGCGATGGTGAACCGGCTGGCCGCCGCGGGCAGCGCCACCGGCGGGACGCTCCTTTTCAGCGCGACCCACCCTGGGTACCTCCAGCTCACGGGGGTTGGCACCGACAAGGGCGCCGCCGCGCAGGCCCAGAAGGCCAGCGGCGGCGTGGCGACCCTGCCGGTGCGGGGTGGCGTGGTGGTCCGGGCGACCGGCGCGATGGCCCAGGGGCTGGAGGTGGAACAGACCGCCGCGGGCGGGCTGCCCACCGCTAGCTGCGGCAGTCCCGGCACCGACTTCTGGTTCATCGGGCCAGGACAGCACACCGTCCCGCGCATCGTGCTCTTCCTGATGAACCCCACCGGCCAGGCGGCCGACGCTGCCGTCGACGTCTTCACCGATGCCGGCCCGCTGCAGGGCACCGCGGATACCGGGATCACGGTGCCGCCGCACGGCATGGTCGTCCAGTTCCTCGCCACGATGCTGCACGGATCCCGGTCGGTCGCACTGCATGTCCGCACCAGTACTGGCCAGGTCGTCGCCGCTGTCCAGGAGAGCACTGGCACCGGCCCGGGCGCCTGGCTGCCTGTCGCCGAGACCCCCGCCACCCACCTGGTGATCCCTGGCCTGCCGGGGACCGCGGGCGCCCGCCAGCTCTACGTGACCGTGCCCGGTGTTCAGGACGCCAAGCTCAAGCTGAAGGCGGTGACTTCGCGCGGGTCGTATGAGCCGACCGGCGCGGGCGGCATCGACATCCCCGGTGGTTCGGCGGTCGCTATCGCCCTGCCATCGCTCGGTGGCATCCCAGCCGCGCTCAAGCTGACCGCGAGCGTGCCGGTAACGGCGGTGGCGATGGCCTCGGGCGGGACCGCGGGTGCCCCCGGCGCCTTCACCGCGGCCGCGGCCGCGATCCAGGAACAGGGCGTCGTCGCGGACGACCTGAGCACCGCGGGCAGGCTCTCCTCGCTGGTGCTGTCGGCTCCTCGTGCCGCCGCCCGGGTCCGCGTGGCCGAGACCGCGGGGTCCGGCACGAATTCAGTCCACCGGACCGTCCAGGTCGTGCCGGTCAAGGCGGGGCACAGTGTCGTCTTCCCGCTCGCCGCGGTGCGTGGCGCCACGAAAGGCAGTGCCTTCGCGGTCGTGATCACCCCGCTGGCGGGCTCGGGGCCCGTTTACGCGGGACGGGCGATCGTCGGGAGCGGGAATGGCGGCCTGCTGCAGGCGATACTCCCGGTGCCGAGCGCGCTTACCTCGGTGCCGTTGCCGGCGGTCCGTAATGCCTTCCTGACCACCGTCCCGTGACGCGGGGTTTAGGCCGGGTCCTGGGCTCTGTCTCGCGACGGCCAGGATCCGCGGGACACGGCCTAGTCGCCTGGAGCGTAATCCGGGGCCACGTCCTCCGGGTCGACGCCCAGCAGTCGCGCGAACTCCTCGACGACCACCTCGAAGACGAGTTCGCCCAGTTCGTCCTCGGCGTCCGCGCGCGCCGCGAGCGGACGCCGGTACACCACGATGCGTGGCGGCCGGGCCGGAAGCCCGTCACCGGCGGCCGGCGAGCCAGCGTCCAGCCGGGACAGCGGCACCTCGCCGGGGGCGGCCCCCAGCGGATTCGCGCGGGGGATTTCCTCGACCGCGAACTCCACGTCGGCCAGCTGGGCCTCCCAGCGCGGCTCCAGGCGTGCCACAGCCTGCAAGATCAGGTCGTCGAACCGTTCCGCCCGGCTCCGGTGCAGTGGCACCTCGGGCGGGGTGAGCACCCCCCTCAGGCCACGCCCGTGCCGGTCCCGTCTCCTGATCCGGGCGCCACGCGGCACCCCGTTGCCGTCGCCGGTCTGCACAGTTGCCGAGCGTATCTTGGCGGGGTGACGACAAGGGCCACGCGAGACACGATCGTGCAGAGTGCCCCGGGTGGTGGCGTTAACGCCTGCGGGTCTGTACGGTCTGCCGTTGTGAGCGATGCACGCGACCCAGCCTCAGGCCGGGTGCGTGGCCGCCCTGCGCCGGGCAGTCGCCCGGATCGGGTGGCCCGGTGATGCCCCGTCGCTGCTCCCGGCCGGCCTGCAAGCAAGCGGCCCTGTACACCCTGACGTACGTCTATCGTGACTCCACCGCTGTGCTCGGCCCGCTGGCGGCCTACGTCGAACCGCACTGCTACGACCTGTGTGTCGCCCACGCGGAGCGGCTGACCGCCCCGCGGGGCTGGGAGGTCGTGCGGCTGCCGGTGGATCCGGTGCCGCCGGAGGCCGACGACCTGGAGGCACTGGCCAACGCGGTCCGGGAGGCGGCGCTCCCCGCGAAGCCCGGCGAGCCGGTCGGGCAAGGGGTCGAGGTGGGCAGGCGCGGCCACCTCCGGGTGCTCCGGTCCTCTCCCGAGGACCGCGGGCGGCTCGGTTAGCCGGTGACGGCGCGCAGGTCGCTCGGAGCGACCGTGCGCTGGCGGGACGGCCGGTAGGCTCGGTCCTCTCATCCCAGAAGCGGGAACAATGAGTCAGGCATCGCGGGTAGCGGGGTCCGCGAATCCGGCGGCGGCACGGGAGGCAGAGCCGAATTGGGTGATTACCAGAAGATCTTCAAGGCCTACGACATCCGCGGGATCGTCCCTGACGAACTCGACGAGCGCGTCGCCGAGGCCATCGGCGCCGCGTTCGCCCGGCTGACCGGCGCCAGGTCTGTGGTCACCGTGCATGACATGCGCAGCTCGTCGGCGCCGCTGGCGGAGGCCTTTGGCCGGGGGGCGGCCGCGCAGGGGGCGAACGTCCTGGCCGGCGGGCTGGGCTCCACCGACATGCTGTACTACGCCAGCGGCAGCCTGGACATGCCGGGCGCGATGATCACCGCGAGCCACAACCCCTCCAAGTACAACGGGATCAAGCTCTGCCGGGAAGGGGCGCGGCCGGTCGGGGCGGAGTCCGGGCTGACCGACCTGCGCGACATGGCCGCGGCCGGTGTCCCGGCTTATGGCGGGCCACCGGGCACCATTACCGAACGCGATCTGCTGGCCGGCTATGCGAGCCACCTCAAGACACTGGTGGACGTATCCGGCATCCGTCCGCTGACGGTGGCGGTGGACGCCGGCAACGGGATGGCCGGCCTCACCGTCCCCAAGGTGTTCGAGGGACTGCCGATCACCCTCGTCCCGATGTACTTCGAGCTCGATGGCACCTTCCCGAACCATGAAGCCAACCCGATCGACCCGCGGAACTTGCGCGACCTGCAGCGATCCGTGATCGATTCCGGCGCCGACATCGGGCTCGCCTTCGACGGTGACGCCGACCGGTGTTTCGTGGTGGATGAGCGCGGCCAGATCGTCTCGCCGTCGGTGCTCACCGCGCTCGTCGCCGTGCGAGAACTAGCCCGCGAGCCCGGCGCGACGGTGATCCACAACCTGATCACCTCACGGGCGGTCCCGGAGATCATCGTCGAGCATGGCGGCACGCCGGTCCGCACCCGGGTCGGCCACTCGTTCATCAAGGCGCGGATGGCGGAAACCGGCGCGGTGTTCGGCGGCGAGCATTCCGGTCATTTCTACTTCCGCGACTTCTGGTTCGCCGACTCGGGCATGCTCGCCGCCCTGCACCTGCTCGCCGCCCTGGGCGAGCAGGATGGGCCGCTGTCCGCGCTGCTGGCCGGCTACGGCCGGTATGTGGCATCCGGTGAGATCAACAGCGAGGTGCACGACCATGCGGCGGCCACCGCCCGGGTCCGCGAGGAGTTCGCCAGCGGCCGGGACGTCACCACGGACGAACTGGACGGGATGACCGTTAGCGCTGAGGGCTGGTGGTTCAACCTGCGGCCCTCGAACACCGAGCCGCTGCTGCGGCTCAACCTCGAGGCCACCGACGAGACGACCATGACCAAGCTGCGGGACGAGGTGCTGAGCATCGTCCGCGCCCATCCCAGGGAGACCCCTCCCAAGGAGGCACTGTGAAGATCGACGATTGGCTGCTCGAGATACTGGCCTGCCCCAAGTGCCACGCACCGCTGCGGGTCGACCAGGAAGCGAGCGAACTGGTCTGCACCAGCGACGAGTGCGGCCTGGCCTACCCGGTCCGCGATGACATTCCTGTCCTGCTGGTGGACGAGGCCCGGCCGCCCGGAGGCGGGGCGTGAGCATGACCGCCCAGGAGCGCCTCGACGACGTGCGCCTGCTGGAGACCGCGGATCCCAGCGGCATGCTCCGGCAGGTGGCGTCCTCGGCGGCGCAGGTGCGCACGGCGGTGCGACTGGCCGCCGAGACGGACCTCGGAGTCCTCGCGGGCGGGGCCAGGCCGCGCGCCATCGTGGTCACCGGCATGGGCGGCTCGGGCGTGGCGGGGGACGTGCTCGCGGCGGTGTGCGGCGCGGGCTGCGCGTCCCAGGTCTTCTCCGTGCACGACTACCTGCTGCCCGGCTGGGTGGGTGCGGCCGACCTGGTGGTTGCCGTGTCCTGCTCCGGATCCACCGAGGAGACGCTGGCCGTCGCCGCCGAGGCGGTGCGCCGGGGCTGCCCGCTGATCGGGGTCGGCGGTGCGAGTTCCCCCCTGGCGATGCTGGCTGAGCAGGCACGCGCGCCCTTCATTTCCGTTATGTCAGCTGGTATGCCCCGGTCCACGCTGTGGGGCCTGTCCGTCCCGCTCCTGGTCATCGCGGAGCGGCTCGGGGTGATCGAGGGGCCCGCCGAGGCCTATGAGTCGGCGGCAGCGGGGCTGGAGCGGATTTCGCACCTGTGCCGGCCTGACAGCGAGGCGTTCGTCAACCCGGCGAAGATGCTCGCCCTGGAACTCGCCGGGACGCTGCCGGTGATCTGGGGCACCTCGCCGCTGACCGGGGTGGCCGCGTACCGGTTCGCCTGCCAGCTCAACGAGAACGCCAAGTACCCGGCGGTGCCCGGTGTCCTTCCTGAGGCCAACCACAATCAGGTCGTCACGTTCGACGGGCCGTTCGCGCCGGGCCGGGCCGGCGGCCCGGCGTTCGGTGACCAGGGCACGGAACCGGCCGTCCCGCTGCGCCTGGTCATCCTCCGGGACAGCTGGGAGCACCCGCAGGTGATCCGGCGCCGTGAGGTCTCGGTGCAACTCGCGACTGAGCGCGGCATCGAAGTCACCGAACTGGCCGCGGAGGGGGAGGGGCCGCTGGAGCGGCTGTCCGGCCTGGTGCAGCTACTCGATTGCGCGAGCGTCTACCTGGCCGTGGTGAACGGCATCGATCCTGGACCGGTCAGTGCGATCGCGGAGCTGAAGGCGCGGATCGCCTAGGGTATGTCCGGTGGATCGCGATCATCGCGGGTGTGCCCGGCCGCGGGCCGTAGATCCACCTGACACGCTCTGGGAGGTGACCAGCCATCGCCGCGGAGAAAGGCCCTGCCGCCTCGCCAGGGCCCGCTGAGCCCCCGCCAGGGCCCGGCCAGCCGCGGACCCAGCCGGGGCCTGGGTCCGCCGGGCCGGCATCACCCAAGCCCGCTGAGCCGGGTGGTGAGCCCGCAGGCATGCGCGCCGTGTTCGCCGCGCTGGGCGCGAACCTGGGCATCGCGGTGACCAAGTTCGTGGCGTTCGCGTTCACCGGCTCGGCGTCGATGCTCGCCGAGTCCATCCACTCGGTCGCGGACAGCGCCAACCAGGCGCTGCTGCTGCTGGGCCGCAGCCGGGCGCGGCAGGAGCAGACCGAGGAGCACCCGTTCGGCTTCGGCCGGGAACGCTACTTCTACGCCTTCGTGGTCGCCGTGGTGCTGTTCACGGTCGGCGCGCTGTTCTCGCTGTATGAGGGAGAGCACAAGGTCACCCATCCGGAGCACGTGCGCTCGCCGGTGATCGCCTTCATCGTGCTGGGCGTCGCCATGGTCCTGGAAGGCCTGTCGCTGCGCACCGCGGTGCGTGAGTCCAACACCTCCCGCGGCCGGCACAGCTGGACGGCCTTCATCCGCCGGTCCAAGTCACCGGAACTCCCGGCGATCCTGCTGGAGGACGTGGCCGCGCTCACTGGCCTGGTCTTCGCCACCGTGGGGGTGGCGCTGGCGGTGGTCACCGGGAACGGGGTCTGGGACGGCGTGGGCTCGCTGTCGATCGGCGTGCTGCTCGGCTGCGTGGCAGGGGTGCTGGCGGTCGAGATGAAGAGCCTGCTGATCGGGGAGTCGGCGAGCAATGAGGTGGAACGGGCGATCGTCGCGGCCCTGGAGAACGGCCCCGAGGTGGAGTGCGTCATCCACATGCGGACCCTGCACATGGGCCCGGAGAGCCTGCTGGTCGCCGCGAAGATCGCGGTGCGCCGGACGGACAGCGCCGCCACCCTCGCGGCGGGCATCGACGCGGCGGAACGCCGGGTCAGGGCCGTGGTGCCGATCGCGGAGATGATCTACCTGGAGCCGGATCTCTACCAGGAGTCCAGGGCGGACGTGACGGATCCGGCGATCCGCGCGGTGCGCCGCCCGCGCCCCCGCCGCCGGTTAGGCCGCGGCTAGGGGCCAGGTTCAGCAGCCGCAGCGCGCGTTCCTTCTCGAATTCCAGGGCCCGCACCGGCGGCGGCGGGATCCGCCCGATGCGCCGGCCGAGTTCGGCCAGTTCGGCCCGCAGGCTGGGTTCCGTCAAAACCCGCATACCGAACGCAACCTCAGCCGGGCTCACGTCATAACGCCGCTCGAAGTCCAGGCCCATCGCGACCGCGGCCAGGTCGTCCTCGTCGAAGTGCCGGTGACCTGGCGCGCGGCCGCGGGCCGCTGCGCTCACGGGCCGTGCGTCGCCGGGTCGTGCGTCGCCGGGTCGTGCGTCGCCGGGTCGTGCGTCGCCGGGCCGTGCGTCGCGGGGCCGCGGGTCACCCGGGCGTGGCCGCCGGGACTGTGCACGGATGGGCCGGTGCTCCCGGACCGGGGGAAGCAGGCCGAGCAGTTCCCGGTAGCGGAGCATCCTGGGCGACGTGCCGAGGAGGCCGGCCGCCTCCGTGATACGCATGACACGAATCTAACATTTTCTTGTCAGAAACGCCGGATCAGGGATGCGCTGGGTGCCGCCGGCCCCGTACGGTGCAGGTGGGGGAGGCTCCCGAGCCAGCTCCACCTACTCGTGACCCGGAGGAGAGAAATGCCCGCGGAATCCGTTCGGTATAAGGTCGCTGATCTTTCGCTTGCCGCCTATGGGCGCAAAGAGATCAAGCTCGCCGAGCATGAGATGCCTGGCCTGATGTCGGTGCGGGCGGAGTACGCGCAGGCGCAGCCGCTGCGCGGGGCGCGGATCACCGGGTCGCTGCACATGACCATCCAGACGGCGGTCCTGATCGAGACGCTGGTGGCGCTGGGCGCGGAGGTGCGCTGGGCGAGCTGCAACATCTTCTCGACCCAGGATCACGCGGCTGCGGCGGTCGCGGTCGGGCCCGAGGGCACGCCGGAGGACCCGCAGGGAATCCCGGTGTTCGCCTGGAAGGGCGAGAGCCTCCAGGAGTACTGGTGGTGCACCGACCAGGCGCTGACCTGGCCCGGCGAGGACGGGCCGAACATGATCCTGGACGACGGCGGTGACGCCACGATGCTGGTGCACAAGGGCGCGGAGTACGAGGGAGCCAGGGCGGTCCCGTCGGCGGCTGCCGATGACGCCGAGGAGTGGCAGGTCATCCTGGAACTGCTGCGGACGTCGCTGGCGGCCAGCGCGGACCGGTGGACCGTCATGAGCGAGGGCATCAGGGGCGTGAGTGAGGAGACCACGACCGGCGTGCACCGGCTCTATGAGATGGAGCGCGACGGTTCGCTGCTGTTCCCGGCGATCAACGTCAACGACGCGGTGACCAAGTCGAAGTTCGACAACAAGTACGGCTGCCGGCACTCGCTGATCGATGGCATCAACCGGGCTACGGACGTGCTGATCGGCGGGAAGGTGGCGGTCGTCTGCGGGTACGGCGACGTGGGCAAGGGCTGCGCGGAGTCGCTGCGCGGCCAGGGCGCCCGGGTGATCATCACCGAGATCGACCCGATCTGCGCGCTGCAGGCGGCGATGGACGGATTCCAGGTCGCCACCCTGGAGGACGTCGTGTCAAACGCGGACATCTTCGTGACCGCGACCGGCAACCGGGACATCATCATGGCCGATCACATGGCCGCCATGAAGCACCAGGCGATCGTCGGGAACATCGGTCACTTCGACAACGAGATCGACGTGACGGGCCTGTCGCGGATGCCGGGCATCCGCAAGGTGACCATCAAGCCGCAGGTGGACGAGTGGAAGTTCGCGGACGGCCACAGCGTGATCCTGCTGTCCGAGGGCCGCCTGCTCAACCTCGGCAACGCGACCGGCCACCCCAGCTTCGTCATGTCGAACTCCTTCACCAACCAGGTGATCGCCCAGATCGAGCTGTTCACCAAGGCCGAGGAGTACCCGGTCGGCGTGCACACCCTGCCCAAGCACCTCGACGAGAAGGTGGCCCGGCTGCACCTGGACGCGCTCGGGGTGCGGCTGACCGAACTGTCCAAGGAGCAGGCCGACTACATCGGGGTCCCGGTGGAGGGTCCCTACAAGCCCGACTCCTACCGCTACTGACCGCGTGGCTGGGGCGCAGTCCGACATCGCGGACCCCGGACTGGCCGGCGCGGGCATGGCGCGCATCGGCTGGGCGCGGCGCGCGATGCCGGTGCTGCGCCTGATCGGCGAGCGGTTCGCGGCCGAGCAGCCACTGGCCGGGCTGACGATCGCGGCCTGCCTGCATGTCACGGCGGAGACGGCAGTGCTGGTGGATACGTTGCGCGCGGGCGGGGCCCAGGTGTTCCTGGCGGCATCGAACCCGCTGTCCACCCAGGACGACATCGCAGCCGCGCTGGTCGCTGACGGGGCCGCCGTGGTCTACGCGCGGGCCGGCGCCGACCGGCTGACCTACGACGAGCACATCCACCGGGCCCTGGACTCCGGTCCTGACCTGGTCGTGGATGATGGCGGCGACCTGGTGAACACGCTGCACACGCAGCGGCCTGACCTGCTGGGCGCGGTGCTTGGCGGATGTGAGTCGACCACGACCGGAGTGATCAGGCTGCGCCGGATGGCCGGGGAAGGCACGCTGGCCTTTCCCGCGGTCGCGGCGGACTCGACCGCGACCAGGCTGATGTTCGACAGCAGGTACGGCACCGGGCAGTCAGCCATTGACGGGATCGTGCGGGCCACCAACCTGCTGCTGGCCGGCAAGACCGTGGTGGTGGCCGGCTACGGGTCGTGCGGTACCGGGATCGCCCAGCGGGCCAGAGGGCTCGGCGCGCAGGTCATCGTGACCGAGGTCGATCCGGTGCGCGCCCTTGACGCGATCATGCAGGGTTTCCGGGTGCTGCCGATGGCGGCCGCGGCGCCGCTGGGTGAACTGTTCATCACGGCGACCGGCTCACGTGACGTGATCGGTGCCGGGCACATGGCGGTCATGCGGGACGGCGCGATCCTGTGTAACGCCGGCCACTTCGACGTCGAGGTGGATGTGCGCGCGCTCACCGACATGGCGGTCGAGATCAACCATGACGTGCGCCCGCACACGGACGAGTACCTGCTCGCCGATGGCCGCCGGCTGCTGCTGCTGGCCGAGGGCCGGATCGTGAACCTGGTCGCCGCGGAGGGCAACCCGCCCACGGTCATGGACGTGTCCTTCGCCGGCCAGGCGCTCGTGCTCGGCTGGCTGGCCCGTGAGCACGGCTCACTGCGGCCCGGGGTGCACGGCGTGCCGGCGGCCATCGACGACCAGGTCGCCCGGCTGGCCCTGGCCGCGTCCGGCGCGGAGATCGACGCTCTCACCCCGGCGCAGCAGGAGTACCTGAGCTCCTGGCAGCCGCTGTTCCCCGGTTCCTGTCGTTCCAACGACAGCTAAAGCGCTTTTACTGTCGTTGGAACGACAGTAAAACGCATCCCATGCGGTGGGGCTCAGGCCGGGGGAAGGAACCCAGACGGCCGGACTGAGGCTGCAGCGTCGGACTGTTCGTCCAGAGGCGGCTGGGATCCGGGAGGCGGCTGGGGAGCCTGGGAACCCGGGGGTGGCTGGGAACCGTAGGGCGGCTGGGGAGCCTGGGATCCCGGGGGAGCCTGGGATCCCGGGGGCGGCTGAGATCCGGGGGACAGCCCGTAGCCGGTGGAAGGCTGGGGTGTGCCGAAGGGCCGGGGCCTGGCTGCGGACGGCCCGTAGGCCATGATCCGGGCATGTTCACGGGACCGCCGTTCGGCCAGAACGGCACTGAGGTAGGCGGCGGCGGGGGTGCCGGGCGGTGGCAGCGGGCTGACCTGTGCCTGCACCGCGCCGGCGATCCGCTGGCCGAACTCCTCCCGCGCGGCGGGCGTGAGCTCGTGGTAGCGGCTCAGGTAACTGCGGGCCGTCTCGGCCGTGACGTCCGACAGCCCGGCGAGTTGCAGGGTCGAAGCCCAGCCGGCCAGGGCGGGCGGAACAACCGCCAGCGGAGCGGCGAGCGCCTTCCTCGCGGGCACGCGTTCCTGGATGACATACGTTCCGGCGAGCATGTCACCGAGGCGCTTGCCCTTCGCCGACAGCAGGGCGGTGAGCAGCGCGGGAATGCCGAACAGGATCGTGAACTCCAGCACGCCCACCAGGGCCCGCACGAACGCCTGGCGGAAACGTTCCGGGCCGCCGTCATCGCTCACCACCCGCAAGCCCATGGCGAGTTTTCCCAGAGACTTTCCCCTGGTCAGAGTCTCGAAGATGGTCGGATAGCCCACGATGACCAGGATGAAGCTGGTCAGGAACACGGCCGTAAGCGACGCTAGGTCCAGGCCACCGCCCGCGGCCGCGGCGCTGGTGGTCAGCAGGACAATGAACAGCAGGCCACCCTGGGCCACCAGGTCGATGACGCGCGCGACCATGCGGCTCGGGAACCGGGCGATCGGCACCTCGAGGACGACGGCCTCACCAGTCACGACCTCGTCCACACGAGCCCCCGTTTCGGTCTATTTGGCCACCAGGCTAGCCGGGCCAGAGGCAGTAGTCTCCCTTCGTGGACGTCGACGCCTTCGTGGCCGCGCACCAGCCCGAGTGGCAACGCCTTGACACGCTGGTCAAGCGGCGGCGCGGGCTCACCGGGGCTGAAGTGGATGAGCTGGTCGCCTTGTACCAGCGGACCGCGACGCACCTGTCCGCGGTGCGTTCCGCCGGGCACGACCCGGCCCTGGTGGCCAGCTTGTCCAGCCGGGTGGCGCGGGCCCGCAGCGCCGTGACCGGCTCGTACGTGCCCGCCTGGCATGCGGTGGCCCGTTTCGCGGTGATCTCGTTCCCGGCCATGGCCTACCGTGCGCGCTGGTGGTGGCTGGGCACCGCGCTCGGGTCGATTCTGGTTGCGGTCCTGCTGGGCTGGTGGGTCGCCCGGTCCCCCACGGTGCAAGCCGAGCTCCTGCCCAAGGCCGCGGTCCGCCAGCTGGTGAACCACCAGTTCCAGAACTACTACTCGCAGTACGCGGCCACGTCGTTCGCCGCGACGGTATGGACCACCAACGTGTGGGTCGCCGCCCTGTCGCTGATCTTCGGGGTCC
>CAYPQM010000183.1:0-12337 GCA_964412845.1 uncultured Streptosporangiaceae bacterium
ATGATCCGCGGCAGGTCTGAGCCAGGGGTCAGCTCGCCGCAGTACGCGGCGCGGGTGGTGGACGCGTTGCTGCGCGGGCACCGCCCGCGCTGACCGGCCCCGCGCCCGCCAGGAACGTCCGGGAGCACCTGGTCACGTAGGGCAGGTCGATCTCCGCCCGGCCCGCGAGCGCGGGATGGGTGTCCAGCAGGCGGCGCACCGCCGCGAGGACCGCCGCCCGCTCGCCGGCCTGCATGGTGATGATGTAGCTGCGCGACGCGGCCAGGTCGATCAGCGTGCCCGGGGTGATGCGGTTGCGCCACTCCACGTCGAGGCGGTCGACCGGGCCGAACGGCGGGCCGACCGCGGGGGCCGAATTGATCAGGTCCTCGTTGTGATCACCGTGAATGATCCGGCCGAGCTCCGCCACCCACTCCTCCCGCTCGTCGCGGATATTCCACACCAGGCCGAGCTGCCCGGCTGCCGCCAGCACCCGCGCCACCTCGGGGACCGCGCGCCGCGGGTCCACCCAATGCCAGGCCTGCGCCGCGAGCACGACATCCACACTGCCGTCCTCCAGCGGAATCTCCTCCGCCGTCCCCGCAAAAACCGGGACATCCGGCACGCACAGAGCCAGTTGCGCACGCATGCCGCCCGACGGCTCGACGGCGACAACGTCAAGGCCCCGGCCGTGCAGCAGGCTGGTGAGCTTCCCGGTGCCAGCCCCGAGGTCGAGAACCCGCCGCGCGCCGGGGGGCAGCAGCCAGTCGATGGCCTCCGGCGGGTAGGTCGGCCGGCCCCGCTGGTAAGTAGCGGCGGCGGCCCCGAACGACGCGGCCTGAGCTGCCCGGCGTCCATCCGCTGCCATACGGCACAGTCTCGCACGCCCGCCCCGGCCCGGGTCAGTGAGCGGCCCGGCCGGGATGGCGGCCCGGGGTATTCCCGTTGCCACGGGATGGGCCAATCGGCCAGACTCCGGTGTTGTGCAGCGTTCCTTCGTTGAGGTCGACGTCTTCACCACCACGCCCTACTACGGCAACGCACTGGCGGTGGTGCTCGACGGCGCTGGCCTGACCACCAGCGAGATGCAGCGGTTCGCCCGCTGGACCAACCTGTCGGAGAGCACGTTCGTGCTGGCGCCCGGCGCGGCCGGCGCGGACTACCAGGTACGCATCTTCACCCCGGTCGCGGAGCTTCCCTTCGCGGGGCACCCGACGCTCGGCACCTGCCACGCCTGGCTGGCGGCCGGCGGGACGCCCGCTGACCCCGATGTCATCGTGCAGGAGTGCGGCGCGGGCCTGGTCCCGATCCGCCGCACCGCCGACGGGCTGGCGTTCGCGGCACCCCCGCTGCTGCGGTCCGGGCCGGTGGACGAGCCGCTCGCGGAGCACATCGCCGCGCTGCTCGGCATCAGCCGGGCCGAGATCGTCGACCTGCGATGGGCGGACAACGGCCCCGGCTGGGTCGCGGTGCTGCTGGCCAGCGCCCAGGAGGTCCTCGCGCTGCGCCCCGGCGTGGTGGACCTCGACCTGGGCGTGGCGGGCCCGTACCCGGCAGGCTCGCCAGCCGCGTTCGAGGTGCGGGCGTTCTTCCCCAAGGACGGGGCCACCACCGAGGACCCGGTCACCGGGAGCCTGAACGCGTCGCTCGCCGAGTGGCTGCTGAGCACCGGGCGGGCGAGCGTGCCGTACGTGGCGAGCCAGGGAACGGTGCTCGGGCGGGCCGGGCGGGTGCACATTTCCCGCGATCGGGACAACACCATCTGGGTCGGCGGCGGAACGGTCACCTGCGTGACAGGACACGCAGAGCTTTAGCGGCCGGAACGGTCACCTGCGGGCAGGACACGCAGCGCTTTAGGGGTACGGCAGGCTGTCACCGGGAATCCATCTTCAGTGCGCGCCGGAACCGCCGGCCGGAGAGTTGGAGACCGTGGACCTATCGCAGGAATGGGGCGACCTGCTGCGCGGCGAGGCCGCCGGGTACGCGAGCGCGGCGCTGGCCAACATCAGGCACGAGTTCCCCGCCGCGGTGCAGCACACGATGACCAAGCCCGGTGACTTCCCGTACCGGCCACGGGCGCGGACGCCGGTCTTCTACGGCAGTTTCGACTGGCATTCGTCGGTGGAAATGCACTGGGCGCTGGTCCGGCTGCTGCGGATGGCTCCCGACGCGGTGCCCGCGAGCGCGATCCGGGCCACGCTCGGCGCCCAGTTCACCCCGGTGGGGCTGATGGCCGAGGCGGACTTCGTCGCTGGCCCGGGTGGCCAGGCGGAGCGGCCACACGGCTGGGCCTGGGCGCTCGCGCTCATCCACGAGACAGCGAGCTGGGACGACCCGGACGCGCGCAAGTGGACGGCCGCCATGGCGCCGCTGGCTCAGGCCCTGACCGGCTGTTTCCTCGGCTGGCTGTCCAGCCAGGCGTACCCGGTGCGGTACGGGACGGACAGCAATAGTGCGTTTGGTATGTCCAGGGTGTTGCCGTTCGCCGACTGGCGGGCCCGCGCGGGGGAGCCGACGCTGCTGGCCGCGATCACGGCGAAGGCGGACGCGTGGTTCGGCGGCGACGCCCTCTACCCGGCTGACTGGGAGCCTTCCGGGGACGATTGCCTGTCCCCGGCGCTGACCCAGGCTGAGCTGATGAGCCGGATCCTGCCGGCCGACGAGTTCGCCGGATGGCTGTCGGTCTTCCTGCCGGGCATCGAGTGGGGGCGGCCAGCGGTCTTGTTCACCCCGGCGGTGGTACCTGAGTCCGCGGACGGCCAGGCCGCCCGGCTGCATGGCCTGAACGCGAGCCGGGCCTGGTGCTGGCGGCGCATCGCGGCCGCGCTGCCCGCCGGGGACCCCCGGATCGAGACGGCGCTCGGCGCCGCGCGGCAGCATGCCCGGGCGGTGCTGCCGCACGTGCTGGGCGGCGACTACACGGTGGCGCACTGGCTGGCCAGCTACGCGGTGCTCATGCTGAGCTGACCGGGGCCGCTACGGGCGCGGTTCCCGCCACCGGCTGGTGATCGGCAGGCGGCGGTCGCGGCCGAAGTTCCGGGTCGTGATCTTCGGGCCGGGCGGGTACTGGCGCCGCTTGTACTCGGCCCGGTCGACCAGCCGGATCACCCGGTCCACCAGGGCCGGGTCGTGGCCCGCCGCGACCAGCGCCGCGGCGCCCATGTCCTTTTCCACATAGTCGTCCAGCAGGGCGTCGAGCACCTGGTAGTCGGGCAGCGAATCAGTGTCCAGCTGGCCGGGGGCCAGTTCCGCGCTCGGCGGCTTGGTGATCGAGTTGTCCGGGATCGGCGGGCTATCGCCGCGCTGGATGGCCTGCTCGTTGCGCCACCGGGCCAGCTCCCAGACCAGGGTCTTGAGCACGTCCTTGATCGGGGCGAAGCCGCCCGCCGAGTCGCCGTAGAGGGTCGAGTACCCCGTGGCCAGCTCGCTCTTGTTCCCGGTGGTGAGGACCAGGTGCCCCTCGGCATTGCTCAGCGCCATCAGGATCATGCCGCGGATCCGGGCCTGCAGGTTCTCGGCGGCCAGCCCGTGCAGGTCAAGCTCGCCGTGGTAGGCGTCCACCATGGGGCCGACGGGCACCGTCCGCGCGTGCAGGCCCTGGCGCTTGGCCAGGTCCTCAGCGTCCGCCACCGAGTGGTCCGAGGAGTAGCGGCTGGGCATGAGCACCACGTGCACCAGGTCCGGCCCGAGGGCATCGGCGGCGATCGTGGCGGTCAGCGCTGAATCGATGCCGCCGGACAGCCCGAGGATGACCGAGCCGAACCCGTTCTTGCGCACGTAATCCCGGACACCGGTGACCAGGGCCGCATAAATCTCCGCCGGGTCAGCCAGCCGGGGCCAGATCACTCCGGCGGCGGGGCCGGAGTCCGCTGGCGGCGCCAGCGGCGGCAGCGCCGGCAGGGTGACCCGGTGGATCGTGATCGTCGTGCCGTCGTGCGCGTCGGCGGGCGTCTCGCCGGGTAGCACCGCCGGGTCGGCGGGGGGCAGCTCGAGGTCGGCGAGCACCAGCGTCTCCTCGAACTGCGGGCCGCGGGCGAGCAGCTGGCCGGCCGCGTCCACGATGATCGAGTCGCCATCAAAGACCAGCTCGTCCTGGCCACCCATCATGTTCACGTAGGCGAGGGTGGCGCCGGCCTCGCGGGCCCGCCGCGCGCACAGCTCAAGCCGCGCCTCCTCCTTGCCGCGCTCGAAGGGGGACGCGTTGGGCACGACCAGCAGTCCGGCGGCGGCCTGCCTGGTCACCGCCACCGGGCCGCCGTCCTGCCAGAGGTCTTCGCAGATGGCGATGGCCACGTCGACCGCGCCGTCCGGCGATCCAGGCCCGGGGCAGGGGAGCCGGAACACCGGCAGCCGGTGGCCCGGCACGAAGTACCGGTACTCGTCGAACACGCCGTAGTTCGGCAGGTGGTGCTTGGCCGTGGTCACCACCACCTGCCCCCCGTGCAGCAGCGCGGCGGCATCCAGCGGGGCTCCGGTGGGCAGGCCGACCCGTGGTGGCAGCCCGGTGCGCTTGCCCAGGTACCCGGTGACCACGGCGATGCTGCCGAGCCCGTCAGCGGCGAGCCGCTGCGCGGTGACGTCCAGGGCAGCGATCGAGGCGTCCACGAACGAGGCCCGCAGCGCGAGGTCCTCCACGGGGTAGCCGGTCAGCATCATCTCAGGGAAGACGACCAGCGCAGCACCCTGCTCGGCGGCGCGGAGCGTCCACTCGGCCACACGGGCGGCATTGCCGTCCAGGTCGCCGACAGTGGAATTCGTCTGGGCAAGGGCGATCCGGAGCCTTGGCACGGAATCAGCCTATGCGCAGGCGGCGCGCCCGATCGGGCGGGGCGGGCGTGACTACGGCGGCCTGCAGGTAGCGTCGGTGGGCAGAGGGATTCGTAACGCGTAGGTAACACCGTCGCGAGAGACTGTCCCTCAGGGCAGGCCCGGCACGCCCGCGGAGCCGCGCTGCCCGAATCCCGGCAAGATCGAATCGCTGACCAGCAAGGACGGGCAGTCATGGACCGGCAGGAAGAATTCGTCCTCCGCACCCTGGAGGAGCGGGATATCCGTTTCGTCCGGTTGTGGTTTACGGATGTGCTCGGCACGCTGAAGTCGGTCGCGGTGGCGCCCGCTGAGCTTGAGGGCGCGTTCGCCGAGGGCATCGGCTTTGACGGCTCCGCGATCGAGGGCTTCGCGCGGGTGTATGAGGCCGACATGCTGGCCAAGCCGGACGCGTCCACATTCCAGTTGCTGCCCTGGCGCGGCGAGGCATCCGGGGTGGGCCGGATGTTCTGCGACATCAAGATGCCGGACGGCTCACCCTCCTACGCGGACCCCCGGTACGTGCTCAAGCGGGCGCTCGGCCGCGCGGCCGAGCTGGGGTTCACCTTCTACACCCACCCCGAGGTCGAGTTCTTCCTGCTCAAGGAAAAGCCAGCGCCGGGCGTCAAGCCGCAGCCCATCGACCTGGGCGGCTACTTCGACCACACGCCGCACGGCATCGCCCACGATTTCCGGCATGTCTCCATCCAGATGCTGGAGAGCATGGGTATTTCAGTGGAGTTCAGCCACCACGAGGGCGGTCCCGGCCAGCAGGAGATCGACCTGCGCTACGCCGACGCGCTGACCACGGCCGACAATGTCATGTCGTTCCGCCTGGTCATGAAAGAAGTGGCGCTCCAGCAGGGTGTCTTCGCCTCGTTCATGCCCAAGCCGTTCACCGAATTCCCGGGCTCTGGCATGCACACGCACATGTCGCTGTTCGAGGGCGACCGCAACGTCTTCTACGAGCCGGGCGCCGAGTTCCAGCTCTCCAAGCTCGGCCGCGCCTTCATCGCCGGTCTGCTCAAGCATGCTGCCGAGATCACCGCGGTCTGCAACCAGTGGGTCAACTCCTACAAGCGCCTGTGGGGGGCGACAGAAAGCACCGCCGGAGCCGGCGGAGAAGCACCCTCCTACATCTGCTGGGGACACAACAACCGCTCGGCGCTGGTCCGGGTGCCGATGTACAAGCCGCAGAAGGGAAACGCCACCCGGATAGAGTTCCGGTCGGTTGACTCGGCGTGCAATCCTTATCTGGCGTACGCGCTGATCCTGGCGGCCGGCTTGAAAGGCATCGAGGCGGATTACGAGCTGCCGCCCGGCGCCGAGGACGATGTGTGGGCGCTGACGTCGGCCGAGCGTCGGTCGCTCGGCATCTCGCCTTTGCCGCAGAGCCTGGACGAGGCCATCAACGCGATGCAGGACAGTGAGCTGGTCGCGGAGACGCTCGGTGAGCATGTCTTCGACTTCTTCCTGAGGAACAAGCGCAACGAGTGGCGGGATTACCGGCACCAGGTCACGGAGTTCGAGCTTGACCGCTACCTGCCAATGTTGTGACTGTGAGGCATACCTGTGGCGCGACGGAGGGCCAGGGCAGAAAGCGTGGACACCGATCGGGGTGACGGCACGATGTTCAGTGTGGCTGTACTCGGGCCATTAGCGGTCCGATCGCGGGGCGCGGTGGTGCCGGTCCCGGCGCCCAAGCAGCGGGTCATCCTGGCCGCGCTGGCCCTGCGAGCCGGGCAGGTGCTCTCCTACGACGAGCTGGCCGAGATCGTGTGGGACGGCGCGCCGCCGGACGCCGCCCGGGTGGTCACCCGCAACTACATCAGGCGGCTGCGGCAGGTCCTCGGGCCGGAGGCAGGCCGCCGGATACTGACCCGTGATCCTGGATACGCGCTCGATGCGGTGCCCGATGAGGTGGACGCGCTGCGGTTCACCGCGCTGTGCATGCGGGCCGGCGAGGCGGTCCGCCAGGTTAACGAGGCAACGCGCGATCAGGCGGCGGGCGCCTCGGAAACATGGGACATGCTCGGCGAGGCGCTGGCGCTGTGGCGCGGGGATCCGCTGGCGGATGTTCCCTCGCACCTGCTCGCGACGGCTGAGATACCGCGGCTCGACGCGCTGCGGGCCCAGGCGTTCGAGTGGCGGATGGATGCCGGGCTCGCTCAGGGCAGGCACGCGGAACTGGTCACCGAACTGGCGCAGCTCGCGCTGCAGCACCCGTTGCGGGAACGTTTCCACGCCCAGCTGGTACTCGCGCTGTACCGGTGCGGGCGGCAGGCCGAGGCGCTGGCCGCCTATCAGCGGATCCGGCGCATGCTGGTGGACGAGCTGGGCGTGGAACCGGGCCCTGAACTGCGGGACCTGCAGCACGGGATTCTCGCTGGGGATCCCCGGCTGGCCGCCCCGGGTCCGGCCCTGACCAGCCTCGCCACAGCCGGTGCGGCTCGCGCCGGCGTGGCCCGCGGCGGCGCGCCGCCGGTCGGCCCGGTCCCGGCTAAGGTGGCGCCAGGCGGCGTGGCCCCAAGAGGCTTGGCGGCTGCAGGGGTGGCTTCTGCTGGAGTGGCGCGAGGCGGCGTGGCCCCGGATGGCACGGTCGCGGCCGGTGTGGCTCCGTCCAGTGTGATCGCGGGCAGTGTGGCTCCGTCCAGTGTGATCGCGGGTGGTGTGGTCGCGGACGGTGTGGTCACGGGTGGTGTGGCCCCGGATGGCACGGTCGCGGCCGGTGTGGTCACGGACGGCGCGGCTCCGGGAGATGCGGCCCAGGGTGTCGTGGTCCCGCGGCAGCTGCCTGCCGGGGTGGCGCACTTCACCGGGCGCACGGCTGAGCTGGCCACGCTGCGCGCCTGGCTGCGGGAGGCGTCAGCCGCGGCCGAGTCGGCCAAGGTCCTGGTGATCGGCGGCACCGCCGGAGCGGGCAAGACGGCCCTCGCGGTGCACTGGGCTCACCAGGCGGCGGCGAGCTTCCCGGGCGGCCAGCTGTACGTGAACCTGCGCGGATTCGATCCGTCGGGTGCCCCGGCGGCGTCGGCCGACGCGCTGCGCTGGTTCCTCGGTGCGCTCGGCGTGACCGAGGAGCGGATACCGGACAGCCTCGACGCGCGGGCGGCCATGTACCGCAGCCTGGTGGCCGGCCAGCGGGTGCTGGTCATCCTGGACAACGCCCGCGATGCCGCGCAGGTGCGCCCGCTGCTGCCGGGCAGCCCGTCCTGCCTCGCCGTGGTGACCAGCCGCGCCCGGCTGCCCGGGCTGGCCGCGATCGAGGGCGCCCGGCTGGTACCGCTGGAAGTGCTGACCGCCACGGACGCCCGTGAGCTACTGGCGAGCCGGCTGGGCGAGCGGGCCCGCGCCGAGACCCAGGCGACCTGGCAGCTGACCGAGCTGTGCTCCCGGCTCCCGCTGGCGCTGAGCATCGTCGCCGCCCGTGCGGCGGCCCGGCCCCGCCTGTCGCTGGCCGAACTGGCCCGCGAGCTGGCCGACGTGCGGGGACGGCTGGACGCCCTGGATGCTGGTGATCCTGCGGCCAGCGTCCGGGCCGTGTTCTCGTGGTCCTGCCAGCAGCTGAGCGGGTCGGCGGCACGGATGTTCCGGTTGCTGGGCTTGCACGCTGGCCCGGATATCAGTGTCCCGGCGGCGGCCAGCCTGGCCGGGCTGACGCCGTCGCGGGCGCGGGCGCTGATCGCCGAGCTGGCGGACGCGCACCTGATCGCGGAGCATGCCCCGGGCCGGTACGCCTTCCATGACCTGCTGCGCGCTTATGCGGCCGACCTGAGTGCGGCGGCCGACAGCGACGATGAGCGCCGCGATGCGCTGCACCGGGTACTCGACCATTACCTGCACACCGCGCATCCGGGCAGCCGGCTGCTGAACCCGGCCCGGCTGCATGTGGCCCTGCCGCCGCCGCGGCCGGGGGTGACCCTGGAGTGCATCGCCAGCGCTAGTGAGGCGCTGGCCTGGTTCGATGCCGAGCACCAGGTGCTGCTCGCCGCGATCACCCAGGCCAGCGACATGGGTTTCGACGCTCATGCCTGGCAGCTGCCCTGGACGCTGATGCTGTTCTTCGACCGGCAGGGCCACTGGCATGACCAGATCACCATCCAGCGCATCGCGATCGCGGCCGCCAAGCGCCTGGGCGACCTCGCCGCGCAGGCGCGCGCCTATCGTGATCTGGGCACGACCTTTGGCCGGCACTGTGCCTTCGCCGCGTCACTACCGTACTTCCGCCAGGCACTTGACTTGCACCGCCAGCTCGGCGACCGGCTCGGTCAGGCCCGGGTGCGTAACGAGATGGCGTTCGCTGCGGAGCAGCTGGGCAACCTCGGCGGGGCGCTTGATCACGCGCAGCAGGCCCTGGCCTTGGTCGAGGATGAGGGTAAGGGCAACGAGGCGGCCCTGGCCAAGGCCCTCAATGCGCTGGCCTGGCTGCATGGGCAGGGCGGTGATCCCGAGGCGGCCCTGAGCTACTGCGTGCGGGCGCTCGGGGTGGGCAGCGGGCGCGGGGACACCCTGAACGAGGCCAGCATCTGGGACAGCATGGGCTACGCACACCACCAGCTGGGCCGCCTCGCCGAGTCCGTCAGCTGCTACCGCACGGCCGTGGGGATGCTCGACGGACTGAACGCCGGGTGTCACCAGGCGCCTATATTGATCCATCTCGGCGACGCCTGCCACGCGGCCGGGGAACCGGACGCCGCCCGCCAGGCCTGGCAGCGCGCCCTGACCCTCCTTGAGGACCTGAAGCACCCGGATGCCGAGCAGGCCCGGGCCAGGCTCAGCGGCCGCGTCCCGGTCAGTGCCTGACAATCGGTGCAATGCGGCGCTACCGGGACGTTACCGCCACGGCGGACAATGGACGCAATGCACTTACCCCCCCCAAGTGCATTCCCCTCACCGGGGCCGTCTGCGGACGGCCCCGGTGACATGTGGGGGCACCGCTCAGGGCTGCCGGGAGAACTCGTCGACCTGGTCAACCAGGTCGCGGTAGCTCCGCAGCGAGGTGCGCAGTTCCTCGGTGTCGGTGTCAGCGCCCTGCCAGGAGGACTTCAGGGACCGCTCCCGCTCCTGCAGGGCAGTGATGAGTCCGCGGAGTGTCTCGGCCGCGAGATCCGCTGCCCGTTCGACCGAGCCGCGCGGGTCGTCAACGAACATCGACTGGATCTCGCGCCAGCGCTGATCGGGGTTCGTCGCTGGTGAGCTGCGGGCGAGGGGCACACCGGGAGTCACTCCCACGGGCGCGACATCCGGGATCGTCTCGGCTGCGGGGAAGGTCCTGGCTGCGGGCACCGGCGCGAAGGCTGCGGGCGCCGGCGCGAAGGTCGACTCATCCGAGGCCAGAATCGCCGCATCCGGATCGTTCCCGGCAGCTGGCCCAGCCTCGGGAGCTGCAGTCTCCGGCGTCACGGGATCAGGCGCCGCAGCCTCAGGCACCCCGGCCTCCGCGGCTGCCCCGGACTCGTGGCCGGTGTCCGGCGTGTCCTCGTCGATTCCCAGGATCAGCACATCCGCATCGTCCTCAGCACTAGCCGGCGCAGCCTCCGCCGTCTCCGGCGTGAGGATCAGCACATCGGCGTCGTCCTGGATGATGGGGCCGGCGGCCGCGGCGGGGCCGGGCTCTTCCGTTCCCTGGAAGCGGTCATCGTAGCGAGATGCATTCATGGGTCACGTCCTTCGGATCTCGGGGGCTGCTTCGTGCTCGGCCAGGACGGCCGGGCCCGGGCCGTAATCCGATGCCTCCGGGACGCGGGTGCGCACGTCCTCGCCGCTGGTGATCACTTCGTCGCGGTTGACTGCCGCCGGGTCGCCCGTGGGCTCGCCGAGCAGGTCCTGGAACAGTGCGCGGTAGTGGATCATCGCCTGCCGCAGGTCTTCGGTCGACGCCGTGCCCGCCGTGGCACCGGTGCTGATGTCCGTGGCGGCGCGGTAATGATCAAGGGTCTGGGCATGCTCGACGGACAGATCCGCGAGGACCTGATCCTTGTGTTCGGTGGGATATCCACGCTCGGTCATGACGGTGCTGACCAGGGCCTGTGCGTCGGCGACGGCATTTCGCGGCGCATCCACGAATCGTTCCTGGATGTGCCTCCATTGATCGGCGTGCTGCGCTCGCACGGCGGGATCCAGCGGCTGGATATCAAAGCCCTTGACCCGCTTCTCCCGTTCGGTGAGTTCGGCTTCGCCCTGCCGGCGGCTGGCTTTCTCCTCCACCACGCGGTCATATTCAGGGCCGAAACGCTCGCGGAGCCGACGGCGGCGCGCTTGAGAGATGCCTGCCGCCACCGCAGCTGCCACGATGAGAATGACAACGATGACGATCACGACGGTCCCAGTTGACATGGGGTACCTCCGGGTTCTTATAGACCGCTTTCGCAGCTGCCCGCCATCTACCGGCTCAAACCGGCGGGGCCTCCGCCGTGCCGGGGCGCGGTAACTGACCTGGCCTCCATCTGGGCGGCCGCGCTTGTCCCAGCTACGGTTCAGGGGTGAGCATGCTGCGCAGGACCTCGGCGGCCGGCCGGCTGGCCCGGATGGGCTTTGCTGACGCCGAGCAGGCGCAGCAACTGATCACCGAGGATCTCGCGCTCGATCCCGACGGCGCCGACGCTGACCTGTTCGAGGCGCTCGCCGCCGCTGCCGACCCGGATCTGGCCCTGGCCGCGCTGGCCCGGATGTCGTTCGACGCTGAGCTGCGCGTCGCGCTGCGTGCCGATCCGGGGCTGCGCATCAGGCTGACGGCTGTGCTCGGGGCCAGTGTGGCTCTCGGTGATCATCTGGCCAGGCATCCGGATGACTGGCGGGTGCTCCAGGGCGAGGACGCACTGCGCCGCCCTGCGGCGGCGGAACTGCGCGCGACCTTGCTGAAGGCCACCGGCGCGGGGGCTGAGCCGGAGCCGGTGGCGCAGCCTGGGCAGGCTCCCGGCGGGGACCCGGCGACCGCGCTGCGGGTCGCCTACCGCCGCCACTTGGTGCACCTGGCGGCCAGGGATCTCACCGGCCTGGTCCCGTTCGGCGAGGTTGCCTCGGAACTCGCCGACCTCGCCGCCGCAGCGCTCGAGGCCGCACTGGCCATCGCTCGCTCGCAGCTGCCCGCGGGGTCACCCCCCGGCCGGCTCGCGGTGATCGCCATGGGCAAATGTGGCGGCCAGGAACTGAACTACGCCAGTGACGTGGATGTGATCTTCGTAGCCGCAGCCCCGGAACCGGGGAACGCAGCCGGCTCGGGGGCCGGCGGCAGCAGAGCGGGCGGCTCCGGGAAAGGAGCCGGTCCCGGAGTGGGCGGTCCCGGAGTGGGCGGTCCCGGAGCAGCGGCTGGTCCTGGGGCAGCGGGCGGCTCCGGGGACCGGCCAGCCGATGCCGAGGCGGCCGCGCTGGCCACGGCCACCCGCCTGGCCGCGGGCCTGATCCGGGTCTGCTCGCAAACCGCGGCCGATGGGGCGCTGTTTCCCGTCGACCCGAACCTGCGCCCGGAAGGCCGCAGCGGGCCGCTGGTCCGGACCCTGGCCAGCCACATCGCCTACTACGAGCGCTGGGCCAAGACCTGGGAGTTCCAGGC
>CAYPQM010000184.1:0-12335 GCA_964412845.1 uncultured Streptosporangiaceae bacterium
CGCCGATG
This sequence comes from uncultured Streptosporangiaceae bacterium, assembly GCA_964412845.1. Taxonomy (GTDB): domain Bacteria; phylum Actinomycetota; class Actinomycetes; order Streptosporangiales; family Streptosporangiaceae; genus JAWWPY01. Next base: position 9 of record CAYPQM010000184.1, read on the forward strand.
AGCAGGGTGGCCAGCATCACGGCCCGCGGGATGGTGCGCTTCGGGTTCCTGGTTTCCTCGGCCAGCGGCGCGGCTCCCTCGAACCCGCCGAAGGCAAGGATCGTGTACACCGATCCGCCGATCACTCCGGAAATGCCGCGGAACCCGCTCGGGGTGTACTTGGTGCTGAACACGCTCAGCGTGTTGTGGTTGCCCGCGTGCACCAGCAGGAAGATCGCGAGTACCAGGAATACCCCGATCTCGAACAGGCCCAGGACGGTGCCCAGCCGCGCCGACGTGCGAATGCCGTAGAAACCGGCCGCGAGCACGATGACGGCACCCAGCAGCGCCCACGGCCACCACAGGCTCGCTGGGTATCCGTGGAACTCGGCGTTGATGGTGGCCGCGGTGGTGAAGCCCAGTTGCAGCAGCACGAGCGGCGGGATCAGGAACCCGACCAGCACATATCCCCAGGCGACCAGGAAGCCGATGGACGGGTGCAGGCCACGGGCGGCGTAGGTGGCCAGCGACCCGGCGGCCGGCATCTCCCGGGCCAGCAAGCCGATGCTGGACGCGCAGAACAGGCACGCGATCAAGGCGAAGATGACGGCCAGCGGCAGGGACCCCCCGGCGAACGCCACGCCGGCCGGGATCGACGCGGCGATGGCGGCGCCCGGCGCCATGTCGGTGATGCTCTGGAACAGGACCTCGCGCAGCCCGATCGCATTGCGCCGGAGCCCCGGCGTGGCCGTGGCCGTCGCAGTCGCCTTTGCCGCCATGGCCGCCTCCGATGTCGCGCTGTCTCCCCTGCCCGGGCTGTCCCCCCTGCCCGGATGGTCTCACGGCCGATGGCGGCCAGGGCAGGCCCAAGATTCCGGCATGGGGGACAATCACCGCATGCGTGCTGACAGACCTGAGCCTGCTGGCAGCGGCCGGGATCCGCTTGGTGACCTCAGGGAGCGGCTGGCCCGGCTGCCGGCCGGCCATCCGTCATCGCCGGACTACCGGCCGTCGCCGGAGCAGGGCGAAGACGGCGGCGTGGCGTACGGGGCTCCGGCCGACTTAGCCAGCGACAGCCACCGGGCGGCAGACAGCGACCGCGGGGAAGACGGCGACCCGGCGGAAGACAGCGACCGCGGGGAAGAGGCTGACCTGGGCGGCGGCGAGCCAGGACGTGGTGACCTGGGCGGGACCGAGGGCCCGGGGGAGGGCGCGGCCGACCGGGAGGACAGGGCGGGCGGGCCGCACCCGCGCGGCGCCGGGCGGCCGGGAGGCGCGGACCGCAGCCGCCACAGCCAGCCCACGTCGCGCGGGCCGGGTCCCGGGCGGTCGCCGGGCGGCGAGCCCTACCGGCCGTGGTTCTCCTCCGGCGTCGGTCCGGACCTGTGGTTCAGCCCGGACTCCGGCGACCGTTCTGGCTGAACTCCCCGGGGTCACGCCGCTGGCGGGGCAGCGAGACCTCAGCCGTGACATCACCGGCGAGCCGGACGCTGTCCCCGTCGGCGAGGCGTGCCTCCGTGCCAGGAAGCACCCGGTCGCCGTTGACGAAGGTTCCGTTCGTGGACCGCTCATCCCGGATCGTCGCGTTCCCGGAATCACTGACGGTAACTGTGGCATGACGACGTGACACATTGTCATAGTCCGCGAAGGCCGCCGCGACAAGCGACTCTTCTGGATCACGGCCGAGGACCAGGGAGGTCCCGGCCGGGATCTCGACGTTGCCGGTCGGGAACGACAGCCGGAGCACCACCGCCGAGATGATCCCGGTCGGTGGCGGCAGTGGCTGGCCGCAGGTCAGGCAGATCACGGAGGAAGGCTCGCTGATGGCCGAGCCGCAGTGCGGGCAGGCGGCGGCGCCCGGCGACGGGGTGGCCGCCGGGTCGCGGCTCAGGTACTCCTGCATGACCGTCGGCGGGGTGGCCGGCTCGTTCACCGGACGGTCCCGGGGCAGGTTCGCGCCGCAGGTGAAGCAGATCAGATCGTCCTGCTGGACCGCAGCGGCACAGGCAGGGCAGGTCAGGGTCGCCATGTCGTCCTCCGGGACGGCGGCAGGGAATGTTCACTGAGCCTAACGTGCGCAGCGCCGCAAGGGTGCCCGAGACGGCCAGCCAGTAGCATCAATGGGTGATCAGCTACCGGCTCAGCGAAGAGCAGGAGGAACTCCGCCAGACGGTCGCGGATTTCGCCCGGGAGGTTATCGCGCCGGTGATCGGCGGATACTACGAACGGGCTGAGTTCCCCTACGAGATCGTGGCCAGAATGGCGGGCCTCGGCCTGTTCGGATTGCCATTCCCTGAGGAGTTCGGCGGCATGGGCGGCGACCACTTCGCGCTGTGCCTGGTGCTGGAGGAACTGGCCAGGGTGGATTCTTCGGTGGCCATCACGCTGGAGGCGGCCGTCGCGCTCGGCGCCATGCCGGTCTACCGGTTCGGCTCCGCCGAGCAGCGCCACCGCTGGCTGCCCGACCTGTGCGCGGGACATCGCCTGGGGGCGTTCGGGCTGACCGAGGCAGGCGGCGGGTCTGACATCCCCGGCGGCATGCGGACGACTGCGCGGCTGACCGGCGGAGAGTGGGTGATCGACGGCAGCAAGTCGTTCATCACCAATTCCGGCACAACGATCACCTCGCTGATCACCGTGCTGGCGATCACGGGCCGCAAGCCGGACGGTCGCCCGGAGATCTCCGCCATCCTCGTCCCGGCCGGTACCCCCGGGCTCACCGTCGGGCCGGAGTATTCCAAGGTCGGCTGGTGTGCCTCGGACACCCGGGAACTGGCCTTCGCGTCCTGCCGGGTGCCCGGGGAGAACCTGCTCGGTGAGCGGGGCCGCGGGTACGCCCAGTTCCTGCAGATCCTGGATGAGGGCCGGATCGCGATAGCCGCCCTGGCCGTGGGGCTCGCCCAGGGCTGCCTGGACGAGTGCCTCCGGTATGTCGGTGAGCGGGCCGCCTTCGGTCACCGGCTCGGCCATTACCAGGCCATCCAGTTCAAGCTCGCCGACATGGCGGCACGGGCGCATACCGCGAGGTTGGCCTGGCAGGACGCTTCAGCCCGGCTGGTGGCCGGCGAACCGGTCAAAAGGCTCGCTGCCATCGCCAAGCTGGCGGCCTCGAACGCGGCCATGGACAACGCCAGGGACGCCACCCAGATCTTCGGCGGGTACGGCTTCATGAACGAGTTCCCCGTGGCCCGGTTCTACCGCGACGCGAAGGTCCTGGAGATCGGCGAGGGCACGTCGGAAGTCCAGCGCATGATCATAGCCAGGGAACTCGGCCTCGGCGGCAACAGCTAATCCGGCACAGCTAACCCGTCGTAGCTACCTATTCAGTAACCCGTCGCGGCTACCCACCAGCCAACCCGTCATCGGAAGATCATCTTTGCCACGTTGAGCGGCGGGTTGAGCAGGTTGAACGAGGACATCAGGGAGGCGACCCGCTGCAGGTTGCTCGCTTTCACGGACGTCGGGTAGACCCCGAGGGTGACCAGGGACGCGGTTTGGGCCCCCATGTGCTCATTGCTGGCCAGCGCCGCCTGCACCGGTGCCGCCTGGGCGGACCGCGACTGCGCCTTCAGCAGCGCGGAGCGGAAGGCCAGCACGGTGCCCCGGTACTTGCGGGCGAAGGAGCCGAGGGTGAAATAGCCCGACAGCGGCAGGCTGGCCGTCTGGCCACTGCACGCATCGAGCACCGAGGTGGCGCCGAGCTGAGCCTGGGCCTGGTAGATGACCGGCTCGGTAGCGAGAATGGCACTCACCGCACCACTGCGCAGCGCGCCGACCAGCTGCCCGCTCGGCATGGCCTTCCAGTGCACCGATGCCGGGCTGACCCCATCGTTGGTCAGGACCGACTGGGTGGCCAGCGTCTCCTCGCTGTAGGGCAGCGTGGTGCTGAACGGGATCTCCTGCGGCTCGGGCGTGCCGATCGTCTTGCCCGCGAGCTCGTGGGGGGTGGTCACCCCCGAGCCAGGCCGGGTGAGCACCTGCATCACGCTGGGCGCCGCGTCGTACCCGTCGGCCACGATGAGGAAGCCGGGGTGGTCGGCAGCGTCCTGGGCGAAGAAGAAGTCGGCGTAGTCGCCGACGGCGACGTCAGCGCTGCCGTTGGTGAGGGCCGCGATCTCCTTGCCCACCGAACTGTAGGTCTGGATGTTGACCGTGAGGCCGGCGTTCGCGAACAGGCCGCTGTGCAGGGCTATGTACAGCGGTGCGTCATCAACGCCGGGCAGGGCGGCCACCGTTATCGATGACCTGGTGAGCCCGGCGGCGCCTGCCGCGGTGCCAGGTACGTGGCACCCGGCCGCCAGCAGGCTCACGGTTACCGCTGCGACCCCGGCCGAAACCGCGCGTGACCGGCGCCGGGGCATCCGGCGGGAGATGGGCGTGATATCAGCCTGACTTAACCTCATGACGCTCCTCGGGAACAGAGGCCGACAGCGAAACTCGGCTCAGACAGTTCGGACAGTTCGGACAGAACGGAACACGGCTGCAGCGCCAGAGAGTACTCTACTGGCGTCAACCTATACAGACTGGCGTCGACCTATACAGCAAACGTCACGTTAGATCGGCTTTACGACGTGGTGTAGGTATTGATGCCTGCTGGATGGTTAAGAGGTTAAGATCAGCCCTTGACCGCGCCCGCGCGCGGGGCTCGCAGAATCGTCACCCGGGAAGGGGTGCGTCATGTCGGTTCCGCCGAAAATCCTGCGGGCCCGCGGGCCCGCCGTGGTCGCCAGGTGAGAGGTACAGAGGCTGTGCCGTCCCGCAGCAAGAAGACCCGCGGCGTATCCCTGACGGCCGGAAACGGGGCATCGCCCCAGGCGACCGCCGGGGCTGGGCCGGATGTGCCCGTGCCCGGCCAGCTCAACGGCCGCGTCGATGGCGGCGAGCCGGATGGCGGGCACCCGGAAGGCGCCAGGCATGGCGGCAGCGGTTCGAGCCGCGGCCTGAAGAACTGGCGGGTGCGCTCGCGCCTCGTCCTGCTCATCGCCATCCCCACGCTGACCGCCGTCGTGCTCGGCGGCACCCGCATCGTGTCATCGGTGCAGAGCGCCCTCGCCGACCAGCGGACCGAGCAGCTCGCAAAGCTGAGCACCAATATCACGGCGCTCTCCCAGCGGCTTGAGGATGAAAGGGACCGGACGGTCTACTTCATCGCACTCGGTAACAAAGGTGGCCGCGCGGATGCCCTGGTGAAGGCCACCCAGCCGAATGCCGCTGCCGAGCTTTCCGTGGTCAAGCAGCAGTACGCCGGCACAGACGGGCTGGCCTCGACAGTCCGCAATGAGCTGCAGACCATCCGCAGTCCTTTCTCGACGCAGGCGCAGCAGGAGGCGGCCACCTCGCTGACCATGCTGCAGGCGCTGCCGTCGTTGCGCGACGCGGCCATCTCAACCCAGTTGCCGGCCCTTGTCGTGGTCCAGAAGTACGCGCAGCTGATCCAGGCTCTGCAGGCCCTGGAGGATGAGACCTCGCAGGGGTCCAGCGATGCGACGCTGTCCCAGACCGTCCGGGTGCTCGGGCTGGTGTCGAGGATGAAGGAGCAAGCCTCGGAGCAGCGCGCGATCCTCACGGCGGCGCTGCTGCAAGGCACCCTGTCCGCGGGCGAGCTGTCCGCGCTGAACGCCGCGCTCTCCAACCAGCAGAGCAACCTGCAGGCGTTCAACACATCCTCGACCGTTGCTCAGCGCCAGCTCTGGAACAACAGCGTGTCCTCGTCGTTCGTCTACGAGGCGAGTTCCGAGGAACTGCAGGCGATCTCCACGGCGCAGGCCAACGCCAACTCGCTGGCGACGGACACCACGAGCGCGGACGACTGGTACGGCGCCATGTCGAACGCCATCAACTCGCAGATGGGCTCGGTCGAGGCGAAGCTGGCGTCGCAGGTGCAAGTGCGCGCGCAGGCGCTGCGCAACTCGGCGCTCCTCTCGTCCGCCGTGGTCGGCATCGTGGTCCTGCTCGTCCTCGCGCTGGCGCTCGTGCTGACCGTGGTCGTCGGCCGGTCCATGGTCCGGCCGCTGCGGCGGCTGCGGGCCGGCGCCCTTGAGGTCGCCGGCGTGCGGCTGCCTGACATGGTGCGCCGGATGAGCGAGACTGACGGTGCCGGAGTCCCGCTTGAGGTCGAGCCCATTGATGTGGACTCTTCCGACGAGATCGGTGAGGTTGCGCGCGCGTTCGACCAGGTACACCGGGAGGCGCTCCGGCTTGCGGCCAACGAGGCGGCACTGCGCGGGAACGTCAACGCGATGTTCGTCAACCTCTCCCGCCGCAGCCAGTCCCTGGTTGAACGGCAGATCCGGCTTATTGACGATCTTGAGCAAGGCGAGCAGGACGCGGAACGGCTGTCCAACCTGTTCCAGATGGACCACCTCGCCACCCGCATGCGCCGCAACTCCGAGAACCTGCTGGTGCTCGCCGGCCACGACGCCTCCAGGCGGTGGAACCAGCCGGTCGCCCTGGTGGACATTCTCCGCGCGGCGGTGTCAGAGATTGAGCAGTACGAACGGGTCTCGCTGAACGTGCAGCCCGGGATCGCAGTCCGCGGCCCGGCCGTGAACGACGTGGTGCACCTGATCGCTGAGCTGGCCGAGAACGCCACCTCCTTCTCCTCGGCGGAGACCCCGGTCGCCGTCTCTGGTCACCTGCTGAACAGCGGGGGAGTGCTGCTCGATATCTCCGATCAGGGGGTTGGCATGGGGGCCGAGGAGATGGCCCACGCCAACTGGCGGTTGGACAACCCCCCGGTGGTGGATGTCGCGGTCTCCAGGCGGATGGGGCTGTTCGTGGTGGCCCGGCTGGCGGCCAGGCACGGGATCAGGGTGCGCCTGCGCCCCGCACCGACCGGTGGGCTGACCGCCCTGGTGTGGCTGCCGGACGAGGTGGTTACGCACGAGATGACCGGCTCATCGCCGGGCATCCGCCGCTTCGAGCGGAGTTCGCCGGGTTCCGTGGAGCTTCCGCCCACCGTGGGCCCGTTCGCGACGGAGTGGCCGGCCGGTGACCGGACTGCGGCTGAGCAGGCGGTCAGCGCGGCCCGGGCGCCGCGCTTCACCCCGCTGCGGGCGGAGAATGGGGATGTGTCCGCGACTTCGGCCTACCCGCAGCTGGCCCCTTCGTGGGAGAGCAACCCCCCGACCGGCCCGATCCCCTCGGTGCCGAACACGGGGCCGTTGCCCGCGTTCGGTGCGCCGGTCAACGGCGGCGTGGACGAGCAGATCCGGTCCCCCGGACGCCCGGACATGTCGTACAGCGCCGAGGTGACCCTGCCCAGACGCGAAGTCGTGGTCCCGCCAGCAGCGGATTCCGGCCAGGGCAATCGGCTGCCCATCTTCGAATCCGTGGAATCGGACTGGTTCCGCCGGGGCAAGCACAGCTCGGATGGCGGAGCCTCCCCGGTGGAGACCAGCGCGCCCAGCTGGAGTTCGGCTGGAGACGAGGGCTGGCGGGCGGCGGAAGCCGTGCACGCGCCAAGCTCCGGCGGGGTTACCATGTCCGGGCTCCCGAAGAGGGTTCCGAAGGCCAACCTTGTCCCTGGCACGGCGGGCAACGGTGAGACCGCGCCCGCGCTACCGGCCATCCGGTCGGCGTCTGTGACCAGGGACCGGTTCGCCAGTTTCCAGCGTGGTGTCCGGGAAGGTCGTGCTGCCCTTCGCAGCGAGGGCGACTCCAGCGGTGAGGACAACGGTGTGTCATGAGGCTTGGGGCGGCCATGCCGCCAGTGTCATTGAGATGGTCATGCTGAGGTCGCCGAGAAAGGAGGGTTCGTGAGCCCGCTAACCCGTCCGGTTCAGGATCTGAACTGGCTGATCACGAACTTCGTCGAACGGGTCCCTTCTGTCGCGCACGCCATCGTCGTGTCGTCGGACGGGTTGCCGCTCGCGTACTCGAACGGCTTCCCAGCCGACCGGGTGGATCAGCTGGCGGCTGTCACCTCTGGCCTGACCAGCCTGACGCAAGGTGCGGCACGGGTGTTCGAGGGTGGTCCAGTCACCCAGACGGTTGTTGAAATGGAGCGTGGGCTCCTGCTGGTGATGGCAATCAGCGACGGGTCGAGCCTTGCTGTGCTCGCGGCTGCTGATTGCGATATGGGCCTCGTGGCCTATGAGATGGCGTTGCTTGTCGAGCGGGTAGGGAGCGCCTTGACGCCTGACATGCGTGGTGGGTTTCGGTCGAAGGATGGCAGATAGGTGACAGGAGATACCGGTGTCCGGCCCAGGCCGGGATGACTGGTCGGCGGCCGGAGGTAAGAATCCGGCCGGCGGCAGGCGCCCGCGTGGCGCGGAGAGTACCGGGAGTGGGCTCGTCCGGCCATACGCTGTAACTGGGGGCAGGACCAAGCCCCGGTATCAGCTCCAGATCGAGGCGATGGTGGCTGCCTCTCACTACGAGGCCCGCGACCTGTCAACTCTTAGTCCGGAGTGCCAGGCCATCCTGGGATTCTGTCGTGACTGGCGTTCAGTGGCAGAGATATCTGCCGTGCTCAGGATGCCCTTGGGCGTGGCGCGTGTCCTCATCGCTGATATGGCGGTGGAGGGTCTCGTCAGAGTTCATCAGATCGACCACGCGCACGGCCGTCCGGATCTTAACCTGCTCGAAAGGGTGCTCAGTGGACTTCGCAAGCTCTAGGCCCGCGTCGGGCAACGCGGCGGAGACCGCCATGACGTCGGTTAAGATCGTCGTGGCTGGCGGATTCGGCGTGGGCAAAACCACTTTCGTCGGGTCGGTCTCGGAAATCACTCCGCTCACCACCGAGGCGGTCATGACCTCGGCCAGCGCCGGGGTCGATGATCTGTCGCATGTGCCGGACAAGACGACGACCACGGTCGCTATGGACTTTGGCCGGGTGACACTGGACGCGGGGCTGATCCTCTATCTGTTCGGCACGCCGGGCCAGCACCGGTTCTGGTTCATGTGGGATGACCTCATCCAGGGCGCGATTGGCGCTGTCGTCCTGGTTGACACGAGGCGACTGGCCGACTCCTTTCCCGCCGTCGACTACTTCGAGACGGCCGGGCTGCCGTTCATCGTGGCGGTCAACGGCTTCCACGGCGAATTTCCGCATGGCGTCCAGGACGTTCAGGAGGCGCTGTCGGTCAGCCCGAACGTGCCCGTCGTCCAGTGCGACGCGCGGGGCCGGAAGTCCACCAAGTCGACGCTGATATCCCTGGTCGAGCACGCCATGGCGATGCAGTTGAGCACCAGGTAGCAGAATGGCCCTGGTACGCGGGCAGCAGCCGGCGGGCACCGTTCTGCGGTAATGTTCACGCGGCGCGGGGGCGGTAGCTCAGCCGGTCAGAGCAGCGGACTCATAATCCGTCGGTCGTGGGTTCGAGCCCCACCCGCCCCACTCTTGATCATCTGTACTGTGACCTGGGCTTTTGCTCTTGTTCTGTGGGCTCGCCGCGTGCTGCTTGTTGATCTCTGGTTGCAGTTCTGGTTGCAGTTGCGCCGCCGGGCGCAAGCCACAGCCGGTCGGCTGGCTGGTAACGAACCCTGCCGACCTGACGGCGCAAGACAGCGTTCTCGTGCCGGAGCATCAGGAGCTCGGCGTCCTTGGACACCTGGCCCCGGGTCAGCACCGTCAGGCAGCCCAGCAGGCAGCGAACAAGCAGGTAGACAACCGAAATGACCACTCAGCGATGATCCCAGCCCGCCAGCCCGCCCAAGCGTGATCCAGTAATCGAGCCTCACAGGCTCGCAGTGAACGTTCCACGCGACCACCGTAACAAACAAGAATAATGTTCTTAAAGTCGCTTTACGAACAGCTTGCGTGTTCGTTCCGGGCGTTGTTCAATCGCGGCATGAGCAACGCAGACCGGCACCGGCTGATCGCCCAGGCTGTGAAGGACTCGGGCAGTGCCACGGTCCCGGAACTAGCCGAGCTGACCGGCGCCTCGGAGATGACCATCCGGCGCGATCTGGACACCCTCGCCGCGCAAGGCGTCCTCGAACGATTCCGCGGCGGGGCGCGCACCCTGCTGCTGCGGGGCGAGGAGCCGCCCTTCGCGCTGCGCACCCACGAGGCTGTCGACGCCAAGCGCCGGATCGCCGCCGAGGTCTCCCGACTCATCGCGGACGGCGAGGCTGTCCTGCTCGACAGCGGCACCACCTGCCTGGAGGTCGCCCGCCTGCTGCATTTCCGACAGGTCACCGTGATGCCCCTGTCGTTGCAGGCCATCCACACGCTCAGCGACGCCCCCGCCCCGACCACCCTCATGGTGCCGGGTGGACGGCCCCGCAACGGTGAGGGTGCCCTGACCGGCCCCCTCACCCTCGCCTCCCTCGCAGCGCTGCGCTTCGACACCGCAGTCCTCGGCTGCTGCGGCCTGAGCGCCGCCGAGGGTTTGACCGCTTACGACCTCGACGACGCGGCGGTGAAGAAGGCGATCATCGCCTCCACGCGCCGCATCATCGCCGCCGCCGACGGCAGCAAACTCGGCCGCACCGCCCACGCCTACGTCGGCCCCTCCACCCTCGTGCACACCCTCGTCACCGACACCACCGCGCCCGCCGCCGAAGTAGCAGCGCTCGAAGGAACCGGCACCGTCGTCAGAACCGCCTAGATTCGAGGGGTCTCCTCCATGCCATCCGCACTCGCCGCTGCCGAGGTTGCGACCACCCCGTCCGCGGCGCGCTCGGTCTGGGCCTCGCCGCTCTACCGCGGAGCGACCGTCGCGCTATTCCTCTCCGGGCTGGGGACGTCCGCCGCCGCGCCGCAGATCACGCTGTTCCTGGTCAACGACCTGCACGTCTCGCTGACCACGGCCGGGCTGTTCTACCTCACGAACATCACCGCCCCGCTCGCCGGCTACCTGATGGGCGCACGCTCGGACCGCTCCGGAAAGCGGCTCGGGCTGTTCCGGTGGTGTGCTCTGGCGGGATTCCTCGGGTGGATCGCGATGGCCTTGGCCGACCAGGTGTGGATGCCCTTCGTGATCAGTGCCGTCGTCCTGGCCTTCTCGGGCGCCGCTGGCTCGCAGCTGTTCGCCGCGGTCCACGACGACCTGCAAATGACCGCGAACCCCGTGGCCGACGGGGTCGTCTCCATCGTACGGATGGCGTTGACGGCCGGATGGGTCGTCGGCCCCGTCCTGGGCTCGATCCTGGCGACTGCCGCCGGTTCGCGCGTGATGCTCGCGGCCACCGGGTCGTGCACCCTCGCGCAGATCGTCCCCATGGGCTTCGCGCGCACCGGCTCGGCTCGGCCCGGCGCGCACACCGCGTCCGCGTCCGAAGTGCAGGCCGAGCGCCTCGCGCAGCGCCCGAAGCTCCGGGAGATGCTGCCGCTGCTCGCGTTCACCGGGCTGTACGTGTTCGTCTACGCGGGTGAGCCGATCAAGTACGGCTACCTGCCGATCTACATGCGCGACGACATGCATCTGCCGACGGCGGTCAGCGGCGCGGTCATCGGCATCCAACCTCTGATAGAGCTGATCCTGATGCCGGTGGCCGTGGTCGTCGCCCGCCGTATCGGCATGATGCACCTGATGATCCTCGGCGCGGCGTTCGGCGTCGGCGCGAATCTCTGCTTCGCTCTGACCGGCGACGCCACCGGAATGTTCGCCGGGCAGATCCTCATGGGCGGGGTATGGGGTGTGTTCGCGGCCCTGGGCATCATCGTCGCCCAACGACTGCTGCCCCAAGCCGTCGCGACCGCCTCAGCCGTCTTCTTGAGTTCCACGGCGATCGCCAGCGCCCTCGGAGGGCTGACCGGCAGCCTCGGCGTCAGCGTTCTCGGCCTGCCGCATGTGTTCTTCGCCCCGGCCCTCTACGGACTCATCGCCACCAGCGGGATCGCCGTCATGAGCCGCTCCCGGTTCGCCGTGCACTAGCACGGATTCTTCTTCTTGCGGCCGATCGCTGGGCGCGGCCAGGTCTGGGCATCGCTGGCTGAAGCCGGTAGGCACGATTCGTTAGTGGTCGTCAGCTCTCAGGGTTGCGCGTTCAAGGCTGTCTGCGACTGCGCTAAGACGTGCTCCGAGTCCGCCGTGGGACGGTTGCGGGTATGCCGGTCGCGTGGCGCAGGAGGCCGAGGAGCTTGTTGTCCAGCCGCTGGGCGACACCGATCGGCGGACGATTACAAGATCACGGTAGTCGCCGTGGCAGTCCGATTGCCGGAGGGACAGGACTGCGTTGATGCGCACTTACACGATCGTGGTGGAACCCGAGGAGGGCGTCCACGAGGCTCATCCGGAGACCGGGACAGATCATCTCGTCCCGAGCATGGCATCTTGATGGGCACCAGGAGGTCAGGTCAGCTGTTCCGGACCTGGAATCCGTTCATGGTTCGTGTGGCGATTGGTCTAGGATCGCCAGGATGGGGCTGAGACTGCGGCTTTTAGGTCCGGTGGAGGC
>CAYPQM010000185.1:0-331 GCA_964412845.1 uncultured Streptosporangiaceae bacterium
CGAAGCGATCGCCGCCCGCGACCCCGACCTGGCCGAACGCTACCTGAGCGCGCACATCCGCAGTGTCCGCGACGACCAGCTCAGGGCGCTGGAAGAGGCCGCCGATCATGCTTGACTTCGGTGGATGATATCTGATGTGCTGCACATTATGTCGGAGATGCCAGGCTCAAGCCTGTCTCTGGCCCTGCGGGAGCGGGGCCGGGCGGCCTGGGCGGCGGCGACCAGCCACCCGATGGTGCGGCAGATCGGCGCGGGCACGCTGCCGCACGAGACCTTCCGGCATTACTTCGAGCAGAACATCCTCTACCTGGAGGATTACGAGCGGGCCATC
>CAYPQM010000185.1:341-12329 GCA_964412845.1 uncultured Streptosporangiaceae bacterium
CCATCGGCCTGATCATCGGGAAGGCGCCCGACTACGCCGCCGTCGACGTGCTCAGCCGCTTCCTCCGGCAGATCGCCGGCGTCGAGATCCCGTCGAATGTCGAGTTCCTGCGCCGGCTCGGCGGGTCACCGGCCGCGCCGGGCGCCATGACCACGATGCTGCCGGTCACCTACGGGTACACGCGGCACCTTCTTTACACGTCGGCCCAGGGCACCTGCGCGGAAGGGCTGACCGCCGTGCTGCCCTGCCAGTGGAGCTACGGGGAGCTCGCCACGCCGCTCATGGCCGCCCTGCCCGATGACCCGGTGTATGCCGACTGGGTGTCGATGTTCGGCCATGGCGGCTACTCAGCGCTCGTGGCGGAGACCACCGGGCTGCTTGACCGGCTGGCTGACCCGGCTGACGAGGCCGCGGCGGCCCGCCTCGCGTGGATCTTCGATACCTCGACCCGCTACGAAGTCCAGTTCTGGGATATGGCCTATGGCGCGCCTGCCGCCGATGCCGCGCCGGCCGGCAACGGCACGCGGGCCGGCCATGCCGCGCCGTCCGGGAAGGAGCCTGGCCGATAATGCGCGCTGCCCGAATCTTCGAGGACCTCAGCCTGCGCCTGGTCGATGTGCCGACTCCGGTGCCGGGCCCCGGCGAGGTCCTGGTGCGAGTGCACGCGGCCGGCGTGTGCGGCACGGACCTGCACATCCTCGACGGCATGATCAAGCCTGATCCCTATCCGATGACCCTCGGGCACGAAGCGGCCGGGGTCGTGGCGGTGACCGGTGAGGGCGCCGGGCTGCAGGCCGGCGACCGGGTGGCGGTCTACAACAAGCACTTCTGCGGCTGGTGTGAGCAGTGCCTGGCCGGCCGGCCCAACATCTGCGACCGGGAGCCCGGTCAGCTTGGCTTCAACACCGATGGTGGCGACGCGGAGTACCTGGTGGTCCCTGAGCGCAACCTGGTGCCGGTCCCGGACACGGTGGACTTCGCGACGGCCGCCGTGCTCAGCTGTGCCGGGATGACGGCGGTGCACGCGGCCAAGCTGTCCGTGCTCCGGCTGGGCCAGACCGCGGTCGTGAATGGCATAGGCGGCGTCGGGATCCTGGTCACCCAGGCGGCCCGGCATGCCGGAGCGCGGGTGATCGCGGTCGCCGATTCGGCGGACAAGCGCCAGCTGGCCCTGGAGCACGGGGCCACCGACGGTGTCATCGCGGCGGTGCCCGAGGACTACGAGGACCTGCCGGCGGCGGTCCGGGAACTCACCGGGGGGCGCGGCGCCGATGTCTTTTTCGATCTGGTGGGGACCACCGGGTCGATGACCGCCGGGATCCGGTGCCTGGCCAAGCGGGGCCGGCTCGTCTGCACGGGATACACCGACCAGTCGCTCAGCGTGCATCCCATCGAGTTCATCCTGTCCGAGACCTCGCTCGTGGCGACGGTCGCGGCGACCAGGCAGGACCTGGTGGACGCGCTCGGCCTGGCGGCCAGCGGCGCGATGACCGTGCCCATCGCGGGCCGCTTCCCGCTGGATGGGGTGGACGGCGCGCTCGACGCGCTCCGCAAGCGCGGCGTGCTGGGCCGGCAGATTCTCGATCTCGCCTAGCCCGGAGGAATAGCGATGAGCGACCGCATCATCATCAAGAACGGTTCCGTCGTGACCATGAACGACGCGGGCGATGTCCTGTTCGGCGGGGCGGTGGTGGTGGAGGGTGACCGCATCGTCGACGTGGGCGATACCGCGGACGTGCTGGCCCGCCATCCGGCCGAGGGGGCCCGGGTGATCGACGCCGCGGGCCAGGCTGTCCTGCCCGGCCTGGTTGACCTGCACTACCACACGGCCCTGGGCAAGGGGTGGAGCGATCACCTGCCGCTGTGGGAGTACCTGGACACCTGCTGGTACCCGATCATCCGGGCCCTTGACCACGAGGCGGCGTACTGGGCCGCGCTGGCCAGCTACAGCGAGTCCATCAAGTGCGGCGTCACGACCGTCAACGACATGTACCGGCAGCTCGGCGCGCTGGCCGAGGCGGCCGAGGAGATCGGGATCAGGGCGGTCCTGTCCAACGACGTGGCGGACGCGGAGCACGACCTCGACACCCTGGAGGACAGCAAAGAGGCATTCCAGGCCAAGCACGGGGCCGCGAACGGGCGCATCGAGATCTACATCGGCATCGAGTGGCTGCCGCTGGCGTCCGAGGAACTGCTGCGGGACGCCCGGCTGCTCGCCGACGAACTCGGCACCGGCATCCACATCCACCTGAACGAGTCGCTGACCGAAGTGGAGAACTCCAAGCAGCGCTTCGGCCGCCGGCCGACCGAGGTCGCCTATGACGCGGGGATCCTCGGCCGCAATTGCATCGCCGCGCACTGCGTGTGGCTGTCGGACACCGAGATCGCCCTGATGCGCGAGACCGGCACCCAGATCTCGCACAACCCGTCGTCGAACGCGAAGCTCGGCAACGGGATCGCCCGGCTGCCGGAGATGCTGAACGCCGGGATCAACGTGGGTCTCGGCCATGACGCGGCCGAGTGCAACAACAGCCGGGACATCTTCGAGGTGATGAAGTTCGCCTCGCTGATCCACCGGGCCAGCCGGGTGGACTCCAGCCTGCAGCAGGCGCCCGACGTGGTCCGGATGGCGACCAGGAATGGCGCGGACGCGCTGGGCCATGAGACCGGGCGGCTGGAGCGGGGCCGGAAAGCGGACCTGATCCTGATCGACCTCAAGAGCCAGATGTTCACGCCGCTGATGCCGGAGAATCAGGCTCACCTGTTCTCGCACCTGGTGTTCGCCGCGAACGGAAGCTGCGTCGATACCACGATGATCGACGGGAAGATCGTGATGGAGAACCGCCAGCTCACCACCGTGGACGAGCAGAAGGTGCTGCGTGAGGCCAACGATGCCTTCCGCCGGATCCTGGACCGGATGGTGGTGCCGCCATCGGCGTTATCCGCTCCCTTGTGCTTGGCGACCCGGTAGTTTCCCTCGGCGCCCAGACCCTGATCCCCGACGGTGGCCTGGTCATCGAGGATACGGCCATCGTCGCCGCCGGGCCGCGGGCCGAGATGCAGGCCATGGGCCCGTTCGACCGGGTCCTCGGCGGCCCGGGGCATTTCGTCCTGCCCGGCTTCGTGAACTGCCACTACCATTCCGAACTCGCCATCGGCCCGGGCCTGTACCAGCACATCTTCGAGAAAGCGAACGTGTACATCCAGGGCGCGGTCGGCCCGATCGCGGAGCAGGACCTGTACTACGGGATCCTCTGGGGGCTGGTCACCGCGATCAAGGGCGGCCAGACCGGCACCGTGGACATGTACTACGGGCGGCCCAGCCTGCCGGACTTCGGCTGCGAGCCCGCCCTGCGCGCCTACCAGGATGCCGGCCTGCGCACCGCGTTCGGCCTGGTCAGCCGGGACCAGAACATCTACGCGCACGAGCCGGATGACCAGTTCCTGGCCCGTCTTCCGCCGGACCTGGCCCGCGAGGTCCGCGACTCGCCGATGGGGTACGCCTGGCCGGTAGCTGAGGTGATGGCGAGCTTCGAGCGGCTCTCCGCGACCTGGCATGGGCGGGACGACCGGATCCGGATTGTCACCGCCCCCGACTGGACACCGGCCTGTTCCGACGACCTGTACCGGCGGTGCCGCCGGGCGGCCGACGAGCACGGCACCGGGATGATCACGCATGTTCTGGAGACCCGCGCGGAGATGCTCTTCAACCTGGCGGCCTACGGCAAGCCCGCCGTGCGCCGGCTGGCGGACCTCGGGGTGCTCACCCCGGCGACCGTCCTGGAGCACTTCGTCTGGGTCACCGACGAGGAACTCGCCGTCTTCGCCGACTCCGGCGCGGTGGCGTCCAACAATCCCGGCTCGAACCTCCGGCTGTCCACCGGGATCTGCCGGGTCCGCGACATCATGGACACCGGCGGCCGGATCGCCTTCGGCACGGACGGCATCTCGTTCTCCGATCGCGATGACTTCTTCACCGAACTCCGGCTGGCTGCCTACCTGCAGCGGCTGCCGCGCGACTTCGGGCAGGGCCGCCTGGACAGCGAGCAGGTGCTCCGCGCCGCCGCGGTCAACGGCGCCCAGGCGCTCGGCCGGCCGGCCGAGCTGGGCAGCCTGGAGCCAGGCAAGTACGCGGACCTGCTCATCGTCGGCAAAGACCGGATCTTCTTCCCGCCCGGCCGGTACGACAGCGAGCCGTTCCTGGATGTGCTGCTCGACCGCGCCGAGTCATCGGACATCGACACGGTGATGGTGGGCGGCCGGGTCCTGATGGAGGGCGGCCGGGTCACCATCGTGGACGAGGCCGTGGTCCGCGAGCGCTTCGCCGAGGCCATGGCGCAGCGCGTGTACCGCCCGTCCGCCGAGGTCCAGCGGTGGGCGGAACTCGGCACCCTGGTCGAGCCCTACCTGCCCGACTTCTACCGTCCCTGGTACGAGACCCGCATCGACCCGGCCTACACCTACAACGCCAAGACCCCACCCGCGGCCCGGTGATCAGGTGCCGGTGATGCCCAGCACCGCGGCGACGTTGCCGCCCATGATGCCGGCCAGCTTGCGCTCCGGGATCGGCGGCAGGCTGACGGCGGCGGCTTCCTCGTTGACGGTCATCAGCTTGTCCCGCAGTTTCACCGGGTCATAGAGGAAGCCGGGGTAGTCGGTGCCGAAAAAGATCTTCTCCAGCGGCACGAAGGCCGGCTCGCAGCGGTGCAGGAACAGGAACAGATCGCGCCGGGTGAGGGTCGCGATCAGGTACGACAGCTCCGCGTAGAAGTGCGGGTGCTTGGTGAGCAGGAACAGCGCCTCGTCCACCCAGGGCAGTCCGCAGTGCGCGATGATGATCATCAGGTCCCGGAATTCCCGGCCGATGTCGTCGAGCAGCGCCGGGCGGCCTAGTTCCAGCTTGGCGTCGATGCGCGTCGACCCGGCCTGGTGGATCATCACCGGGATGCCGAGGTCGGCGGCCTTGCGGTAGATAGGGAAGGCCAGGTCCCGGTCGTTGGCGGCCCAGTGCTGATACATCGGGTAGAGCTTCAGCCCGGTCAGGCCCAGTTCGCGGACCGCGCGGTCCAGTTCGGCCACCGCGGCGGCCGGCCCCCTGAAGGCCGGGTTGACCGACGCGAAGCCGATGAAGTGCTCAGGATCGGCCCGGACAACCGCGGCGATGTAGTCATTGCACTTCTCGGGGTCGGGTGGCCCCGCGACGCCGAGGATGCCGTCGGTGTCCACGGTGCCGATCAGGTGACCGTCGAGATGCTGCGGCGAGACGGCCAGGACCACGATCTTGTCAAAGCCCGGGTGATCGCCCAGCGATTCGCGGGGGCCGATCAACGGCCAGCCGCTCCGGGCCAGCCCGCTGGCCGCCCACTCGTCCTCGGTCGGCAGGCGGTGCGACGGCAGCCGGCCCATGCTCCGGTAGATGCACAGCGATCCCTCCCGCCCGTAGTCCACCGTGAACCCCGGATCGGCGGCGAGACTGAGAATGTGGCTGTGCGCGTCGATGATCACTGCCTGGCCCTCCCCGGTGCCGCGAAGATAGTGCAGGCGAAGATCACTTATGTTACGGGGCCGGGTAACGCCCGCACGCGGGCTGGCTGAGGCCGGCCCCCGGCGAACATGTCGTAGAGATCGTCCGCGACCTGCCGGATGACGCCGGCGCCTTCGAGATCAGCGAGCAGGTCCGCGTCGATGGCGCGGTCGCCCAGGGCGGCGCCGAGCAGGTTGCCGCAGATCGCGCAGAGAGCACGATGCACCGCCATCAGGTGGGACGGCCCTCAGCGCTTCCCGGTGACGGTCGCGTGGGCGAGGCAGGACAGGTCGATGGGGTGCAGCGAGTCGGACCGGCGCCACATCGCGGCGTCGACCGCGTCGCACTGACGGACATGCTGGATGGACCCGAAACCGTGCTCCGCCAGCAGGCCGGACATGTCGCTGGGGGACAGGAACGTCAGCCAGGGCTCACCGCGATCGGCGGCCACCGGGGCGACCTGCTCGACGTAACTGTTGCCGTCCGCGTCGCGCAGGCCCGCGGGCAGCATGTAGTCGGTGATCACCTCGGTGCCGGGCGCGAAGCTGCCGATGACCGCGAGGGTCTGGCCGATGGCCGCCTGGGTGAGGTACATGGTGACGCCGAGCCAGCTGACCAGCGCGGGCCGGGACGGATCAAAACCCCCCTGGGCGAGCTGGCCGGCCAGCGAGCCGGTTTCAAAGTCGACGGGCACGAAGGTGAGGCTGTCCGGGGCGGGGATCCGCGCGGACGACAGCAGCCGCCGCTTCCACTGCTGGGTCGCCGGGTGATCGACCTCGAAGACCCGGATCAGGCCGGCCAGGCCGCGGCGGTAGGCGAACGAGTCAAGGCCCGCGCCCAGGATCACGTACTGCGTGACGCCCCGGCGGACGCTGCCGGCCAGGTGGTCTTCGGTATACCGGCTGCGGCAGGTGACCTGGGCCCGGGCCGACCGCAGGACCAGGTGGGTGCCGTGATTACGGTGATAACTGAGGAACTCCTCGGCCTGATCGCCCAGCAGGGCTGACGCCAGCACATCAGCGAAGATCGGCGGGTCGGCGTCGACGATCAGGTGCGCCGCGCGCGCGGCGGCGGCGGTAAGCGCAGTCTGGCTCGGCTGTTCGTTGGTATTCACGCGAGGGACCATACCAATGAATGCCTTTAGCATATCACAAAAAGAAAAATAGCGAAAGGGTATCTGAATTACAATTTGGTTGCTCTGGGATAAGCTTTCCGGTTATTAGCCAAACGTGAGGCCAAACGTGAGGAGCGCCATGTCCGGGTCACTGACGTCGGGGGTTTCCGTGGCGTGCTGCCAGATCGCACCCCGGGTGGGGGAGCTGGCGGCGAATCGGGCCGCCGGCCTGGCCGCGGCCGCGCGGGCCGCCCGCGAAGGCGCGCGCATTATTGTCCTGCCCGAACTGGCCAGCAGCGGCTACGTCTTCCGCGACCAGGCCGAGGCCCGGTCGCTCGCCGAACCGCTGGATGGCCCGACCACCACGCAGTGGGCCGCACTGGCTGGCCAGCTCGGGATCACGCTCGTCGGCGGCTTCTGCGAACTGGGCGAGGATGACCTGCTGTACAACACCGCTGTCATCGTGGCGGGCACGGGCACCCTCGCCGCGTATCGCAAAGTCCACCTCTGGGACACCGAGAAGCTCATTTTCGCGACCGGATCAGCCCCGCCGCCGGTGGTCGAGGTCGGCGGGGCGCAGCTCGCCGTCATGATCTGCTACGACCTGGAGTTCCCCGAATGGGTGCGGCTGCCCGCGCTGGCCGGGGCGCAGTTGTTGTGCGCACCGACGAACTGGCCGAAGTTTCCCCGTCCGGACGGGGAGCGGCCGATGGAGGTCGTCCGGGTGCAGGCCGCCGCGGCGGTCAACCGGATGTTCATCGCGGCCTGCGACCGGGCCGGCCGTGAGCGGGGCGTGGACTGGGTCGGCGGCTCGGCCATCATCGACCCGGATGGCTGGCCGCTGGCCGGCCCGGTGCCGGGTGACCAGGAGCGGACCCTGACGGCGGTCTGTGACCTGGGCGCTGCTGCCGAAAAGAAGACCAGCGAGCGCAACGACGTGTTCGCCGACCGGATGCCGCATCTCTACGGCGGGCTGCTCGCCGCGGCCGATCAGCCCAGCTGAGCCCGGTCCCGCGTCAGCCGTCTGCGGCGGCCTGGAATGCCTCCAGCGCCTGACCCGGGGTGTCATAGTAGGCGTCGGGGCTGAGGGCGGCGCTGATGCCGTAGCGGTCGAGTTGCTTACGCACCGGGTCCAGGATGTCGGCGACGATGAAGCGGATGTGCCGCTCGTGGAGTTGCCGGATGGCCTCGGCGAGAACCGAGGAGGCGGTGTAATCGATGTCGCCGATGGCCGCACAGTCAAGGACCAGCCACCGGAACGGGCTTCCCTGCGCGAGGGTCCGCATGTCATCGACGAGCCGGCTGGCGTTGGCGTAGTACAGGCTGGTGCCGAACCGGTAGACGACCAGACCTGGCTCGGTCCGTGCTCCCGGCGTCACCGGGAAAGCCTTCCAGTGCCCGGCCGGCGACTTCACCAGCACGCTGTTGCGCGGGTGATAGCTGTGCCGCAGGTGGTCGATCACCGAGGCGATGACGGCCACCACGATACCGTCCTGGACTCCGAGGACCACGACCGCCAGCGCGGTGAGCACGGCCACCGCGAACTCGTGCCGGCGGATGGACAGGATGCGCCGCATTCCGCGGATGTCGATGAGCTCAGCGGCGATGATGAAGACCACGGCGGCCAGGGCGGCGATCGGCAGGTAGGCCAGCGGCCCGGTGAGCAGGAGCAGCACGATGAGCACCACCACGCTGGTGGTGAGCGGGGCGAGCTGGCTGCGCCCGCCCGCGCTGTCCACCATCTGGGTCTTCGTCGGGCTGCCGTTGACCACGAAGGTGCCGGAAAACGCGGCGACCACGTTGGCGGCGCCCAGGCCGACCAGGTCGGTGTCCTCGCTGAACGGCTCCTTGTATTTCACCGCGTAGGCGCGTGACGTCGCCGCGCTCTGGGCCAGGATGACGACGAACATGGATGCGGCGGCGCCCACCAGGATCCTGGCCGCATGCCAGCTGAGGCTGGGCGCCCCCAGGTGCGGCAGCCCACGGGGCACCGCGCCGAGCACGGCCACGCCACGGGCGGCCAGGCCGGTGACCCGGCTGGCAATGATCGCGCCGACCACCGCGATCAGCGCCCCGGGCACCCGGCGGGTGATCCGGCGGGCGACCATGCTGACCGCGATGACGGCGGCCGCTACCGCCACGGTCGGCCCGTGCGCGTGCGGCAGCTTGCCGAGAGTGTCCACCAGCCTGCTCAGCGTGCGGGTCCCGGCCGCTTTGATGCCGAGCATGTCCGGCAGTTGCCCCGCGGCGACCTGGATGCCGACCCCGGTGAGGAAACCGAGCAGGACGGTGCGGGACAGGAAGTTCACCAGGAACCCGAGCCGGGCGACCCGGGCCAGCAGCAGCAGGCCGCCGGTCAGCAGCGCGGCGAGCCCGGCGAGCTGCACATACTTCGGCGATCCGACGGCCGCCAGCCCGGTGAGGGCCGCGGCCAGGATGGCCGCGGTGGCGGAGTCCGCGCCGACGACGAGGTGCCGCGATGACCCCAGCACGGCGAAGACGGCCATCGGCAACAGCAGTGTGTACAGGCCGGTGACCACCGGCATTCCGGCGATCTTGGCGTAGCCGAGGACCTCGGGGATGCCCAGGGCGGCCAGCGTGACACCGGCCAGCACATCCCCCGGGACCCGGGACCGTCGCACCGGCAGCAGCCCACCCAGCACGGGCCAGCCCCGCACCCACCATCCCCGCACGGGCGTCACCGGCGGGGGTCGACGTGGACTTTGGGGCCGGGGCCCGCGCCGTCCGGCCGCTGCCCGGCCAGCACGGCACCTGCCTCGGACAGCCCCACGGTGGCGCAGACCAGCGGCGTGGGGTCCACCGCGCCCGACGCGTACTGCTCGATCGTGCCGGCCAGCCCGGGGGAGGCGCTCAGGATTCCGACGGCGGTGACGTCCTTGAGGACCATCGTGCGGGTGTCCACCAGGCTTGGGTTGCTGGCCAACCCGACATACACAACCCTCTTTCCTGGCTCCACGGTTTCCAGGGCCAGTCCCGGGAGTGCCGCCGCGTTCGTGCAGTCGATTACCGCATCAAAGGGCAGGCCCGGCAGGTGCTCGGCGGTCCAGGTGCCATGGACCCCGAGGGCGGCGCCGAATTCCATCGATTCCATGGACAGCCCCATGAGGTGCACTTCCGCACCCGCGGCCAGCGCGAACAGCGCGACGAGCAGGCCGATGGCACCGGGCCCCAGGATCAGGACCCGGTCGCCAGCCGCAAGCCGGGCGGCCTCGATGGCCCGCAGCGCGCTCCCGCCTGGCTCGACCAGGGCGCCGGCCGCCGGGCCCACCCGGTCCGGCAGCGGGTGCAGTGCGGTGACCGGAACCGGCATCTGCTCGGCCAGGGCACCTGGCCAGCCCCGGCGGACCCCGATCTCGAAACGCTCCGCGCACACGTGCTGCCGCCCGGTCAGGCAGCGGTGGCACCGGCCGCAGCCGAGCATGGTGTCGCCCGTGGTGCGGCGGCCCAGCCAGGCCGGATCGACACCGTCGCCGACCGCCGACACCGTCCCGCACCACTCGTGGCCGATCCGGATGGGGAACCGCGCCGCACCCTCGTGCAGGTAGGCCATCTCCCCGGTGAAGATCTCGGTATCGGTGCCGCAGACACCGGCGCGGTCGACGTCCACCACCACCTGGCCGGTCCCGGCCGCCGGTGGGGCGACGTCCTGGACCTCCCACTCACCTGGCCCGGTGATCACGAAGGCTCTCATGAAGCTGCCTCTTCCACGTGTCCGACTCTAGTTCGGCGCGGAAACGGCGCGCTTTCGTGGCCGGGTTGCGGGGGAAAGGGAGCCGCCTGGCCGGGCCGCGGGTTGCCCGGATTCGTGGACACCGGTATCCGCTGAGGGTAAAGTAAAAGTGTTGCTCCGGACCTCGGCAGCCGTGCCCCCTTGACAATGGTGGGAGAGCGGCAGGGCCCCCGGAGCTTTCTTTTTTGGGCGGGATTCAGCTACCCCAATGCAGCCGACTGCTGTGCACGTCGAATTCGCTACTGGCTGAGGAGTCGGTTATGGGCATCATCGCGTGGATCGTTCTGGGCCTGGGTTCAGGCCTGCTGGCCAATGTGCTGATCCCGGGCGGGAGATCACAGGGCCTCGTCGTCACCTGCGTGATCGGCATCGTCGGCGCGCTGGCTGGCGGCTGGCTGGCCACCAAGCTGTTCCACATCCACAGCCTGCAGGGATTCTTCAACCTCTCGACCTGGATCACCGCGGTCGTTGGCGCCGTGATCCTGCTGCTCGCCTACCACCTGGTCAACGGCCGGACCGGGCACCCGGCGCACCGGTGACCGAACCATCCGGGCGGAGTCTGCTGACCGGAATGTGATGGCCGCGCTGCCGCCCGTGGGGCGCAGGATCCTGCGCACCGGGCTCGCGGCCGCCCTGATCGCGGTCACATTCTGGTTCGCGATCCCGCATTTCGCCTCCTATAGCAGCGTGTGGGTCAGCATCGGCGCGATGACGGTGCCGCAGGCGCTGCTCGTCGGGGCCGGGGCGATCGCCAGCATGGTCTCGTGCTGGATCATGATCTGCGCGGTGCTGCCATCCATCCGGCTGCGGGAAGCCGCGGCGGTGAACCTGGGTTCCACCGCCGTGGCGAACACGCTGCCTGCGGGCGGTGCCCTCGCGCTGGGAGTCAGCTGGCTGATGCTTTCCAGCTGGGACATCGGTACCGCCGAATACCTGCTGTACACCGTCGTGTCGGGGATCTGGAACATCTTCGCCCGGCTGGGCCTGCCGGTCCTCGCGCTGCTGCTCATGCTGACGGCCGGCCGGCCCGATGGCATCCTGCTCGTCTCCGCGGCCGTCGGCCTGGCCCTGCTCGCTGCCATGGTGATCGGGCTCGGTCTCGTCCTGCGCAGCGAGTCGCTGGCCCTGCGGGCGGAACGCCTGCTGTGGCGCTGCCGCGGCATCGGGTGCCGGCTGCTGCGCCGGCCGCCACCCTCCACCGTCCCCGTGTCACTGTCGGGCTTCCGGGTCCAGGCGGCTGGCCTGCTGGCCGCGCGTGGCTGGCGGATCACCGCTGCCACCGTGGCCAGCCAGCTGACCTTGTGGCTGGTCCTGCTGGCTTCGCTGCGCGGGGTCGGCCTGTCGCAGGCCCAGGTGCCCTGGCAGACCTCGCTGGCCGCCTTCGCGTTCGTCCGGCTGCTGACCACCCTGCCGGTCACCCCCGGCGGCCTGGGCATCGTCGAGCTCGGCCTGGTGGGGATTATGGCCGCCGGAGCGGATGCCAGGGTGAGCGTGCAGGTCACCGCGGCTGTCCTGTTGTACCGGGCCGTCACCTACCTGCCGCCGATCCCGCTCGGCGCCGTCGCTTACATTCTGTGGCGGCACGCGCCCGTGCAGTAC
>CAYPQM010000186.1:0-9530 GCA_964412845.1 uncultured Streptosporangiaceae bacterium
CCGGGCCACCCCGTACGGCTACAGCCTGTGGGAGTTCGGCGTCTACACCACGGGCAGCGGCGGTGGTGGCGGCGGCACCTCGTGCCCGGCCCAGTCGAACACCCCGAACTTCGGCCCGAACGTGGACATCTTCGACCCCAGCATGTCCAGCGCGAGCATCCAGTCCACGCTGGACTCGGTGTTCAACACCCAGAAGCTCAACCAGTTCGGCACGCAGCGCTACGCCCTGCTGTTCAAGCCGGGCACCTACAGCGCCGAGGCCAACATCGGCTACTACACCTCCATCCAGGGCCTGGGCCAGAATCCGGATGACGTCACCATCAATGGCGACGTCACCGTGGACGCGTTCGACGGCACCGGCAACGCCACGCAGAACTTCTGGCGGTCGGCGGAGAACCTGGCCATCAACCCGTCCGCCGGGTCGGACCGCTGGGCCGTGGCCCAGGCGGGCCCGTTCCGCCGGATCGACGTGCACGGCGGGCTGGAGCTGTACCCGGCCAGCTACGGCTACGCCAGCGGCGGCTACATCGCCGACACCAAGGTCTCCGGCCAGGTCTCCTCGGTGTCGCAGCAGCAGTGGTACTCACGGGACAGCAACTTCGGCAGCTGGAGCGGCTCCGTGTGGAACATGGTGTTCTCCGGGGTGACCGGCGCTCCGGCGCAGAGTTTCCCCAGCCCGCCGATGACGACGCTGGCCAGCACGCCGGTGTCGCGGGACGTGCCGTACCTCTACGTCGATTCGAGCGGTAACTACCACGTCTTCGAGCCATCGCTGCGGACCAACGCCGCTGGCGCCAGCTGGGCCAACGGCTCGACTCCCGGCACCAGCGTGGCGATGAGCCAGTTCTACGTCGCGACGCCGAGCGACAGCGCGGCGACCCTCAACACCATGCTGTCGGACGGCTGCAACCTGCTCTTCACCCCGGGCGTTTACAACCTGAGCCAGACGCTCAACGTCACGCACGCCAACACCACGATTCTCGGCCTCGGGTTCCCGACGCTCATCCCGCAGAACGGCGTGAACACCATGCAGGTGTCGGACGTGGACGGGGTCCGGATCGACGGCCTGCTGTTCGACGCGGGCACGGTCAACTCGGCGGCGCTGCTGACGGTCGGCACGGCCGGCTCCACGGTGAGCCACGCGAGCAACCCGATCTCGGTCCAGGATGTGTTCTTCCGGATCGGCGGCGACATCGCGGGCAAGGCCACGGCCAGCCTGGTGGCGAACGCCAACGACACCATCGTCGATGACATCTGGGCCTGGCGCGCCGACCATGGCAACTCCGGGACAGTCGGCTGGACCACCAACACCGCCGACAACGGCATGATCGTCAACGGCAACAACGTCGAGGCGACCGGCCTGTTCGTCGAGCATTACCAGAAGTACGAGGTCACCTGGAATGGCCAGAACGGAAAGGTGATCTTCTTCCAGAACGAGATGCCGTACGACCCGCCCAATCAGGCGGCGTGGATGAACGGCACGACCAACGGCTACGCCGCGATCAAGGTGGCCAGCACCGTCACCTCGTTCGGCGGATGGGGCCTCGGCAGCTACTGCTACTTCAACGTCAACCCGGCGGTGAACTCGGCCCGAGCGTTCGAGGCGCCTAATGCCTCGGGGGTGGCGTTCCACGGTCTGCTCACCGTCTCGCTGGGCGGGGTGGGCACGATCACCAACGTCATCAACACGACTGGAGCGGTCACGGCGTCCAACACGACTCCGAGCTACGTGGTCAGTTACCCGTAACGAAACCGTTCCACCAGCGGCGCCGGCAGGCCTACGTGCCCAGGTCTGCCGGCGACCGCCGGACTTCCCCCGAGCCGGCCCGCGAACCCGAAGGAAACCCCCATGCATAACGCGAGGAACAACGCAGGCCCGGCGAGCTGCCGCGGGCGCGGCCGACGGGGGTTGCGCATTAAAGCGGCGTTCTCGGCGGTGGCGGTCCTCGTCAGCACAGCGGGCCTCGCGGGTGCCGCCGCGCTGGCCCTTCCCGGTGCGGCCGCTGCAGCCGTGGCCGCGCCGGCCGCGGTGTCGGCGCCAGCGGCGGTGCCGGCGGGGCCGCCCGGCTTCAGCCTGACCTGGAGCGACGACTTCACCGGCGCCGCCGGCACCGGAATCGACTCGAACTGGAAGTACGACACCGGACCCGGCAGCAGCTTCGGCACCGGCGAGATCGAGACGATGACGAACAGCGCGTCGAACGTCTACCAGGACGGCGCCGGCGATCTTGTCCTCCAGGCGCTGCACTCCGGGACCGACCCAGGGACGGGCTGGACGTCCGGCCGCGTGGAGACCAA
The DNA here is from genome assembly GCA_964412845.1 of uncultured Streptosporangiaceae bacterium. Lineage (GTDB taxonomy): Bacteria > Actinomycetota > Actinomycetes > Streptosporangiales > Streptosporangiaceae > JAWWPY01. Next base: position 2,299 of record CAYPQM010000186.1, read on the forward strand.
CGCGGCGACGTTCGGCGCTCCGGCCGGTGGCGTGGTGGAGATGCAGGCATCGGTTCAGCAGCCCAGCCTGACGACCGCGAACGGCGCCGGCTACTGGCCGGCCTTCTGGATGCTTGGCTCGACCTTGCGCACCGGGACGGCATGGCCGGCGTCGGGCGAGGTGGACATCCTGGAGGACATCAACAGCCGCAGCACGGTCTTCGGGACCTTGCACTGCGGGACGAATCCGGGCGGCCCGTGCAACGAGTCGACCGGCATCGGCAGCGGGGAGCGGCCGTGCAGCGGTTGCAATACGGCTTTCCACACGTACGCCGTGCAGATCGACCGCTCGGTATCTCCTGAGCAGATCAGGTGGTACCTCGACGGGACCAACTACTTCACCGTCAACGCCACTCAGGTGGACGCCACCACCTGGGCCAACGCGGTCGACCACCCGTTTTTCATCATCCTTGACCTGGCCCTGGGCGGCGGCTTCCCGGCCGCCTTCGGCGGGGGCCCGAACGCGTCCACCGCGTCCGGCGGCCAGCTCAAGGTGGACTACGTGGCCGTCTACAACAAGCCTCCGGCTGGCGGCGGAGGCGGCGGCACCGGCGCGGACATCGCGCAGGGCAAGCCCACGACGGCCTCGTCGGTGGAGAACGCGGGCACGCCCGCCGCCGACGCGACCGATGGGAACACCGGGACCCGCTGGTCCAGCGCGTTCAGCGATCCCCAGTGGCTGCAGGTTGACCTGGGCCAGACGTACAGCATCAGCGATGTGACCCTGAACTGGGAGGCGGCCTACGCGAAAGCCTTCCAGATCCAGACGTCCCCGGACGGCGCGACCTGGACGACGATCTACTCGACAACGACGGGGACCGGCGGGGTCCAGGATCTGCCGGTGACCGGTACCGGCCGCTACATCCGGATGTACGGCACGCAGCGGGCGACGCAGTACGGCTACTCGCTGTGGGAGTTCTCGGTTAGCGGCACACCGGCGACCGGCTCACCTGCCCTGCTCTCGCCAGGCCACCCCGCGACCGCATCATCGGTGGAGAACGCCTCGTTCCCGGCCGCCGACGCCGTCGACGGGAACACCGGCACCCGCTGGTCCAGCGCGTTCAGTGATCCGCAGTGGCTGGAGGTCGACCTCGGCGCGACCCATGCGCTCAGTCAGATCGTGCTGAACTGGGAAGCGGCCTATGCCACGGCTTTCCAGATCCAGACGTCCCCGGACGGCGCGACCTGGACGACGATCTACTCGACAACGACCGGCAGCGGAGGGGTGCAAACCCTTCCGGTGAATGGCACCGGGCGCTATGTCCGGATATACGGCACGCAGCGGGCCACGCCCTACGGGTACTCGCTCTGGGAGTTCCAGGTTTTCGGCAGCTGACCTGCTCAGCCGGGCCACCCCCCGGGCTCCCCGAAATGGGGACCTTCGCCTCTTGCGCTGGCCGCCGCCACCAGGATCAGATGCGATCATGGAACCACCACAGTATCCAGTCATGGAACCATCCCAGTATCCGGTGCAGTTCTCGATCGACTACCCGGACCGGCCGCTCAACCGGCTGACCACGGCGTTCCGGATCTTCTGGATCATCCCGATCGCCATCGTGCTCGGAACGGTATCCGGTGGCGTCTGGCAATCGTCATACGGGCATAGCAGCACGACGACCACATTCGCCGCCGGAACCGGCGGCCTGCTGCTGGCCGGCCCGCTGCTGATGATCCTTTTCCGCCAGAAGTACCCCCGGTGGTGGTTCGACTGGAACCTGGAGTTGCAGCGCTTCGGTAACCGGGTCGGCGCCTATCTCACGCTGATGGATGACCGGTACCCATCGACCGACGACCACCAGTCGGTCCACCTGGACTACCCCTATCCCGACGCGGAGCGTGACCTGAACCGGTGGCTCCCGCTGGTGAAATGGCTGCTGGCCCTCCCGCATTACATCGTGCTCTTCTTCCTGGAGATCGCCGCCTTCTTCGTGGTGGTCGTGGCCTGGTTCGCGATCTTGTTCACCGGCCGGTACCCCCGGGGGATGTTCGATTTCGTGCTGGGCGTCATCCGCTGGCACAACCGTGTCATCGGCTACGCGCTCATCCTGGTCACCGACGAGTACCCGCCGTTCCGGCTGGCGCCATGACATCCGTGCGGTCCCGCGCGCGGAAGCGGCCGGGTGGCCCGCCGGGCCACCCGGCCGCTGGCTACCGGAGGTCGGCGTTACTGGACGCTGACGTCATCGAACAGGGTGAAAGTGGGATCGCCGGGGTAGTTGTCGTCGCGGCTGGTCAGGGTCAGGGTGTACGAATGCCCTGATGTCACGGCATGGGTCACCTGCCGCCAGCCTGAGCTGGCCACGCAGGTCCTGGCCAGGACCGTGCTGGTGGTGCCGGTCGTGTTGTCCCGCAAGGTGGCGGTCGCCCAGTCATAGGTGACGGTGTCCGGACAGGTCACGTTGTACCAGAAGGACAGCGTGCTGCCGCTGGCGGTGAAAGTCTGGATGATGTTCGAGTTGCCGTTGGTCGGTGAGCTGGAGCCGGCCCGGGCCGCGAAGGTACCCGAGTGCGCCCCTGAGGAGACGATCGCTGCCGCCGCCCCGCTGGTGGTCCAGCCGGAGAAGGTGCCGGCCTCGAATCCGCCGTTGCTGATCCCGCCGCCACCGGTGCCACCCGAGGAACCGATCGTCCAGGTGAAGCTGGCCGATCCGAAGGCGCTGGTGGTGTCCCTGGCGGTCACGGTGACGCTGTACGTGCCCGCCGCGGCGGGGGTGCCGCTGATCAGCCCGGTGGCGGAGCTGATCGACAGGCCTGACGGCAGGCCCGTGGCGCTGTAGCTGAGGGTCTGGCCGGACGCTGAGTCGGTCGCGCTGATCTGCAGGCTGGTGGCGGTGCCGACGGTGCCGGTCTTGCTGCCTGGGTTGGTGACCGTCACGGTGTTGCCGCCGCCGCCGTTGGTGACGATGGCGTGGCTGCCCTCGCAGCTGCCCGCGCCGCCTGCGCCGTCGTTGGCCCAGGTGGTCTGCACGGCGAAGGTGCCAGTGCCGGTGGTCAGGTCGAATGATCCGCCGCTGGTGCCTGGGGTGATCCAGGCGCATTTGTCGCCGTTCTCGTTACCGCTGGTGTCGGTGTAACCGCCGGCCGGGTTCTGGTCGGTGATGGTCTCGGCGTATTCGTGGCCCTCGACGATGGAGATGCCATCTTTGCCGCCCGAGCTGCCGGAGTTGACGAAGCTCGCCCCGCAGGAGGCGCCCGCGTCAGTGATGTACGGCAGGTTGGTGAAGGCGATGTCCCCATCGGGTGAGGTCACCGCACCGCCGCTCAGGGTGCTGTCGCCGTTGTAGTCGTGCCAGGCGCAGAACCCGTTGGTAAGCCACCCGTCGGGGTTGGCGCCGTGCGGGGAGATGACGACGTACTGGGCGTCCCGGTTGGCCGCCGCGGTGGTGTTGCCGAAGTGGGTGGCCGCGTTGACTGCTTCCACCCCCAGCTGGTGGCCGGTGGCCGAGCTCGGCGAGGCGGTGCTCTCGTCGACCCAGACGCCGGCCAGGGCGCCGCCGGTGGGGTAGGCGACATGCTCGGTGTTGCTGGCCGGGCAGGACTGGGCGCCGACCGTGACGCCGTCGCAGTACTGGGTCATCACACCGGACCACAGTTCACCACCCGTGCCCAGGCCCTTCATGAGCTGCTGGAGGTAGGGCGCTTCCCCGGAGGGGTCGCCCGACAGGGTCACGTTCCCGTTGGCGTCGGTGCCCTGGGTACCCCACTGGGAGCCGTAGAAGACCAGGTAGACCTTCTCGGCGCCGGTCGTGACGCCGATGCCATCGATGCCTCCGCCATAGTTCAGGTCATTCGCCGACAGCGCTCGAACGGCTGGATGGGTAGCCGCCCAGCTCCGCATTTTCGTAACCTGCGGAATGGTCGGAATGACGCCACGCCGGTAGGCGTGCTGGTAGGCGGGCGAGTAAGGGTTGCTCGTCGTGGGGGTAGGCGTGGTGACGGCCTGCGCCGTGGTAACGGCGGCCATGGTCCCGGACGCAAGGGCCAGCGCGGCGAACATGGTGATGCTGCCGCGGGTGACCCTTCGCCGGATGGGGGTACGGAGTGGCATCCTGCTCCCTTCAACTACGCCAACGGTCGCCGCCGGTCGCGCCCGGCAGCCGATGTGGCACCACGGGTAGCGGTGCTTGCGCGAAACATAACCAGGAGCCGGTAGAGGGTCAATGTCCAGCGCCTAAAAAAATGGTGCCGTAAGCAGTTCGTATTGGCCGGGCCGGTCCTTCTGGGAATTGGCCGGGGCCGCACGCATCAGGGCCCACTGACACTGCCGGTAGGCCCTGATCACTGCTACGTCAAGATGGCGGGCTGCTAAGTTCTTCTTAAGATTCCAGCGCGGCCAGCCGCCGGTCCTGGCGCAGGCTCAGTCGCGCCACAGCTCGCGCAGCAGCCAGGCCGCCGCTTTGGGCTGGCGGTCGCGGGTGAAGACTCCCTTGTGGTTGCCGCCGGGCCGGTGCACGGCCTGCGCGGTGGCGAAGTCGGCGAAATTCCAGACGTGCTCGCCGATCACTTCGGGGACCTGCCGGAACACGCGCAGCGACATGGCGATCAGCTCGGCCTGGTATTCCTCGGACCAGACGGCCGGCGGGAGCATGTGCAGGCCTGGTGTCGCGTCAGCACCGAACTCGGTCACCAGGATGGGCTTTCCATGGCGCGCCCAGCCGCGGAGCTCGCTCTCCAGATGCCGCTCGGCTGAGGCGAGGTCGCCGGTGTCGGCGTACCAGCCGTAGTAGCGGTTGACACATACCAGGTCAAAGAGATCGGTGACGACGTCGAGGTCCGGGGGCGCGGTCGCGACGTTGGCGAAGCAGACCGGACGGCTTGGATCGAGCTCCCGGGCCGCGGCCACCAGCGGCGTGAAGTAGTCGCGCGCGGCCGGCTCCGCGGTGTCAGGTTCGTTCGCGATCGACCACGCGACGACGCTCGGGTGGTTCCGGTCGCGGCCGATCAGCTCGGCGATGGCAGCCAGGTGAGACGCCTGGGCCCGCTCGCCGATCCCGTCGGCGGTGAAGGTCCGCGCCCCCGGGTCGCCCAGGTGACCCAGGCTGAAATGCAGGCCGACGGCGGGAGCCTCGTCGATGACGAGCAGGCCCTGGCGGTCGGCGTAGTCGAGGACCTCGTCGGCGTAGGGGTAGTGCGACGTGCGGAACGAGTTGGCCCCGACCCACTTCAGCAGCGCGAAGTCGCGGACCATCCGGGCGTCGTCGTGTCCCTTGCCGCGCAGCGCGGTGTCTTCGTGCATTCCGAAGCCGCGGAGCCGGACCGGCGTGCCGTTGAGCAGCAGGCTGGCCGCGTCGACCTGAACGGTGCGGATTCCGACCGGCAGCAGGTACTGGTCGGCGTCGCGGCCCGCGCCATGCTCGACGGCCAGCTGGTACAGGTACGGGTCATCGGGCTGCCAGGGCCGGACGCCGTCGACGGTGAGGACCCCGCGCCGCCCCGCGGCGGCGGCGACCACCGCACCGGTCGTGTCGCGCAGCGCGACCGACGTCGGGCCGTCGCTGGTGACGTCGACGCGGAAGGCCACCTGGCCGCGTCCGGCCCGCAGGTCGAGCTCGGTGGTGACCGACACGTCCGAGATGTAGGCCCGCGGGGTCGCCTGCAGCCACACCGACCGGTGCAGCCCGGAGTAGTTGAAGAAGTCGTGGAAATAGCGCTGCGTGCGGCGGCCGCCAGCCGCGGCGGAGATCACCCCGGGTGGCATCGTCGCCGTGGTCAGTTCGTTGTTGACCCGGATGGTCAGCCGGAACGGCTCGCCGCACCGGACGTGCTGCGTGATGTCGGCCTCGAACGGCGTGTACCCACCGGCATGCCCGGCGACCTCGACGTCGCCGGCCCACACCGTGGCGCGGTGCGTCGCGGCGTCACATCGCAGCACGATCCGCCGGCCCGGCCAGGTCGCCGGCACCTGGACGTCACGCTGGTACCAGACGTCGCCGACATGCTCACGCTCGGCCAGGTCGGTCACCAGGTCGTTGTAACTCGCCGGGACCGGCATCTCGCGCGCCCCGGGCAGCGGCTGCTGCCACCAGCGGCCGGCGCTGCCTTCGCCGCCGGCGTCGAACCGGAAACGCCACAGCCCGTCAAGCCGGTGAGATTCCCGGCTGCGGCTGTCCCGCGGGGCCAGCATGGGCCTGGTTCTCCGTCCCAGTCAGCGGCCGCTGCCCCCCGGCTAGGACACCGGGGCCGGCTCGGCGGCCGCGAAGCCGCTGCGGCCGATGACGTCGCGGTACCAGTGCGCCGATGCCTTCGGTGTCCGGGCCTGGGTCGCGTAGTCGATGTGCACGATGCCGAATCGCTTGGCGTATCCCCAGGCCCATTCGAAGTTGTCCATGAGCGACCAGATGAAGTAGCCGCGCAGGTCGACGCCGGCCTTGATGGCGGCGTGCACCGCGGTCAGATGGCTCCGGACATAGGCGATGCGATCCTGGTCGTCGATCACACCCGACGCGGCGATCTCGTCGGGGAAGGCCGCACCGTTCTCGGTGATCATCAGTGCGGTGCCGGGGTAGTCGCGGTGCACGCGGAGCAGCAACTCGGTCAGCGCCTCCGGCTCGATGCGCCAGCCCATCGCGGTGTACGGGCCTGACTGCGGGACCGCGAAGGCCTGATCGCTGCCCGGCCACCGGGCCGGCCGGTCCGTGCCCATCGGGTCATCGCGGGACGGAGCGGCGGTCGCGTAGACGTCATTGCTGAGGGATGCGACCAGCGATGGAGAGTAGTAGTTGACGCCGAGAACGTCGATCGGGGCGCTGATCAGCGCCAGGTCGCCGTCATGGACGAGGGACGGCCAGTCGACGACATGCTCCGTGTCGTCGATCAGGTCAGCGGGGTAGCGGCCACGCAGTATCGGGTCGAGGAAGATCCGGTTGGCGATCGCGTCGACCGCCCGTGCCGCCTCCCGATCCTCAGCCGAATCGGTGGCCGCCCGGACATTGTGCAGGTTCAGCGAGATGGACACCTGTGCCGACGGAACCTGCGCGCGCAGGACTTCGACCCCGAGGCCGTGGGCCAGGTTGAGATGGTGTGCCGCGGTGAGCGCGGCCGTGTCATCGGTCACGCCTGGCGCGTGCACGCCCGAGGCATAGCCGAGGAAGGCCGAGCACCACGGCTCGTTGAGCGTGACGAACGTCGCGATACGATCGCCGAGCGCCTCCGCGACGATCTGCGCGTACTCCGCGAACCGGAAGGCGGTGTCG
>CAYPQM010000186.1:9630-12042 GCA_964412845.1 uncultured Streptosporangiaceae bacterium
GCCGAGCGCCTCCGCGACGATCTGCGCGTACTCCGCGAACCGGAAGGCGGTGTCGCGGTTGGCCCACCCGCCGGCGTCTTGGAGTGGCTGCGGAAGGTCCCAGTGGTACAGGGTCGCGACAGGCGAGATGCCGTGCGTGAGCAGTTCGTCGGCCAGCCGCGAGTAGAAGTCGATTCCCGCCTGGTTCGGCTGGCCCGACCCGGTCGCCAGGATGCGCGGCCACGCGACAGAGAACCGGTAGGCCTGCAAGCCAAGTGAGGCCATCAGGCGGACGTCCTCAGTTACCCGGTGATAGTGATCGGCGGCGACATCGCCAGTGTCGCCGCCGGTGACCTTGCCCGGCGTATGGCTGAACGTGTCCCAGATGCACGGCCCGCGGCCGTCCTCGGCGACCGCCCCTTCGATCTGATAGGCGGCCGTCGCGGCGCCGAAGACGAACGTGTCCGGAAACTGGATCATCTAACTGCTCCCTGCCGATGTTGTCGTTCGTCTGACGGTGAATCGAAGCCTGATCGGTGCGGCGCGGACAGCGGGCGGCTACTTGATCGCGCCACTGGCCAGGCCGGCGATCATGTAACGCTGCAGGAGCATGAAGGCGATCACGATCGGGATGCTGACCACGAACGACGCCGCCATGACCTGATTCCAGAACACCCCGACCCCGTTGGCGTAGCCCTGCAGTCCGATCGCCAGGGTCTGGCCGTTTCCGTTGGTCATGATCGAGGCGAAGAGAATCTCTCCCCAGGATGTCATGAAGGCGTAGATGGCCACCGCGATGATGCCCGGCCGCGCGGTGGGCAGCACGACCCTGAGCAGTGCGCCCATGGCGCTGGTGCCGTCCACCCGGGCGGCGTCGTCCAGTTCGCGCGGTATTCCATCGAAGTAGCTGGCCAGCATCCAGATCGAGAATGGCAGGACGAACGTGAGATAGGTAATTATCAGTCCGGTCCGGGTCTCGTAGAGCTGCAGGCCAATTCCGTTGTGGATCGTGACAAATATCAGGAACAGTGGCAGCAGGAACAGGATGCCGGGAAACATCTGCGTCGCGAGCACCGTGGTGGTGAAGATCCGCTTGCCGTGGAACTCGTAGCGGGATACGGCGTAGGCCGCGAAGATGGCGATGACGACGGAGAAGACCGTGGCCGAGGTGCAGACTACGATGCTGTTCAGGAAGTAGGTCGCGAGCGGGATCGTGTGCCACATCTGGAAATACGGCTGGAAGCTGATGTGGGACGGCCACCACGTGAAGACGCCGGTGACATCGCCCAGTGGCTTGATCGACGAGACCAGCATCACGTACAGCGGTATCGCGGTGAAAACCGCTACCAGCGTGATGACTACCCACCGGAAGATCCGGAACGACAACGCGTCACGCTGAAACACTGTGGCTCCTCCGCCTCGCGATCGGCAGGTAGATGGCGGTGACGAGCAGCAGGAACAAGAGCATCAGGACACTCATCGCCGCTCCGTACCCGAAGTTCCAGACCTGGAACGAGTTCTCATAGATGTGGATCGACATCAGGTCGGCCGACGGCGGGACCGAATTGTTGAACAGGACGAACGGCGTGTTGAAGTCGTTGAAGGTCCACAGGAAGAGCATCAGCACGAGCACCGTGTTGACCGGCCGGAGCATCGGCAGCGTCACCCGGAAGAACTGCCTCCAGGTACCCGCGCCGTCGATGGACGAGGCCTCGTAGACGTCGTTCGGCAGGTTCTGCATGCCGGCCATGATCATCAGGAAGGCGAACGGCCAGCTCCGCCAGATCGCCACGATCGCCGTGGAGAAGAACGCGTTGTTGCCGAGCAGCCAGAAGGGCCTGGTGCCGACGAGATGCAGGTCCGACACTATGAGCTGGTTGAACATGCCGTTGTCGCGCTGCAGCATGAAGTTCCACACGATGATCCCGGCGAAGATGGGGACCGCGTACGGCACCAGGAAGAGCGTGCGCAGGACACCCCGGCCCCGGAACGGCCGCTGCAGCACCCCGGCGGTGGCCAGGCCGATGCCCCAGGAGAAGCCGACGACGACCAGGGTGTAGACCAGGGTGATCACGAACGAGTGCAGCAGTGACTTGCCGACGGGGCCGCTGAAGTTCAGGGCCACCTTGTAGTTGCTGAGGCCGGCTGATGGCGCCGACGTCCACGACTGGATGTACTCCTGCGTCAGGTTGATGAAGCTGATCCACGCACCGATCAGCATCGGCACGATATGGATCAGCAACTCCAGCAGCACCGCCGGTGCGAGCAGGAGGTACGGAGTCGCGACGCGCCAGTTCCAGCGGAAGCGGTGCCCAGGGGGGCGCGCGGTGCCCGCGCTGTCTTGCTCCGGTGGCGCGGTACCGACGACAAATGTCGACACCCGTTGCCTCCCAACTACTAGGGACTCTCGGTCGTCGGAGTCAGCCGGGCCGG
>CAYPQM010000187.1:0-11982 GCA_964412845.1 uncultured Streptosporangiaceae bacterium
GCTGGCGCGGTCGTAGCTGGCGCGGTCGTAGCTGGCGCCGACGTGGCCGGCGCAGCGGTCGCTGCCGCCGACGTGGCAGGGGCAGCCGCGGCTGGCGCGGCCGTGGCCGGCGCGGCCGTAACCGGCGCCGCCACCGTAGCTGGCGTGGCGCATGCGCCCTGGGCCGAGAGGCTGAGGCTGCCGTTTGATCCACCGATCAACTTCAGGCCCAGGACCAAGCCCACCACCAGCGCAAGGGCCAGCGGAACCGCGACGCGCGCCGCACGAGCGTTGTGCGGCCACACGGACCAATGCGCTCTGCGCATTTAATCAACCTCCGTCTTTGCAGGAGTACTTCCAACCGGTCACCGTAGACCTCATCGATCACGAGTTGAAGCAGAATGAGAAGATAAGTCCAGCCGTCTCGCATAGGCCCCACTCGGCCGGCTCCCAGCAGATATTGCCAATTTCTAACGTGATAGCCGAACCACTTGAATTTGACGGGAACATAGGCCATAGCCGCCCGGCGACCGGGGCACGGAACAGGCCGGCTACGGCAGATCACGGCTACGCAGCGCCGGCCGGAAAGCGATCATTATGCGCCCGGGGCCGTCCCGCCGGGCGCCCGGCGGACTTCCAGCCGTGGCCGGCGAACGGCGGCCCGGTGCGGGGAACCTCCGCCGCGCGGCCGGCACGGGGCGAACCTCGGCCGGGCGCGCGGCGAACCTCGGCCGGCACGGGGGAACCTCGGCCGGCACGGGGCGAACCTCGGCCGGGCGCGCGGCGAACCTCGGCCGGCACGGGGGAACCTCGGCCGGCACGGGGCGAACCTCGGCCGGGCGCGCGGCGAACCTCTCCCCCGTGCCGCTTGCCCCCCCGCGTCCTAGGGCAGTTCAGCGCGACGGGCCGGCGCGACGAGGGCCGGCCAGGCCCGCCGGGACCGGTCTGTGACCCACCGGACGTGGTGACCATAGTGAGAAAATGAACGAAAAAAGGCAGCCTGATATCAGGCTTATCAGAGTTACCGTTCTTGTCGTTAACGCAGGTAGCGACCGTCACGGAGTCGGGTCAAACTGATTTTTCGAATGCATTCGACCGTATAATAGAAACATGACAAAATTGTCATAAACCTTGCCGAAAGCCATCGCTAGTATCAGCGTAGACCTAGCTCCCGCTACCACTCTTAATGGACTTTCCGCTGGTCACAGCCACAAAAATTACTTTACACCCAGGTGCGGGACGCCACTGCGCGGACGCCAGCACGACCACGTCGGGAGGCGTCCCGAGCAGGGATCTTCGTAACCGAAGGGAGAAGATGGCATGGACGCAGAGGATCTGAAGGGCATTGCCATGAGCCGGCGATCGGCTCTGAAGAGGACGGCCGGCGTAGCATTCCTGCTTTCTCAGGCCACGCTTCTGGAGCAGTTGGCCTCGCCAATCGTCCGGCCGGCCGCCGCAGCTACCACATTCTCCGACATCCAGTTCGACATGGGCGCCTTCATCAACCCGGCAATGGTCCTCAACGACGGCGCCGGCAACGTGACGGCCCAGATCGCCCCCACGTACGCCCTGCTCCAGCCGGTCAAGCTGAACCGCACTCCGACCAGGGCCGATCAGACCATGCTGGCCAACGCCCTGAACACCATCGAGGCCAGTTACCCGGCCAGCCCCTCGGGCGTGCTCATCTTCTCGGTGTCCTACGGCCTGCCGTACTTCAACCGGCTGCCGCAATCGGTGGTTCGGGCCAACATGCCGACCGCGCTCGCCACCGGCCGCCCCGTGCTCGTCGAAGCGGTCCCGTCGCCGACCGACGTGGTGGGCGGCCTCGTGGGCGGCCCAGGCGCGTTGGTCCCCGGCGTCACCAAGGACCGGTTCAACGTCAACCTGGTCATTGAGGGCAACGACATGCTCTTCCACTTCCGCAGCGACTCGATGGTCAACCTGAGCGCCATCCCGCTGTGGTTCCAGGGCAGTAACAACCTGAACGGGACAGGCGTGCCCTCGCCCAACTTCAACGGGCTGTTCACCTTCCAGACGCCTCGCATCCAGTTCGTGCAGATCGGCCTGCCACGCAGGCTGGCCAACAACTACGGTTTCGAGTTCGCGCCCAGGATGAACCCCAACTCCACGATGGTCATGGGCTTCCTGGACCAGCAGACCAATGCGGCCGGGCCGGCCGCGATCACCACGTTCGCCGGCAACTCCTCGGCCAAGCTGACCAACGCCGTGGCCGGCAGCTACTTTGACAACGGCTCCATCGCCCACTTGTCGCACAACATCGAGGACGCGTACCAGTTCTACGCCACTCCCGGCCAGGACCCGCGGCACCCCGACGGGGAGCCCTTCACCGAGCGCTGCCAGTACATGTTCCGCTCCAACCAGCTCGGCACGCCCAATGGCATTCCGGCCGCCGGCAACGCGGATCAGTACACCAACGGCGGCGGCCCGGCCTACATCAACAACGTCTTCCAGGGCACCGGCGCCGCGGCGGCGGGCGCAGCGGATACGGCAGGCGTGTTTACCCCGACCAATGCGACGCTCAACGCCACGTTCACCGGTGAGGGCCGCATCGGCCACGAGGCGGCGCTGCAGCAGGTGTCCCGGGCATCCGACGGCACGCCGCTGCACATCCGCGCCGACGGCCCCGGGCTCGACGGCATGGATGTACCCGCCTTCCGGACCTTCCCCACGAACATTGGCTCCAACATGCCGGCCGGCAGCGCCCAGTTCAAGCTGCAGTTCCTCATCTACGTGCCGACCGCGGACTTCTTCGCCTCAATGCGTTCCGCCCAGGCCGCGCAGAACCTGCAGGTGCAAAACCCCAACGTCAACCCCGACGACAACGGCCTGGAGCGGTTCATCACCTCGACCCGGCGGCAGAACTTCCTGGTCCCGCCACGCCGGCACCGGGCCTTCCCGCTGGTCGAACTCGCCTCATCGGACGGCCCCAACCGCGGCACGCGGGGACCGCGGCGCAGGTAGGCGTCCCGCCGTCCCGGTCGCGCCGGCCGCCGGTCAATGCCTGCTGGGAGAGAATCGTTCATCTGCCGATTCCCCGCCCATCAGGAGATCCCACATGGCCGAGTTCGTCGGAGCCGTCGATCAGGGCACGACCAGCACCCGCTTCATGATCTTTGATCATGGCGGCAACGAAGTGGCCCGGCATCAGCTTGAGCACGAGCAGATCATGCCGCGGCCGGGATGGGTGGAGCACAACCCGACAGAGATCTGGGAGCGCACCCGCGCCGTTATCGAGACCGGCCTGCGCATCGCTGGCTTGCGCGCCGCCGATCTGGCCGCCGTCGGCATCACCAACCAGCGTGAGACGACGCTGGTGTGGGACCGCCGGACCGGCCGGCCCTACTGCAACGCGATCGTCTGGCAGGACACCCGCACCGACCGGATCGCCGCCGCGCTGGACCAGGACGGCCGCGGCGCGATCATCCGGGAGAAGGCCGGGCTGCCCCCGGCCGCCTACTTCTCCGGCGGCAAGATCCAGTGGATCCTGGAGAACATCGACGGTGTCCGGGCCGCCGCCGAGGCCGGCGACGCGGTGTTCGGCACCACCGACACCTGGCTGCTGTGGCACCTCACCGGCGGAGTCGACGGCGGCGTGCACGTCACCGATCCAACCAACGCCAGCCGTACCATGCTGATGAACCTGATGACCCTGGACTGGGACGCCGAGCTGCTGTCGTTCTTCGGCATCCCCCGGCGAATGCTGCCGGAGATCAGGCCCTCCGCCGACCCCCGCGGTTACGGGACCACCCGCCCGCTCGGCCCGTTCGCCGGGGAGGTACCGCTGGCCGGCGATCTCGGCGACCAGCAGGCCGCCACCGTGGGGCAAGTATGTTTTGGGGTTGGCGAGGCCAAGAACACCTATGGAACAGGCAACTTCCTCCTGCTCAACGTCGGCACGAAGCCGATCAGATCGGAGCACGGACTGCTCAGCACGGTCTGCTACCAGTTCGGCGACGCGGCGCCGGTATACGCCCTCGAGGGCTCGATCGCGGTCACCGGATCGGCGGTGCAGTGGCTGCGCGACCAGCTGGGCATCATTTCCGGTGCCGCGCAGAGTGAGGCCCTGGCCCGTCAGGTCGACGACAACGGCGGTGTCTACTTCGTCCCGGCCTTCTCCGGCCTGTTCGCCCCGCGCTGGCGGCCCGACGCACGAGGCGTGATCGTCGGCCTGTCCCGCTACAACACCAACGCCCACCTGGCCCGGGCCACCCTGGAAGCGATCTGCTACCAGACCAGGGACGTGGTCGAAGCGATGCGGCAGGACTCCGGGGTGGCTCTCGACGTGCTCCGGGTAGACGGCGGGGTCACCGCCAACGAACTGTGCATGCAGATGCAGGCCGACATCCTCGGCGTCCCGGTGTCCAAGCCGGTCGTCGCCGAGACCACGGCGCTCGGCGCGGGCTACGCCGCGGGCCTGGCGGTCGGGTTCTGGGGGTCGCTGGACGAACTCAGGCAGAACTGGCAGGAGGACAAGCGCTGGCAGCCGCAGTGGGACGACGGACGGCGCGCCGCCGGTTACGCCGGCTGGCAGAAAGCAGTCGACCGTTCTCTCGGCTGGGTTGACATGGATTGACGATGACCGTGGCGAGCTGCGGCGCGGCGGAGTTAGCGTCGGTCGCGTGGTCATGCTGAGCTTCGCGCTGCCTACCACCCACCACTGGCGCCGCCAGCGCGGCCACGCCAACGGCATCGCTCAGGAGGTAGCGACCATGACCACGGTCCCCACCAGTGCTGGAGACATCGACATCGCGGATCTCGGCGTCGTGCTGATGCACGAGCACGTGTTCATCCGCACCGAGTCGCTCCAGTGGGGCTGGCCAGGGTTCGGCGGCTGGGACGAGCAGGCGGAGGTGGCCGCGGCCCGCGAGCGGCTCGGGCAGCTCAAGCGGGCGGGCGTGGACACGATCCTGGACATGACTGTCCCCGGTCTCGGGCGCGATCCAGCGCTGGTCGTCCTCGCGGCGGCCGGAACCGGGTTGAAGGTCATGTTCGCGACCGGCTACTACACCTACGACAACCTGCCGTTCCCTTTCCACTACCGCGGGCCGGGCAAAGTCCTCGACCACGACGATCACGTGCTGGAGTCATTGTTCGAGCGGGATGTGACCGCGGGGATCGGCGACACGGGCATCAGGGCGGCCGTGCTAAAGGTCGCGACCGACCAGCAGGGGATGACGGACGATGTCGAGCGGCTGACCCGGGCGATCGCGAACGTCCATTCCCGCACCGGCACGGTGATCTGCACGCACGCGCACGCGCCGACCCAGCGCGGGCTTGATCAGCAGCGGATCTTCGCTGAGCATGGGGTCGACCCAGGCCGGGTGATGATCGGGCACTCCAACGAGACAACGGATCTCGGCTATCTGCAGCGGCTGATCGACAATGGTTCCTACCTGGGCTGGGACCGCTGCGGGCTGAGCGTCGCCGTACCACTCGCCGATCAGCTGGACACACTGGCGGAACTCTGCGCGCGCGGCTACGCCGACCGGATCATGCTCTCGCACGACAAGGCGTCGTTCATGGACTGGTTCCGCGCGTCCGAGATCGACGTGGTCCTGCCCAACTGGCAGTACACCTACATCCATACCGGGGTCCTGCCCGGCCTCCGTGATCGCGGCGTCCCGGATGACCAGATCGAGCAGATCCTGGTCCGCAACCCGCGCGAGTTCTTCGGACAGAACGCCTAACCCACCCGCGAGGCCGGCCTCGCCCGCCCGCCACGCCTCCCCCGGACTCGGTTCGGGAACTAATAGGAAACTTTCATTACAATTCGGCAACCTGTCTGGAGCCGGCCGGCCGGGTGGTGTTGACTCCGGAAGCGGTGGCCTCTGGAAACCGGGGCCGCAGGACCGAGGACCGAGGCGCCGGCACCGGCGCCGGCCTGAGCGAGGAGATCAGATGAAGAAACGGCTGACCTTGGGCGTCGCGATCGGGTCGGCGGCGCTGCTGGCGCTGGCGGGCTGCGGGTCGTCGAAGAGTTCGTCCAGCACGACCACGCTGGCCTTCTTCGGCGCCGACTATGGCACCGGGCCAGCCAACAGCACGACCAAGTACTGGGACGCCATCGCATCGGCCTTCCACCAGGCCAACCCGGGCATCACAGTCAAGGTGCAGACCGTCGACTGGACGGACTTCCCCAACAAGGTCCAGACGCTCGTGCAGAACAAGCAGTTCCCCGACGTTCTCGAAGGGGACACCGCGCCACAGTTCGCGCAGAGCCACCTGCTCTACCCGGCCAGCGATGTCCTGTCGCCGGGCGTGCTGGGAAACCTGATACCGACCTTCCTGAAGGACGGCCAGTACCAGGGGACCGACTACGGCATACCGTTCACCACGAGCACCCGCGCGCTGTACTACAACAAGAAGATATTCGCCGCCGCCGGGATCTCGTCGCCGCCGCAGACCTGGGCGCAACTGCAGTCGGACGCGGCCGCGATCAAGGCCAAGGGCTACATCGGCTATGGCATGCCGCTGGGCAGCGAGGAGGCACAGGCCGAGGCGCTGCTGTGGTTCCTGGGCAACGGCGGTGGCTACGTCAACAGCAGCGGGGCCTACACCATCAACAGCGCGCAGAATGTGCAGACGCTGCGGTTCATGAGCAAGCTGGCCAGCGCCGGTGATACGCAGCCAAGCCCCGGCACGACGGATCGCAAGGACGTGTGGGCGCAGTTCGCCCAGGGAAAGATCGGCATGGTGCTCGGCTCACCGGCCGTGATCCCGATCATCCAGGCGGCTGGCGTCCTGAAGACCTCGGACTACGCCACGGCCAACGTCCCGGGTAAGAATGCTCCGCTGGCGTCCACGCTGGGCGTGCATGACGACATCGTCGCCTTCAACACCGGAAAGCATGCCGCCGCGATCAGGAAGTTCCTCGACTTCGTGTATCAGGACAAGTACCAGCTTCAGTTCGACAATGAATACGATCTGCTGCCGGCTACCCAGAGCGCCGCGGCCACCATGGAGAAGAACTTGATGTTCGCGGCCTTCCTGAAGAACATCCCGAATTCGGTGAACTACCCGTCCAAGACCAACTGGACCACGGTGGAGAATCAGATCAAGACAACCCTGGGCCAGGCGATCAGCAGCAATCCGCAGAAGATCCTGAACTCGATCCAGCACACCGCCGCCAGCGGCGGCTGAGAAAGGCATGCCAGACGTTGCGGCCGTCCGGGAGACGGCAGGCGATCAGCGGCCGGGCGCCGCCTCGCCTGGCCGGCCGCAGCGGGGCGGCCGGGCCCGCCGGACCCGACGTCGGCTGGCCCCGCTGGCCTGGCTCGGGCCCGCCACGGCATTGATCGCGGTCGTGGTGCTGTGGCCCATCGTGGCCTTGGTCCAGACATCGCTGCAGCGCATCACGCCGATCGGAGTCACGATCGGAGCGGCGGGCACGAAGAACTTCCGCTCGCTCTTCGGGGACCCGAACCTGCCCGGGATCCTGGTCCGGACGGTGACCTGGGTGGTCGCCGTGGTCGGCATCACCATGCTGATATCAATCGGCCTGGCCCAGTTGTTCAACCAGCGTTTCCCCGGCAGGCGGGTCACCAGGTGGGCGCTCATCGCGCCGTGGGCGGCGTCGGTGATGATGACGGCCCTGATATTCCGCTGGATGCTGCAGCCGGACAACGGGGCGATCAACATTTTCCTGCACCAGCTCGGCATCGTGCACCAGTTCGACTCGAACCAGTCTTCCTGGCTGGGCCGGCCGGACAGCGCGATGGCATGGATGATCGGCGTGGCGGTATTCGTGTCCCTGCCGTTCACCACCTACACGCTGCTCGCGGGGCTGCAGACCATTCCTGGTGAGCTCTTCGAGGCAGCCACGATCGACGGCGCGTCGAAATGGCGCAGCTACCTGTCGATCACGCTGCCGCTGCTGCGGCCGGCCCTGGTCGTCGCCGTGATCATTAACCTGATAAATGTATTCAATTCATTCCCGATCATCTGGGAGATGACGCGCGGCGGTCCGGGCTATGAGACCAACACGACCACGGTCTTCATGTACAACCTGAAGGAAAGCTACATCGGGGAAGCGGCCGCGATGTCGGTCGTGAACTTCAGCCTGATCATCGTGATCGTGCTCTGCTACCTCCGGGTCAGCAACTGGAACCGGCAGGAGGCGCGCTGAGATGACGGCCAGGACCGCCGCACGCCGCCGCGGCACGACGCCGCGGCGGCTGCCGACCATCAAGACGGCGGTCATCGCGGCCACCGCGTACATCATCGCCCTCGTCTTCCTGCTGCCGTATGCCGAGATGATCATCACCGCGCTGCGGCCGCAGCGGGAGTTGCTGGAACGCAACTACCTGCCGCACCATTTCGCCTGGTCGAACCTCACCAACATGTGGGGCGGCGGCTTCGGCATCACCACCAGCCTGCGGGTCAGCCTGGAGGTGGCGGGCGGGGCGACCGTCCTGGTGCTGCTCGTCTCGCTGCCCGCCGCCTACTACACCGCCCGTCACCGGTTCCGGGGGCGGAACCTCTTCCTGCTCATCGTGCTGGTCACCCAGATGCTGCAGCCGACCGCGCTGATCGTGGGCATCTACAAGGAGTTCCTCAGCTTCCACCTCATCGACACCGTCTGGGCGCTCATCATGGTCAACGCGGGCTTCAACCTGGCCTTCGCGATCTGGATCCTCAACGCCTACGTCGGCTCCATACCGGTGGAACTCGAAGAGGCGGCGATGGTCGACGGCAGCAGCAGGCTGAGCACCCTGTGGCGGGTCACCCTCCCGCTGGCGATGCCCGGCGTGGTGACCGCATTGATCTTCACGTTCATCGCCGCCTGGAATGAGTTCATCGCGGCGCTCACCCTGACCACGAGCAACAACGTCACGCCGCTCACGGTCCGGCTGGACATGTTCATCGGCCAGTACACAGTCGACTGGCAGCACCTGTTCGGTGCCTCCGTGGTGGCCACCATCCCGGTGCTGATCTTGTTCGCGCTGATCGAGCGGCGCGTCGTGGGCGGCCTCACCGCCGGGTCGATCAAGTAGCTGACCGGCTTACGGGCCGCCTGGGCTGGGAATCTGGAACGGCGCCAGGGTGACCTGGTCGATGTTCGGCGCCGTACTCGACCGCAGCGCCTCGCCGATGTCGCTGCCCGAGTAGATGACGCCGATGGTCTTACCGTCGTAGTTGTACTGCTGGTTGGCGGTGAACTTGATGGTGTTGGTGCCCGGCCGGAGAGTCACCGGGATGGTCAGGTTCCAGAACTGATTCCAGCTGAACGTGCTGGCGAAGTTGACATGGAACGTCGGCCCGCCGTTGACGCTGATGTCGGCCGGGGCGGTCATCAGGTCAGGGTTGTAGTGGTTGGCTATCACCTGCTGGTTGTTGGCGAAGCGGACGGTCATCCCGTAGCGGCCGGCCACCGGCGCGGGCACGGTGAGGGTCAGCGAGTTCGCCGGGCCGTCGCCGACCCCAGTGACGACGCCGCCGTCGGCCTGGCTGTAGCTGTTGTCCACGGTGGCGGTACCGGTCAGCGCGCCGTCCTCAGCCTGGTACGCCGCGACGTGAGACGCCGCGGCCGGGTTCGTGTCGGCGAGCGGCGTGACGGTCAGCTTGTCGAGCGTCACCTGATCGCGGTCACCGGTGACCACGATCTTATTCACACCTGCGCTCAGGTAGACCCGGCCGGTCCTGGTCGACCAGTTCCGCGCGCTGCCGGCGGCCAGTCCTCCGCTGACCGGCTGCGTGTTAACCGTCAGGTGGGCCGTTCCCGTGCCTTTGTACCGGAAGGCCAGATCCGAGTAGCCGTCCGCAGCGGAGTAGACCCAGAAGGTCGCGCTTGCGGCGCGGGAGATGTCGGCCGCCCCGGCCCCGGACTGGCCCTGCGCGCGGTAGTCAGCCGTCGCGCCGTTCAGGTCCGCCTGCTCCGCCTCATAGCTGGCCGAGCTCGCCGTGGCGGGATCCTGGAGCTGAAGATCGATCTTGTTGATGATGGCGTCGCCGTTCGTCGCGGCGCCGTCAGCCCCGGTGGTCGACAGGCTGATCTGGTGGGTGCCCGCGGTGAGGTGCACGGTGGTGTCGGCGTGGTTCCAGATCACCCAGTTGTATCCGACCGGCAGCCACACCTCCTGCGGGCTGGTCCCGTCCACCCGGGCGAAGATGTTCGTCGGGCCGGACACATCGGTCGCGGCTGAGTTGCTCCCGTCGTACACCGACAGCGTGTAGTCCCCCGTCTGCGGCACGGTCACGTTGAACGTGATGACCGTGGAGGATCCGGTCCGCAGGCCGCCCACGTCCTGCTCACCCGCGGTGGCGAAACCGCCGAGGTTGCTGGGCGTGCCCTCGGTGTTGATGTTCCAGCCGGTGCCGGTCAGGGTGGCCTGGGACGCCAGGTAGCCGTGCAGCCAGGTGGCGTCCGGCGGGGTGGCCGCACCGCCGCCCGGGGACAGGATGACCTCGTAGGCGTCCATGGTCGGCGGTGCGACCGGATTGGAGATGATCGTGCCATCCCGGCCGTTGCCGGAGGAGTCGGTCGCGCTCGCGCCGCTCGCCTCGTCGAACCGGTAGTCGGCCACGTTCCCGGCCCCCTGCTGCCCGCCGGCCAGATCGGCTACCTCCGCCGCGGTCAGCGCGTGGTCGTAGACCTGGAAGTCGTCCACCATCCCGCTGAGGTACGGGTCAGCCGGGTACTGCGAGCGTCCGATCCAGTTCTGGTTCGTGGTGCCGAGGTCCGACGGGTGCAGCGTCATGTTGCCGTTGGTGCCGACAGCGGTGCCGTTGACATACAGCGTGCCGGTGGTTCCGGACAGCGTGACCGCCACGTGGGACCAGGTGTTCAGCGGCAGGTTGCCGGTGCCGTTGATCTGCTGCTCCCCGCCGCCACCGCTGGTGGTGATCGCGAACCGCAGCGGCCCGCCGCCCGCGTTCAGCGTCAGAAACATGTAGTTCCCGGTGCCGGTGCCGAGGTCGAAGATCCGGGACCACGGCGTGTCCTGAGACGGGTTGACCCAGGCCGAGATCGTGAAGTCGGAGAGACCGGACACGATGCCGGACGGCAGGCTGACGTATTCGTTGTTGCCGCAGAGGGACAGGGCGTTGCCGAGCTTGCCCGGGACCCGGGCCCCGGTGGCGGTGCACGACGCGACGTTGCCGCCCGCGCCGTCGCCCTGGTCGCCGGCCGTCACCGGCAGGGTGATGGAGCCGTCCGAGCCGACCGGCACGGTCCCGTCGTAGGTGCGGGTCGGCTGCGCCGCCGCGCCGGTCATCCCGCTCCACCGGTCCTGCAGGATCGTGGCGTGCACCGAGTGGCCGAAGATGGCCGGGTCGATGTGGTTGACGGTGAGGTTCTCCGGACCGGCCGCGCCGCCGCCCATGATGATCCGCGCCTGCCGCTTCGCCTTGTCCAGCGTGGCCAGGCCCTGCAGGGTGTCGTCGGTGCTGCCCTGCGGCGGGGTTACCGCGACCGTGCCGCCGGTCATCGAGGCGTACCAGTTGTACAGCCACCACTGGGCGTTCGGGATGTTCTGCTCCGCCACCGAGTCGCCCAGCGAGCCGTTGATGTTCCAGTACGCGAGATCCCCGTCCACCTTCGCGTCCTCCAGCGCGGACAGCCACGCCACCATCTGGCCCGGGCTGGTCAGTTGGTACCGGGCGGCGTACTCGTCGAGGTTGACCGGCAGCGGGCGGGCCAGCCCGACGGTGCTCTCCAGCGTCCGGTAGGCGGTCACGTCGGCCCGCACGGTGGACGCGACCTGCAGTTCGTGCCAGGTCATCACGGTGGGCAGGCAGTTGTTCGCCATGCAGAACTGCAGGAAGCTGCCCAGCGCGGCCGGGTAGAAACCGCTCAGGTTCGGGCCGGCGATCCGCGCCTGCGGCCACAGGCCCCTGATGAAGTTGTAGGTCTGCAGCCACTCAGCCTCGAACGCGGCGAGCGTTGTGGCGTTCGTGGTCAGGCCCGCGAACCAGTTGCCGTCCGGCTCGTTGTACGGCACCAGGATGATGCGGTTCTTGTATGGCGACGTCAGGACCTGCTCG
>CAYPQM010000188.1:0-4418 GCA_964412845.1 uncultured Streptosporangiaceae bacterium
CGGCACCCGCGAGTTCCTTGAGGACAAGCCCTTCCTTGAGCCCTTCTCGCTCATCCCCGCCCTGGGCGCGGTGACCGAGCGCCTCCGGTTCGTCACCTTCGTGCTGAAGCTGCCGGTGCGCAATCCGGTGCTGGTGGCCAAGCAGGCGACGTCGACAGCCGTCCTCACCGGCAACCGGCTCGTCCTGGGGGTCGGAAGCAGCCCGTGGCGCGAGGACTACGAGGTGCTCGGCGTGCCCTGGGAGCACCGCGGGAAGCGGATGGACGAGGAGATCGCCGTTATCCGCGGGCTGTCGGCGGGCGGCTACTTCGAGTATCACGGGGAGATCTTCGACCTGCCCCCGGTCAAGATCGCTCCCGTGCCGAGCGAGCCCCTCCCGATCCTGGTCGGCGGTCATGGCGACGCTGCCCTCCGCCGGGCGGCCCGGGTGGCGGACGGATGGCTGCACGGCGGGGGAGATCCTGAGCAGCTGCCCGGCCTGCTCGCCCGGCTCGGCGAGTTCCGCCGGCAGGAAGGCACCGCCGACCGCCCGTTCGAGGTGCACGTGATCTCCATGGACGCCTTCAGCGTGGACGGGGTGCAGCGGCTGGCGGAGCAGGGGGTGACCGACGTCATCGTCGGCTTCCGGTGGCCCTATGAGGTCGGCCCTGATGTCGAGCCGCTGAACGCGAAGATCGCCAACCTGCGCCAGTTCGCCGACCGCGTCATCGCCCGGGTGCCGGGATGATCGCGCGCCGCCGGGAGACCGCTGGGCCGGGCCGGCCTTCGGCTCGGCGCGGCCGTCCGCAAGCTACGCTTCTGTGCTTATTCGACCGTCTGTGCTTATTCGACCCTCAGTTGCGCTAATTCGGTGCGCACGGTGGACGGGAGGGGTGGCGACGCTGGTCCGTACCTGGCGGGCGCTTCCCCGGCCGCAGGGCCGGCCGGGAAGCGAATCAGAGAGCCAACCAGACAGCCGGCCGGAGAATCGGCCGGGAAGCCGGCCGGAAGATCGGCCGGTGCCGCGGGACGCGGCCGAGTGGCTCCGTGTCAACGGGATCACCATCGCCGCGGTCACGCTCATCGCTGTCGAGCTGTGGTGGAGCGCGGGCCTGCTCGGCCACTCCTACTTCCGCCAGGACGACTATTACACCTTCGACCGGGCCCTGGCCAGCGGGTTCAGCCTGAAGTACCTGCTGCTGGTGGATGCCGGGCACATGGCGCCGCTCGGGTTCGCGATCGCCTGGGTGCTGGCCCGGGTTTCGCTGTACGACTGGGCGCTGACGAGCGTCGTCGTCCTCGGGTTCCTGGCCGCCGCGTGTTTTGCCCTGCTGCGCGTGCTGCGGACGCTCTTCGGTAACCGCCCCGCGATCCTGATCCCGCTGGCCGTGTACCTGTTCAGCCCGTTGTCGCTGGCCGGGGTGGCCTGGTGGTCAGTGGCCATTGAGACCCTTCCGCTGGAACTGGCGATCTTCATGGCGGTCGACGCGCACGTCCGCTATCTGCGCGGCGGGCAGCTACGGCACGCTGTCATCGCGGCCGGGTGGCTGCTGCTCGGCATGGCCACGATGGAGAAGGGCGCGGTGGTTCCGCTGCTGCTGCTCGCCCTGACATCCGCGTTCTTCGTGGAGGGGCGCTGGGCCGCGGCTGTGCGCACGGCGCTGCGGCGGTACTGGCGGGCCTGGACTCTGTATGGCGCGCTGCTCGCCGGATACTGCGTTGTCTTCTTCATCCGGCTCCCCGGCTCGACCACGCAGCCGAGCAACCCAGGCCCGATCTCGCACATCCTCGACTTCGCCTCGACCTTGCTCGGCAGCACCGCGCTGCCGGGCGCTCTGGGCGGCCCGTGGCAGTGGTCGGTGGTCGGCTACGGCTATGCCCAGGCCAGCCCGCCCGCGCTAGTCGAGCAGGCGTCCTGGGTCATTGCCGCCATCGTCGTGGTGGTGAGCTGCATCTACCGCCTGCACGCCTGGCGGGCCTGGGTCATCCTGCTCGGCTGGGTCGTCGCCGCGGACATGGTGCCGGTCGTTATCGGCCGGCTGGGAACGCAGACCGCGGCCCTGCTCGGGGTGCAGGCGAGGTACCTGGCCGACATGACCCCCCTGCTGGCGCTCTGCCTGGGGCTGGCCTTCCTGCCGGTCCTGGGCGAGCACAGCCCTTACCGCCTGCGCCTGCCCGGTGCGCAGCCGGACCAGGTTCCCCCGGCGGCTGTTCCCCCGCCTGCGGAGGCCGCTGCGGCAGTCGCTCAGCCCGCGGAAGCCTCTGCGGCAACTGTCCCTGGGCCGGCCGTCTCCGCGGCCACTATCCCGCTGACTGGGCGTGCTGCGGCCCGGTCGCTGCGCGTCGTTACTCTTGTGCTGCTCGGCGCGTTCCTGGCCGGCTCGTTCTGGTCGCTCCGCGGGTTTGAGGATGTCACCAGGACGACGTCCGCCCGGTCCTACATCGCGACCGCGCGGGTCGCGGTCGCCGATGCGCCGCACGGCACGGTGATCGTGGATGGGCCGACGCCCGCGATGATCATGGACCCGGCCCTCTTCTGGAACCAGGGGTACACATCGCAGGTCATCGGGGCGCTGGCCCGCGGCGAGCCGGCCGGCCACCTGTCGTGGACGGCGTCACCGCGCGGCGTGGCCAGCGGTCTGATGATCTTCGACAGCCGGGGGCGGCTCCGGCCCGCGGCTCTGAATGGCCCGTCATCAGGGCCGCCGCCGCGGAATCGCCAGTGCTGGACCGTGACTGCCGCCGGAACCCGCATCCCGCTGCGCGGCTCCCTGTACCGATGGCCCTGGACCGCGCGCCTGACCTACTCGGGGCCGGCCACGGTGCTGGCCGTCCGCTTCGGGGGTAACTGGCGCGAGGTAACACTTCCTGCGGGCCGCCACATCGTCTATGTTCCGGCTGTGGGTTCAGGGAACTCGGTCAGCATCAGCCTGGTCAACTCCGTGACACCGCTCTGCGTGACTGGCGTCACGGTGGGATCGCTCCACCCCCAGCAGGCCGGCCGGGCCATCCCGGCGGCGCCGGTGCCCGGGTAAGGCGTGCACGCAGCGGGTCGTCGCGCGTCCGGAGCCCGCGGTTTGCGGGTACCCAGCGGCGGCCCGGGAATGGCCCTGGCCCTGGCCCTGGGATTGGGCCTCGGGTTGCTGGCGCTCGGCCCCGGGCTGCAGCGCGGGTTCCTGCTCAGCTACGACATGGTGTTCGCGCCCCGCCAGCCGTTCACCGCGATGATGTTCGGGCTGGCCGGCGGGCCGCCCCGGGCGGTGCCCAGCGACGCCGTGGTGGCCGCGGCGTCCCGGGTGCTGCCGGCCGACCTCGTGCAGAAGCTCTCTTTGCTGGCGATCTTTGTGCTGGCCTGCTCGGGCGCTGCGGCCCTGCTCGGGCGCGCGCCACGGCTCGCCCGCCTGGCCGCCGGGGTGTGCTACGCCTGGAACCCCTTCGTGGCCGAACGGCTCATCATCGGCCAGTGGGCGATGCTGCTCGGCTACGCGGGCCTGCCCTGGGTGCTGCGGGCTGTAACCAGGGATTCCATTGCGTCATGGCGTGGCGCAGCGCGGATCTGCCTGGCGCTCGTGCCCGCGGCGGTCGGCGGATTCGCCGCGATGGCCATCTCCGCGCTCGTCGTCGTGCCCGCCGCGGTACTCGCCCGCGCGCCCGGCAGGCGGCCTGCCCGGGCGTCTGACGGGTTCCGGGCCCGGGCGGCCGACGGGCCCGGTGCCTGGGCGGGTGGCGGGCGGCCGGCCCGGGCATCCGCTGACCTGCCTGCCTCGGCTGGATCGGTACCAGCATCGGCGGGCCCGGCGGCTGCCCCGGGCCGTGCTGGCCGCCGGCCCATCCGCGCGGCGGTTGTCGTACTGCTCGCGCTGGCCCTGGGCAGCCTGCCCTGGCTGATCCCGTCGATGCTGCACCAGGTGTACGTCGACCCTGCGAGCGTCGCCGCGTTCGCCGCGCGGGCCGACACCCCGTTCGGCTCGCTTGGCAGCCTGCTGATGCTGGGCGGGATCTGGAACGCGCAGGCCGTGCCCGCCGCCTACAGTGGCGCATGGTCCACCCTGTGGCTGGCGCTCGTGGTCGTCGGGGTCGGCGGCTACGCGGTGTTCGCCGCGCGGCTTCGTCGCTGGCCGGGGCTCGGGGTTGCGGCGGTGGCTGGACTCGTGATCGCGAGCATCGGGATCACCGCACCGGGCCGGGAACTGCTCAGGGCGGCGATCCGGCTGTGGCCCGGGTTCGCGGTCCTCCGCGACGGCCAGCAGTTCGTGGCCCCGCTGGCCCTGGCCGAGGCGGTCGGCTTCGGCCTGGCCGTGACGTGGGCCATGCGGCCTGGTCCGTTCGCTCTGCGGGATGCCCGGCGCGGCGCAGGCGGTCAGTGGGACGAAGGCAGCCAGCTGGACGAAGGCAGCCAGCTGGACGAAGGCAGCCAGCTGGACGAAGGCAGCCAGCTG
>CAYPQM010000188.1:4665-6417 GCA_964412845.1 uncultured Streptosporangiaceae bacterium
GCCAGCTGGACGAAGGCGGCCGGCGCGGCGCAGGCGGTCAGTGGGACGAAGCCGGGTGGCGGGGCCAAAGCAGCCAGCCGGTCGGGAGCGGTCGCCGCGGCGAAGGCGGCCGGCTCGGCCGGCCGGACCGGCCCGGGCTGGCGATCGGGGTGGCGGCGCTGCTCGCGCCGGTCCTGCTCCTGCCCGGGCTGGCCTGGGGAGCCGCTGGGCGGCTGCGTCCGGTCTGGTATCCGGCGAGTTGGCTGACCGCGGCCCGGATGATCGACGAGAGCCGGGCGACCGGCGACGCCCTGCTGCTTCCGTGGGCCGCGTACCGGCGGCCCCGATGGAACGGCGGGGAGGCCATGCTTGACCCGTGGCCGCGGCTCCTGGCCCGTCCGGTGATCTGGAATGACGGGGGCCAGGTCGGGAACATCCAGCTACGACCGGACGCTCCGCGGGCCCGTTCGCTGGACAGGGCGATCAACTCCGCAGGGCCGCTGACCCCGGCGCTGCAAGCCGCCGGGATTCGGTTCGTGATCGTGGATGCGGGCGGCCCGGCCGGGGGGCGCCTGCCCGGGTGCACGACGGTGATCGCACGCCCTGGCCTGGTCGTGTACGAGGTGCCAGACCGGCCCGCGCACCACTAGAACAAGATTATTACTCCTAGTCACGCCGCTCCCCGTTTACCCACTCTGACCTGGTTGGTTGCCGAATGACCCAGGTCTGGGCAAAAATAGAACGTGTTACATTTCCGTCACGTTACTAGCCGGTTGGCTTGGATGGCGGTTACTGTCCAGCCAACGACCTGACCCCTGTCGCAGGAGGAGCGCCGTGGCCCGCTTGCTGATCATCATTGCCGTCGGGGTCGTGCTCGCCGTCGGGGGTGCCTTCCTGGCCAGTAACGCGCTGGCCGGCCTGGCTAACGGCACCCCGAGCAAAGCCTCGTTGTACCAGTACGGGACGCGCTGACCGGCACGGGCGGTGGTGAACGAGTCGCCGGGGGGCGAGCGGAATGTCCCCCCGGTGTCAATCGAGATCGTCGTTCCGGCCCGCAACGAGGCCGGCCGACTGCCCGCCGGGCTGGCCGCGCTGTGCCGCAAGGCCGCGACGCTTCCGCTGCGAGCGGCGATCTTGGTCGTGGACAGCGCCAGCGTTGACCTGACCGGCGACGTGGTCCGGGGCTGGCCCCCGGGACCGGTCCCGGTCAGTTTGCTGCACTGCACCCGCGCGGGTAAGGGGCTCGCGGTACGGACGGGCCTGCTGGCCACCCAGGCCCCGTTCGTCGGGTTCTGCGACGCTGACATGGCCACTGACCTGTCCGCCCTGGACGTCGCGGTCAGCCTGCTCGCCGCCGGGAAGCCACTGGTCATCGGGTCGCGTGCGCTTGCCGCCTCGGTCGCCGAGGACAGGCACAGTGGGATCCGCAGGCTCGGCGGCGCCGCGTTCCGCGGCCTGGCCCGCCGCATCGTCCCCGACGCCACCGATACGCAGTGCGGGTTCAAGTTCTTCTCCGGGCCGCTGGCCCGCGCTGCCGCGCTGTCGCTGCGGACACCTGGCTTCGCCTTCGATGTCGAGCTCATCGCCAGGTGTGAGCGGCTGGGCGCGACGCTGACCGAGATCCCGGTTCGCTGGCGGGATATGCCAGGCTCGACGTTCTCCGTGCCGCGGCACACGGCGGCCACGCTGCGCGACGTGGCGTCCATCTGGCTGCGGATGCGGCCCGCCCCCGCCGCGGCCGGGTCCGTGCGGGCACCAGGTCCGATGCTGCCG
>CAYPQM010000188.1:6517-11864 GCA_964412845.1 uncultured Streptosporangiaceae bacterium
GCGGCCCGCCCCCGCCGCGGCCGGGTCCGTGCGGGCACCAGGTCCGATGCTGCCGACCGGAACCCGTGGCCTGCCGGCCGGAACCCGTGGCCTGCCGCCCGGAGTGCAGTCTCTGCCGGCCGGGGTGGAGGCGTTGCCGGCCGGGGTCACGATGCCGACCGGGGTCACGATCGCGTGACCGGACCTGGCGACTGCCCATCCGACCTGAGCGGCGCGCGGATCGCCATCGCCAACTGGCGGGATCCCTGGCATCCAGAGGCCGGCGGTGCGGAGCGGTACGCGTGGCAGATGGCCCGCGGCCTGGTCAGCAGCGGGGCAACGGTCCGCTTCCTGACCGCGCGGGCGCCGGGACAGGCCCGCCGCGACTGCCGTGATGGCATCGAGATCATCAGGCTGGGCGGCCGCTTCACCGTGTACCCGCTGATCCTGGGCTGGCTGCTGGCCCACCGCCGGTCGTTCGACGCCGTGCTCGACTGCCAGAACGGGATCCCGTTCTTCACGCCGTCCGTGCTGCCTCGGCAGGTGCCGGTGCTTTGCGTGATGCATCATGTGCATTCTTTGCAGTTTTCGGTGCATTTTCCGTGCTGGATGGCGCGCGTGGGCCGGCTGCTGGAAGGGCCCGCCGCGAGGTGGGTGTACCGGCGGCACGCCTGCGTGGCGGTCTCACCGTCCACTGTCGCCGCGATGCGTGACCGGCTCCGCTGGACCGGCGACATCTTCCTGATACCTAACGGCACCGCGGTGCCGGTCCCGGCACCGGAGCCGGCGCCGCAGGCAGGACCTCCGC
Source organism: uncultured Streptosporangiaceae bacterium (assembly GCA_964412845.1). GTDB lineage: Bacteria > Actinomycetota > Actinomycetes > Streptosporangiales > Streptosporangiaceae > JAWWPY01. The sequence continues at coordinate 7,305 of CAYPQM010000188.1, forward strand.
CCAGTTCCCTGGTGTGGGTGGGACGCCTCGTCGCGCACAAGCGGGCCGAGCGGATCCTGCCTGTCGCGGAGCGGCTGGCCGGCCGCGGGATCACCATCGATGTGGTGGGCCGCGGCCCGTCGGAGCAGTCGCTGGCCAGCCGGGTCGCGGCGGCCGGCCTGGCGGGCCCGGTCCAGCTCCGCGGTTTCCTCCCGGAGCCGGAGAAGCAGGCGGTCGTGGCCGGATCGCTGCTGCACCTGAACACCTCGCAGGGCGAGGGCTGGGGACTGTGCGTGCTCGAAGCCGCCGCCCTCGGCGTGCCGACCGTCGCCTACGACGTGGACGGGCTGCGCGATGCGGTGCGCGACGGGCGCACCGGCTGGCTGGTCCGGGACGGGGAACGCATCGAGGATGTAACCGAACGCGCCGTCAAGGAGCTTGCCGATCCGGCCCGGCGCGGGGCCGTCGCCGCCGCGTGCCAGGCGTGGGCAGCGCAGCTGGGCTGGGACCGGAGCACGGCGCGGATGACCGCGATGATCGGGGCCTGCCTCCGCGGCGGCACGTCCCGGGGCAGCCGCCCTGGGGCCTGGATCGCGTCCTACCGCGACGGGCACCGCCCCCGCGAGGTGCTGGCGGAGGGGCCGGTGCTCGACCTTCTCCTCCGGGACCACCCCGGCGACGTGACGCTCCGGCCGGCCACGCCGCTGGAGCGCCTGCTCGGACGGGCGACCGGGGAGGCGGGCGACCCGCCGTGATCGATGCGCCCGAGCGGCGCCCGAGCGGTGTCCAGCCGCCGCCCAGCGGACGTGGGCCGGACCACCGGATCCGCCGGGCCGGCCGCCTGCTGGGCTGCTGCCTGCTGCTCGTCGCGCTCCCGTTCGTGACCGTCCCGGGCAACGTGATCGCTGACACCAAGCTCGACCTGGCGGTGGACCCCGCACGTTTCCTGGCCCGCGCGCTGACCCTGTGGGATCCGCAGCAGTTCGGCCAGTTGCAGGACCAGGTGGTCGGCTACCTCTTCCCGATGGGGCCGTTCTTCGCCCTCGGCAAGCTCGTCGCGCTGGATGCGTGGGTCATCCAGCGGCTCTGGATCAGCACCATCCTGGTCGCGGCCTTCCTCGGCACGGTGCGGCTGGCTGGCCGGCTGGGCATCGGCACGCCGTGGACCCGGCTCGTCGCGGGCCTGGCCTACGCCTTGTCACCGGCCGCGCTCACTCTGCTCGGCGCGCTGTCCTCGGAGTTCCTGCCGGCGGCGATGCTGCCCTGGATCCTGCTCCCCCTGGTTGGTGCGGCGAACGGCGGCAGGCGGGGGCGGGCTGCCGCACGGTCGGCCGCGGCGGTTGCCCTGTGCGGCGGCGTCAACGCCGCCGCGACCATCGCGGTGCTGGTTCCCGCGGTCCTGTACCTGCTCACCCTGGCCCGGCCGGCACCGCGGTGGCGGATCCTCGCCTGGTGGTGCCCGGCCGTCGTGCTCGCCACCTGGTGGTGGTCGGTCCCGCTCGTCCTGCTGTCGAAGTACGGCGTGTCGATCGTCCCGTACACCGAGAGTGCCGCGGTCACGACGTCGGTAACCAGCCTGTCGGACACGTTGCGGGGCACTGAGGACTGGGTCGGTTACCTGGTGGTGAACGGGCAGCCGTGGTGGCGGCTCGGGTACCAGATCGCCACCGGGGTGGTGCCGACACTGCTGACCGGGCTGATCGCTGGCCTGGGGCTGGCTGGGCTCATCCGCCGGGGGCTGCCCGGGCGGCGGTTCCTGCTCTGCGCCGCGCTCGCGGGCGTGGCCATCATCACCGCGGGGCACCTGAGCAGCCTGGGCAACCCGCTGGCGAGCCCGGTCGATCACCTGATCAATGGCCCGGCGGCGGCGTTCCGCAACGTGCGCAAGTTCGATCCGATGATCCGCCTGCCGGTTGTCCTCGGGCTGGCCCACCTGCTGGCGTCGGTGCGGCTGCCCCGGCTGCGGGCCGCCGTGGCCGCGGCCGCTGCGCTCGCCATCGGCGGCCTGGCGCTGCCCGCCTACCTCACCGGGCTGGCCAGCTCAGGTTCGTTCAGCCAGATCCCGCCCTACTGGGTGAACGCGGCGAACTGGCTGAACGCCCGCGCCGGCCGCCAGGCCGTGCTCGTCGTGCCCGGCGCCGCATTCGGCCAGTACCTGTGGGGCAGCCCGCTCGATGATGCCCTGCAGCCGCTGGCCACCGTCGACTGGGCGGAGCGGAACCTGTCCACCATCGGGTCACCAGGCAACGAACGGCTGCTCGACGCGATCGACCAGCGACTGGCCGCAGGCGACGGGTCAGCCGGCCTGACCCAGGTCCTCGCGCGGATGGGCGTGAAGTACGTGGTGGTCCGCAACGACCTGAACCGCTCCGACGTGGAGGGGGCCTGGCCGGCCCGGATCAACCAGGCGCTGGGCGCCTCGCCGGGCATCTCCAAGGTGGCCCAGTTCGGCTTCCTGGACGGCAGTTTCTCGCCGGGCGACGCGGTGAGCAACTTCGACCCGCCCTACCCCCCGGTGGAGATCTACCAGGTGGCCGGGGCCGCGCCGGTGGCCACGGTGCAGCCGGCCGCTGGCACGCTGCGGGTCTACGGCGGTCCCGAGGCTGAGCTCACCCTCGCCGACGAGGGACTGCTCGGCCGCCGGCCTGTGCTGCTCAACTCCGATTCCCCCGGCCTGCCCGCCGCCGCTTCGATGGTGACGGACTCCCTGCGGCGCCGGGTCCGTAACTTCGGCGAACTGCGGACGTCCTACTCGCCGACGCTGACCGCGGCCCAGCCGTCCCAGACGTTCGAGGCGGTCGGGGACTACACCGAGCCGGGCTGGACCAGGTACCTGAGCGTGGCGCGGTACCAGGGCATCAGGGACGTGACCGCGTCCTCGTCCGCCTCCGACATCGGGGCTCTGCCCGCCCAGTGGGCGAGCGGCCTGCTGCCGTCAGCCGCGGTCGACGGGGACGGGCGGACCATGTGGGAGTCAGGTAGCTGGACCGGGCCGGTCGGCCAGTGGATCCAGATCGACTTCGATTCCCGGGTCGATCCCGGGGTGATCCAGGTGGCCTTCGCGAACATCGCCACCCTCGGGCCCGCGGTCACGAAGGTCGAAGTGGCGACCAGCGCGGGCCAGATCACTGACCGGGTGCGGGTCACCGGGAAGCCGCAGCCGCTGCGGGTGCCGTCCGGCCGGTCAGGCTGGCTGCGGATCACCATCACCGGCCTCGCCGCGCGGCCGGATCCGCCGCTTGGCGCCCAGGCCGGCATCTCGGAGATCGCGGTGCCGGGAGTCGCGGCCAGCCGGACGATCGTCGCACCGGATGTGCCGGCCGCGGGCCCGGCGGCGGTGGTGCTGGCCAAGGCTCAGCCGCAGCCATCGGGGTGCATGCTCACCTCACTGCGCTGGGTGTGCTCCCCGCTGCTGGTCACGCCGACCGAGGAACAGTTCGGCTTTGACCAGGGGTTCACCGCAGCGGCCGCTGGCCAGGCCCAGTTGCGCGGGTCAGCGGTGCTGACCGCGGCCTCGCTGGCCCAGCATTATGCGCGGCTGCGCGGCGGCCTGGCGCAGGTGACGGCGTCCTCGACGTACACCGGCGATCCAGCGGACCTGGCCAGATCCGCGTTCGACGGTGACCCGGCGACCACCTGGATCGCCAGCCCGGCCGACGCGCACCCGGCGCTCACCATCCGGTGGGGGCGGCGCAGGACCATCAGCCATCTGACGATCCAGCGTCCCCCCGGCGCGGCAGGCCTGCTGCAGGTCCTGGTCCAGGGGGCCAACGGCCAGGTCCGCGGTGGCCTGGTCAGCCCGGCCGGAGTCCTGAAGTTCGCGCCGATGCGAACGAACCTGCTGACCCTGCGGTTCACTCCGCTGCAGGCGCCGCTGCAGATCTCTGACGTGGTCATCCCCGGGGTGCCGTCGCTGAGCACGCCGTCGCTGCCGTTCCGGCTGGCCTGCGGCCTCGGGCCGCTGATCAGGGTCAATGGGAAGATTGTGCCGACGCGGGTGTCGGGCACTTTCGCTGAGCTGTTCACCGGCCGGCCGGTGCGGTTCACCGCCTGCTCGCGGGTCAGGATCGGGGCCGGTCTCAACCGTGTGGTCGAGCCGGCCGCGGATGCGTTCGCCATCCAGGACGTCGTGCTGGACAGCTTCGGCGGCCCGGCCAGGGCCGGGCACCCGGCCCTGGCGGTGCACCCGGCCTCGCCCGCCGTCGCGGCCCAGGTGCAGTCGTGGACGCCGTCGCGGCGGATCCTGCGGGTGACCGCCGAGACGCGGTCCTACCTGGTGGTGAACGAGAACTTCAACGCAGGGTGGCGGGCCAGCATCGGCGGCCGGCCGCTGCGGGCGGTCCGGCTGGACGGCTGGAAGCAAGCCTGGCTGCTGCCCGCCGGCACCGCCGGGACGGTGACGCTGAGATACCGGCCCGACACCGCCTACCGTGACGCGATTGCCGGCGGGCTGGGCACCCTCCTCCTGGTCATGCTCGTCGCGGCCTGGCCCAGCCGCCGATGGCGTGGCCGCCGGCGGCCACGCCGCGCGGCCGGGCCGGGGAGCATGAGCGGGCCCGCGGCCGGGGCCGGGCGCGTGGG
>CAYPQM010000189.1:0-11780 GCA_964412845.1 uncultured Streptosporangiaceae bacterium
CGGCCGACCACGCGCTCCTTCATCGGGATCAGCGCGTTGTCGGTGATCTTGATGTTCTCCGGGCAGACCTCGGTGCAGCACTTGGTGATGTTGCAGTAGCCGAGGCCGAAGTCGTCCTGGGCGATCTCGCGCCGGTCAGCGGTGTCGGCCGGGTGCATCTCCAGTTCCGCGATCCGCATCAGGAACCGCGGGCCCGCGAATGCCCGCTCGTTCTCGGGGTGGTCACGGATGACATGGCAGACGTTCTGGCACAGGAAGCACTCGATGCACTTGCGGAACTCCTGGGAACGCTGCACGTCGACCTGCTGCATCCGGAACTCGCCCAGGCCGGCCGCGGGGTCAGGGGTGAACGACGGGATCTCCCGCGCCTTGGCGTAGTTGAACGACACGTCGGTGACCAGGTCCCTGATGACCGGGAACGTCCGCAGCGGGGTGAGCGTGATCGTCTCCTCCGGCTGGAACAGCGACATCCGCGTCATGCAGGCCAGCCGCGGCCGCCCGTTGATCTCCATCGAGCAGGAGCCGCACTTGCCCGCCTTGCAGTTCCAGCGGACCGCCAGGTCACCCGTCTGGGTGGCCTGCAGCCGGTGCAGCACGTCCAGGACGACCTCGCCCTCGTTGGCCTCGACCTGGTAGTCGGTTAGCTCGCCCTGCCCGGCATCGCCGCGCCAGATCCGGAGGGTTACTTTCGCGCCCATCAGCTTGTCTCCTCGCCCGCCGGGGGCAATTCCTCATCGGTGAGGTACTTCTTCAGTTCGGAGCGGTCGAACAGGGCCAGCAGGTCCTCGCGCATCGGGATCATCGGCTGCCGGGTGAGCGTCACGGTGTCACCGTCCAGCGCGCAGATCAGGTTGATCTTGCGCCATTCCGGTGACATGCCGGGGTAGTCGTCGCGGGTGTGCCCGCCGCGGCTCTCCTGGCGCTCCAGCGCCGCCTGGGCCACGCAGTCCGCGATCAGCATGATGTTGCGCAGGTCCAGGGCCAGGTGCCAGCCGGGGTTGTAGGCCGCGCCGCCCTCTGCGCTGACCTGCGCCGCCCGCTCGCGTAGTTTTTCCAGTTCGGCGAGCGCCGCCTTGATCTCCTCTTCCTTGCGGATGATGCCGACCAGGTCGCTCATGGTCTGCTGGACCTCGGCGTGCACCGTGTACGGGTTCTCACCGCCCGCCCGCTCCAGCGGGGCGATGGCCTCCGCCTGCGCCGCCGCGAGCTCGACGTCGCTGGCCTTCGGCCGGTCGCCGCCCAGCGAATCCAGGTACTCCGCCGCGCCCATCCCGGCCCGGCGGCCGAACACCAGCAGGTCGGACAGTGAGTTGCCGCCCAGCCGGTTGGATCCGTGCATGCCGCCGGACACCTCACCGGCCGCGAACAGGCCGGGCACCGATGCGGCCGCGGTGTCCGGGTCGACCTCAACCCCGCCCATCACGTAGTGCTGGGCCGGGCCGACCTCCATCGGCTCCTTGGTGATGTCCACATCGGCCAGTTCCTTGAACTGGTGGTACATGGACGGCAGCTTGCGCAGGATCTCCTCGGCTGGCCGCCGGGAGGCGATATCGAGGAAAACGCCGCCGTGCGGTGAGCCGCGCCCGGCCTTGACCTCGGCGTTGATCGAGCGGGCCACCTCGTCGCGGGGCAGCAGTTCCGGTGGGCGCCGGTTGTTCTCCTGGTCGGTGTACCAGCGGTCGCCTTCTTCCTCGGTCTCCGCGTACATCGCGCGGAACACGTCGGGCACGTAGCCGAACATGAACCGCTTTCCCTCGGAGTTCTTGAGCACCCCGCCGTCGCCGCGGACCGACTCGGTGACCAGCAGCCCGCGCACCGAGAGTGGCCAGACCATGTGCGTGGGGTGGAACTGCACGAACTCCATGTTCAGCAGCTTCGCGCCGGTCAGCAGCGCCAGCGCGTGCCCGTCCCCGGTGTACTCCCAGGAATTCGAGCTGACCTTGAACGTCTTGCCGATCCCGCCGGTGGCCAGGATGACCGCGGGCGCCTCGAACAGTACGAACCGCCCGCTTTCCCGGATGTAGCTGAACGCGCCCGCGATCCGATCGCCGTCCTTGACCAGGCGGGTGACCGTGGTTTCCGCGAAGACCTTGATCATGGCTTCCGGGTCGCCGTGCTCCCGGGCGTCCTCCTGCTGGAGGGCCACCACCCGCTGCTGCAGGGTGCGGATCATCTCCAGGCCGGTCCGGTCGCCGACATGGGCCAGCCGGGGGTATTCGTGGCCGCCGAAGTTGCGCTGGCTGATCTTGCCGTCGGGGGTGCGGTCGAATACCGCCCCCCACGCTTCGAGTTCCCAGACCCGGTCCGGGGCCTCCTTGGCGTGCAGTTCGGCCATCCGCCAGTTGTTCAGGAACTTGCCGCCGCGCATGGTGTCGCGGAAGTGAACCTGCCAGTTGTCGTTGGGGTTGACGTTGCCCATCGCGGCGGCGCAGCCGCCCTCGGCCATGACCGTGTGGGCCTTGCCGAACAGGGACTTGGAGATAACAGCGGTCTTCTTGCCCGCCTGCCGCGCCTCGATGGCCGCCCGCAAGCCTGAGCCGCCCGCGCCGATCACCACAACGTCGTAGGGGAGCCGCTCTATGTCACTCATGTGCGCTGCGCACCTTCTGCCTCAACCTAGAAGAACCGCGGGTCGGTGATGGCACCGCTGGCCACCAGGCGGATGTAGAGGTCGGTGAACAGCACCCAGAACAGCGACACCCAGGCGAATTGCATATGCCGGGCGTTCAGCCTGGAGATCTTCGTCCACATCCAGTACCTGACCGGGTGCTTGGAGAAATGCTTGAGCCGACCCCCGGTGATGTGCCTGCACGCGTGGCAGGACAGCGAGTACAGCCAGAGCAGGGCCGCGTTGACGATCAGCACGAGCGTGCCGAGGCCCATGTGGCCCCACTGGCCGTCGTGGTTGCGGAACGCGATCACCGCGTCGGCGCTGAGAACCACGTTGAAGACCAGTGCGATGTAGAAGAAGTACCGGTGCACGTTCTGCAGGATCAGCGGCAGCCGGGTCTCGCCGGTGTACTTGGCGTGCGGCTCGCGCACCGCGCAGGAGGCCGGCGCCCGCCAGAACGCCCGGTAGTAGGCCTTCCGGTAGTAATAGCAGGTGAAGCGGAACCCCATCGGGCCGCCGATGATGATGATCGCGGGGGTCAGCGCGGAGAGCCACGGGATCCAGCTCACTCCCGCGCCCGGCACGCAGGTGGTCGCGAGGCACGGCGAGTACAGCGGGGAAACGTACGGTTTCCAGAAATAATCCGCATTGACCAGCGATGCCCAGGTCAGGTAGACCACGACGGCACCGAGGGCGGCCGCGTTGACCGCTGGCTGGCGCCACCAGTTGTCCTTGCGCAGGGTGGATTCCTTGATCTGCGCCCGGGTCTTGGCCGGCCCAGCCGTTGTCTGCGTCATCCTTGACGTCTCCGCCCTCAAACTCAGTGGATCACCAGGCGCACTGCTGCTGTGGAACCTTATTCCAAGGCATATCACCACGGAGCCCCGCGGCGAGTGCCCATGCGTGTGACTCTGGCTACACCGTGATCCCGAGGGACCGGCGCAGGAAGTCCACCTGCAACAGGAGCAGGTTCTCGGCGACCTCCTCCTGCGGGGTCATGTGCGTGACGCCCGACAGCGGCAGCACGGCGTGCGGTCGGCCCGCGGCCAGCAGCGCCGACGACATGCGCAGCGTGTGCGCAGCGACCACATTGTCGTCGGCGAGCCCGTGGATGAGCAGCAGCGGCCGCTTGAGCCGGGGCGCCTCGTCCAGCAGCGAGCACGCGTCATACACGTCGGGGGTCTCGGCTGGGTCGCCTAGATAGCGTTCGGTGTAATGGGTGTCATAGAGCCGCCAGTCGGTGACCGGGGCGCCCGCGACGGCCGCGTGGAACACGTCAGGCCGGCGGAGCACGGCCAGGGCGGCCAGATATCCACCGAACGACCAGCCCCGGATAGCGACTCGTCCCATGTCGAGGTCGCCGCAGCGCTCGTTCGCGGCCTCCAGCGCCTCGATCTGGTCGGCCAGGACCGGGTCGGCCAGGTTGCGCCAGACCTCGCGATCCCAGTCCGGGCCGCGGCCCGGGGTGCCCCGGCCGTCGGCGACCAGCACGGCGAAACCCTGCTCGGCCAGCCACTGCGAGGTCAGGAACGCGGCCCGGGCGGCCAGCACCCGCTGGGCGTGCGGGCCGCCGTAGGGGTCCAGCAGCACCGGCAGCTTCCGCGAGCCTGGCTCATGCCAGGACGGGAGCAGCAGCGCGGCGCGGATGGCCCGCGGCCCGGCGTGGCCCAGCATCGGACTCGGGTCAGGGAGGTTCGGGCGCTGGGCCAGCGAGGCGATCCGGGCGACCTCGGTGGCCGTGGCGGTGTCCGGGTCATCGCGCAGCACGATCACCGTGGCGCCGTTCTCGACCAGCGTCTGGGTGCTGATCACGGTGGTGCCGCCCGCCCGGCGGCCGCCGTAGATTCCCTCCCGCGGCGTGACCTGCGCCAGGCCGGGCGGCCCGTAGAGCCACAGGCCTATGTCCATGGGTTCCTGCGAGGCGGTGAAGAGCACGAAATCCCCGTCCACCGACACGATCTGGCGGACCTGCAAGGTGGCGGGCGTGACCGGGGCGGCGCGCCGGTCGCGGAGTTCCTCCGGCGTGGCGACCAGGAGGCGTCGCGCGCCGCCCTCCTCGGTGGTCCACACGATCCGGCCCGCCGTGGTCCGCGCCGGAACGCCGGGCACGATGTCCAGCCACCGCTCGTCGCTGTCCGCACGCACCGCAGTGGTGCTTCCGCTGACCGGATCGACCGCGAGCAGGTTCATCCGGCGCTGGTCCCGGCTCTGCACCACGATGAGCAGCCCAGGATCCGGCCAGTCCGCCGTGATCAGGTAGGGGAACGCGGCCCGGTCCCAGTCCACCGGTACCTGGCCGCCGTCCAGCCTGACCAGCAGGAGCGAGACATCCGCGTTCGGCGTGCCCGCGGCCGGGTAGGCCACCTCCGTCGCCGGGCGCTGCGGGTTCGCCGGATCGGCGATGTGCCAGCGATTGACCGGGGTCTCGTCCACCCTGGCCACCAGCAGGGCGGAGCCGTCCGGCGCCCACCAGTAGCCGCGTGTCCGGCCCATTTCCTCGGCCGCGACGAACTCGGCCAGGCCGCTGGTGACCCCGGGGGCCGCCGCGGCGATGACGGTGTCCCGGCCGGTGCCTGGTTCCAGCACCCGCAGGGCGCCCCGGCAGACGTAGCCGACCCGGGTGCCGGTCGGATCCATCCTCGGGTCGAGCGCGGGGGAGCAGGCGCCGGCCTGCCGCGGAGCGGCGGCCGGCCCGGTCAGGTCGGCCAGGTAGACCTGCCCGGCCAGCGCGAACGATGCCACCGTCATGCCGGTGTCCGTGGCGAAGGCCACAATGCCCGCAGCCTGCTCGCGGGTCCGCTCCCGGCGTGCCTTTTCCTCGGCGGGAAGATCCCCGTCCAGGTTGTGCAGCGCGGCCGGGTCGGCCACCAGCCGCTCCTGCCCCGTGCCGACGTCCAGCACCCACAGGCAGGTCACCGGGTCGGTTCCGCCCTTGCTGCGCAGGAAGGCCACCCGGCTGCCGTCCGGGGAAATCTGGAATGAGCGCGGAGCACCGAGGGTAAACCGCTGGGTCCTGGCCTGCTGCCTGGGGAAGCTCTCCGTCATGCTCCGATCCTTCCAGGTAATCTCGCCCCATGAGCTCGGGGCGCGATGGTGCGGAGCGCGACCGCCGGCTCCTGCTGGTGCACGCGCACCCCGACGACGAGTCGATCGGCACCGGCGCGACCATGGCCAAGTACGCCGCCGAGGGCGCCCAGGTCACCCTCGTCACCTGCACGCTGGGCGAACTGGGTGAGGTGATCCCCGCGGAGCTGGCCCACCTGGCCGCGGACCAGGAGAACCGTCTCGGCGAGTACCGGATCGGTGAGCTCGCTGCCGCCTGCCAGGCGCTCGGCGTGACCGATCACCGCTTCCTCGGCGGGCCCGCGTGCTGGCGGGATTCCGGGATGATGGGCTTGGCGTCCAACGGCGAGCCGGGTTCCTTCTGGCAGGCCGATGTGGACGAGGCCGCCCGCGAACTCGTGGCCATCATCCGCGAGGTGCGCCCGCAGGTCGTCGTCAGCTACGACGACAACGGGTTCTACGGGCACCCCGACCACATCCAGGCGCATCGGGTCGCGTGGCGCGCGATCCAGCTGGCCCCGTGGCCGGTGACCAAGTTCTATGCCACGGCGATGCCGCGCTCCGTGCTGGCCGAGGCGATCAAGCTGAGATCCCCGGGCGACACCGCTGGGCCGGCCGGCTTCACCGAAGCGGCCGCCGTGGGCGAGTTGCCGTTCGGCGTGCCGGACGGGCAGGTGACCACCGAGATCGACGGCACCAGGTACCTGGACGCCAAGATGGCCGCGATGCGCGCGCACGCCACGCAGATCATCGTGCGCAGCCCGTTCTTCGCGCTGTCGGACCGGATGGGCCAGCGGGTGGCCGGCCGCGAGTACTACACGCTGCTGGCCGGTGCCCGTGGCCCGGCCCGCGGCCCGCACGGGCGCGAGGATGATCTTTTCGCTGGGGTGGACTAAAGATCCGTATAGCCTGCTCTCCGTGGAGATCAGGCCGGCAGAACAGCCCGCGGACGGCCAGGACCTGCGCGCCCAGGGGTTTCTGACGGGCGGCGCCTACTCGCTGCTCTTCCTGTTCGGCGCGGCCCAGGGCCTGATCGGCTGCTTCCAGTTCAGCCGGGGCGTCGGCCCGGTGCCGCTCGCTGCGCTGGGCTTCTGCATTCTGATCGTGGTGACCTGCGTGCTGGGCGCGGCCGCGATGGATTCGGCGGCTGGCGCGCTGCTGCCCGCGGCCGGCTGGTTCCTGGTGACGGTGCTGCTGACCCTGCCGACCGCGCAGGGCAGCGTGATCGTCACGAACACCGCGGCGGGAGAGTGGTACCTGTATGGCGGCTCGGCCTGCGCCGCAGCAGGCGTGGTGATCGCGTTCATGCGCCGGTTCCGCGCTGCCGCCGCCGCGGTCGGCCGCCCGGCCGCCGTCCGGTCGGCCCGGGGTGCCGGGCTATGACGGGTGTGCCCAGCAGCGACTTCCGGCGGGTCGCCGGGCGGTTCAGCACCGGCATCGCGGTGGTCACCGCGAGCGTCGACGGCATCGGGCATGCCATGACGGTGACCGCGTTCACCTCGGTGTCACTGGACCCCTTGCTGGTCTTGTTCTGCGCGGAGAAGATCGCGCGTTTTCATGACGCGGTGATCGAGGCGGGCACCTGGGCGGTCTCGGTGCTCGACGAGGAGTCCGAGAGGACCGCGCGCTGGCTGGCCACCCGCGGCCGCCCGCTCGCTGGGCAGCTCGCCTCCATCCGGCACCACCCCGGCCCGCGCACGGGAGCGCCCATCCTCGACGACGCGCTGGCCGCGATGGAATGCCGGACGACCGCCGTGCATGACGGCGGTGATCACAGCATCGTGGTCGGCGAGGTGATGGGCGTGAGCGAGCCGCACCCGGGTGGCAGCCCGCTGCTCTACTACAGCAGCGGCTACCGGCGTCTGGCCGGCAGCTGACCGCCCAGCACCGTCAGGAGCGGACGGCCTGCTCGATCTGATCGAGTCCCCAGTCCAGATCCTGCTCGCTGATCACCAGCGGTGGGGCCAGCCGTATCGCCGTGCCGTGCGTGTCCTTGGCCAGCACACCGCGCGCGGCGAGGCGCTGGCACACTTCGGCGCCGGAGAGGTCGGTGAACACGACGCCCGCCCACAGGCCACGCCCGCGCACCTCGCGGACCGCGCCGCGGGGCAGCGCCGAGAGCCGGTCGTGCAGGTGCGTGCCCAGCTTGGCGGAACGCTCCTGGAACTCCCCGGTGCCCAGCATTGCGATCACCTCGCGGGCCACCGCGCAGCCGAGCGGGTTGCCGCCGAATGTCGAGCCGTGCTGGCCCGGCCGGATGACGCCGAGGATGGCCCGCGACGACACCACCGCGGACACCGGCACGATGCCGCCGCCGAGGGCCTTGCCGAGGATGTACATGTCCGGCCGGACACCCTCGTGCTCGCAGGCGAACGTGCTGCCGGTCCGGCCCAGCCCGGACTGGATCTCATCAGCGATCATCAGCGCGCCGTGCTGCGTGCACAGGTCCCGGACGGCGGCCAGGAAGCCGGGCGGCGGCACTACCACCCCGGCCTCCCCCTGGATGGGCTCGACCAGTACCCCGACCACCCGGTCGTTCATGACCTCGGCCAGCGCATCCGCGTCGCCGAACGGAACCACTTGGAAGCCGGGCGTGTACGGGCCGTAGGAGTCGCGGGCGTCCGGGTCCGTGGAGAAGCTGATGATGGTCGTGGTCCGGCCGTGGAAGTTGCCCGCGAAGGCCACGATGACGGCCTCATTCGCCGGCACGCCCTTGACCTCGTAACCCCACTTGCGCGCGGTCTTGATCGCCGTTTCCACGGCCTCCGCGCCGGTGTTCATCGGCAGCACCATCTCCATGCCGGCCAGTTCCGCGAGTTCCTGGCAGAACGGGCCGAACTGGTCATGCTCGAAGGCCCTGCTGACCAGGGTGACCTGGTCGAGTTGCCGTTTGGCCGCGGCGACCAGCCGGGGGTGGCGGTGACCGAAGTTGATCGCTGAGTACGCGGCGAGCATGTCCAGGTACCGGCGGCCGTCGGTGTCAGTGACCCAGGCGCCCTCGGCCTCGGTGATCACCACGGGAAGTGGCTGGTAGTTGTGCGCGCCATAGCGCTGAGCCAGCGCACGCAGTTCGTCCTGCCTGGTCATCGCCTGACCCCCATGTCGCGGCCCCCCATCACGGCCTCAGTTCCAGTGTGCAGCATTTAGGTCCACCACCTGCTTTGAGGAACTCCGACACGTCGACCGGAACCGGTTCGAACCCGCGGCAGGCGATCTGCGCCGCGAGCCCGCTGGCCTGGGCCGGGAGGACGACGTGGTAGCCGTCGCTGATCGCGTTCAGCCCGAGGACCTCGGCATCCTCGTCTTTGGCCTCGATCAGTTCGGCGAACCGGGAACTGAGCGTGGCCTTCCCCGCGTCGTCGAACGCCGCCGGGTAGTACATGGCCGTGTCGCAGTCGAGCACGCACAATGCCGTGTCCAGGTGGTAGAAGCGGGGGTCCACCAGGCGCAGGCTCAGCACCGGCCGCCCGAACAGCGCGCCGAGTTCCGCCGCCGCTGACTGCTCGGTGCGGAAGCCGTAACCGGCCAGGATCTCCCGGCCGGTGAAGACGATGTCGCCCTCGCCTTCGTTGATGCTGAGTGGCTCGCGGGTGACCTGGTAGCCATGGTGGCGGAACCAGCGCAGGTACGCCGCGCCCTCGGCGGCCCGCTGCGGGTGCCGGAACCGGGCGCCGAGCACCATGCCGCCGATCACCGTGGCGCCGTTGGCCGCGAAGACCATGTCAGGCAGGCCGGGTTCCGGGTCGATGCCCTGGACCGTGTGGCCGAGCGAGCGGAACACCTCCCGCAGCCCCTGCCATTGCCGGGTGGCCAGGGTGAGGTCAACCGGCATGCCCGTGGTCATCCACGGGTTGATGGCGTACTGCACGGAGAAGTACTTCGGCGGGCACATCAGGTAGGTCCTGGCCTGCGGCGTCCGGTCGGTCGTCCCTGTCATGCGGCCTCCTCCCCGGTGATCATTTGATCGGCTATCTCAGAGTATGAGCCGGCCAGTGGGGATGACATGCGCGCGCGCTGCGTCCTAGCGGCGATCTGTTGCTGAATCTGATCCCAAAACAGGGATTTATTGCGTAGCTGTCTCGCCTGAACGAGTCAGGACGGGCGGACGGCCCAGGTCTGGCCGTCCGGGGTGTCAGTGACCATGACACCGATGGCCGCCAGTTCGTCCCTGAGCCGGTCGGCGGCCGCCCAGTCGGTGGCCCGCCGGGCCGCCGCCCGTGAGTCCAGCAGATCCGCCGCCCCGCCGGGCAGCGGCGGCGCGGCAGGCGGCCGGCCGATGTCGCGGGCCAGGTCCAGGCCGAGCAACCGGTCGGCATGTGCGAACGTCTCGAACTTCGAGCCCGGCGGGATCTCGCTGTCCTTCTCCAGGGCGCGCAGGACCCGGACCGCCGCCGGGGTGTCCAGATCGTCGTCGAAGGCCGCGGTGAATTCGCTCACGTACTGCGCGCACATGGCCTTGCTCGGTGAGCGGGCCCATTCCGCGACCCGGTCACGCCACCGGCGCACGGTCCGGTCCGCGCTGGCCAGGGAGTCCCAGGTGAGGTTCATCTGCTGCCGGTAACGCTGCTCAAGGAAGGCCAGCCGGAGCGCCAGCGGATCAAGCCCGCGCTCGGTGAGGTCGGCCAGGAGCACCACGTTCCCGGTCGACTTGGCCATCTTGCGGCCCTCGAACAGGAGATGTTCACCGTGCACCCAGTGCTGGACCACCTCGTGCCCCGCGACGGTGTTGGACTGCGCCCGCTCATCCTCGTGGTGCGGGAAGCGCAGGTCGATGCCGCCGGTGTGCACGTCGATGACGTTGCCCAGGTAGCGCAGCGACATCGCCGAGCATTCGGTGTGCCAGCCGGGAAAGCCCGTGCCCCAGGGCGCCGGCCAGCTGAGTTCCCGCCCGGAGGGCGCGGCCTTCCACAGCGCCCAGTCCGCGTGGAACCGCTTCTGCTCGTCTATCGACCCGCCGGACCGGTGCCCCGGCCGCAGGCTGTCGAGGCGGTTTCCGGAGATCTCGCCATAGGACGGGAACGACCGGGCGTCGAAGTACACCGATCCGTCCGGGGTGGCGTACGCATGGCCGCCCTCCAGCAGCCGGGAAATCAGGTCGATCATGAGATCGATCGATTCCGAGGCGCGCGGCGCGAAGTCCGGCGGCCGGATGTTCATCGCGGCACAGTCGGCGCGGAACGCCTGCTCGTAGTGGCGGGCGACCTCCAGGGCGGTGCTGCCCTCGGCGCGAGCCTGGGCCAGGACCTTGTCCTCTCCGGCCGGGTCGATCTCGCTGTCATCGACCAGATGGCCCACGTCCGTGATGTTCTGGCAGCTCGTGACCATCAGCCGGTGCGTCTCCGCGGTCCGCCGGATCAGGTCGGCCAGCAGGTAGGACCGCAGGTTGCCGACGTGCGCGTACCGGTAGACCGTGGGGCCGCAGGAGTACATCCGCAGCTCACCCCGGCGGCTGGGCTCGATCGCCGCTACCTGCCTGGTTCGGGTGTCATGAAGCCGGAGCACGTCTCCACCCTATGAGTCACCGGGCGGCAAGGGTCACAGGGCGGCGAGGCGGCGGGCGGCGGCGGCGATGCGCTCGTCGGTGGCGGTCAGCGCCACCCGGATGTGCTGCTGGCCCGTCGGCCCGTAGAACTCGCCTGGCGCGACCAGGATGCCGGCCTCCGCCAGCACCTGCACCGAGCCCCAGCAGTCATGGCCGGGCCGGGTGGCCCACAGGTACAGCCCAGCCTCGGAGTGCTCGATCACCCAGCCGGCCCCGGTCAGCGCGGCGGCGAGCCGCTGCCGCCGCGCCTGGTACCGCCCCCGCTGCTCATCGGCGTGCTCGTCGTCATCCAGGGCGGCAGCCATCGCCGCCTGCACCGGGGCCGGCATCATCATCCCGGCGTGTTTTCGGATCTCCAGCAGTTCAGCGATGAGTTCCGGGTCGCCGGTGACGAAACCAGCCCGGTACCCGGCCATGTTCGACCGCTTGGACAGCGAGTGCACGGCCAGCAGCCCGCGGAACGTTTCCGCGGAAACGTCCGGGTGCAGGATCGAGACGGGCCGCGTCGTCCAGCCCAGCTCCAGGTAGCACTCGTCGGAGGCGACCACCGCGCCGCGCTCGCGA
>CAYPQM010000190.1:0-11294 GCA_964412845.1 uncultured Streptosporangiaceae bacterium
CTGGAGCTGGCCCGGCGCGCCGGGCTGCCCGCCGCCGTGGTGCTCCTCGACGCCGATCCGGCCGAAGTCCGGCGGCGCAACCAGGCGCGGCTCCGGCCGGTGCCCGCTGCCGCGCACGATGGGCAGCTACGCCGGATGCGGGAGGTAGTGGAAGAAGTATCCAGTGAGGGATGGGATGTGGTGGTCCGGGCCGGCCCAGCCGGCGCCGGCCTGGCCCAGGTGGAGCCCGCGCACACGCCGGGCGCCCGGCGGGCGGCAGCCGCGCAGCGCACGGAGCCGGCCCGGCTGGGCCTCGTGCTGCAGATATCGCGCTTCCCGTGGGGTGCGGATCCAGCCGGCTGGCTGTCCGCTGTCGCCGGGGCCGCCGCGCAGGCCGGCCTTGAGGGCATCGCCCTGATGGATCACCTGATCCAGATACCGCAAGTCGGCCGGGCCTGGGAGCCGATCCCCGAGCCATGGGTCACTCTGGGCATGCTGGCCGGCCTGCCGACCGATCTGCGGCTCGGCACGCTGGTCAGCCCGGTCACCCTCCGCGCGCCCGGCGTGCTGGCCAAGGCGGTGGCCACCCTGGACGTGCTGAGCGGCGGCCGGGCGTTCTGCGGCATCGGCGCGGGCTGGTGGGCCCGCGAGCACGCCGCGTTCGGCCTGCCGTTCCCGCCCGCATCCGAGCGGCTCGACCAGCTGGAGTCGGCCATCGAGACGCTCCGCGCCCTCTGGCAGCCGGGGACCAAGGCGTATCACGGCGAGCGGGTGACGCTGCCCGAGACGACCTGCTACCCGCGCCCGCTGGGGCCGGTGCCGATCATCGTCGGCGGGTCAGGGGAGCGGCGGACCCTGCGCATCGCCGCCCGGCTCGGCGACGGCTGTAACCTGCCATCCGACCTCGGCGTCCTGGACCGTAAGCTCGCCGTCCTGCGCGCACACTGCGCGGCGGCCGGGCGGGATCCGGCGGACGTCCGCGTCACCGTCCTCGACCTGCCCGTCATCGGCCGGGACCGGGATCACGTCGGGTCGATCGTCGAATTCCGCCGCGGCCGCACCGCCGCGGCGGATTTTGCCCGGCAGCACCATGCCGGCCTGCCGGATGACCACATCGGCCGGTACCGGATGCTCGCCGAGCGAGGCGTGGCCGCGGTGTTCGTGGCCCTCCCTGACCTCACCGGGCCCGATGACGTGCTGCGCCTCGCCCCGATCGCCGCAGCGTTCAGCTGACTGCTCAGCCCCGGACAAACCGGGCGACCACGCTGCCCGCCGCCTGCTTCGCGGCCATGCCCATCGGGCTCCAGGTCATGCCGAAGGCGGTCCGGTCGACTACCAGCTCAGCCCGGAGTGTCACCGCATTCTCGGTCGCCTCATCGGCATGCGCGGTGAAGGTCACCGGCTCACTGTGACCAGCGGCCTCGATGGACCCCCGGACGGCGATCTGCCCGTCCGGCCCCGGTGTCGCCTCGGTCACGGTCAGCACGACCGATGGATGATTCTCGACGTCGAAGAAGTCGGCTGACCTGAGGTGCTTGTCCCGCCGGGAGTTCTTGGTGCTGACCGAGCTGGCGTCCATGGTCAGCTGGCCAGTGATGGCGCCCGTCGCGCCGACCGTGCCTTCGCCGGCGATACGGTCGAACCAGCCCCGGACCGTGATCGCGCCCCAGAACTGCTTGACCCGGAACTCGGCCGTCGAGCCGGCCGGGTCCAGCGCCCAGTGGCCCTGCCCGCCGCCGCTCTGCAGCTTGGCCATGGCCGTCTGTGAGTCCGTCATCGTCGACTTCCTTTCCTCGTGCGCTATTGCGATTTCAACTCCGTCTCTATCAGCCGGCTCGGCTGGCCATTCACGCGGGTCCCACTCAGGCGGCCGAAATCCGGGCATCCTCATCGCGCGCCCACAGGCCGGTCAGGCCGCGGAAGTGCGCAATGAACCGCTCATGCTCGGCCGCGGGATAGGTCGCGGTCACGGTGTCCACGATGAGCTGGTCGAATTCCGGACCGGTGGCCCAGTCGAGCACCCGCCGGTCGATGTCTGGTAGCTGAGCCGCGCAGAACTGCTGGTACTCCTCGACCGCGAAGTAGGAGTCGGCCAGCTTCAGGTATCCGGCGATCTTCTGGCTGTAGTCGAGATCATCGCGGTCCCCGATGTCGAAGTAGCCGCGAGTGTTCAGATCAACACCCGTGGCGCGCCCGGTGACCAGGCAGAAGATGGTCCATTTGACCAGGGTCCGGATGGCCCAGGGGAAGTAGTAGTGCAGCGAGGTGACCGACACGTCGGGGCAGGCGTTGGCGTAGTCGATCGGGAAGACCTCATCGCCCTTCACGAGCATCTCGCAGGAATTGAACTCCCAGCGGAAGAACGCGTTGATGATCCTGGAGATGGCGACGGCCTCGGCACCGGCGGCAGGCGGCAGGAAGCTGTGCTCAACGCGGTAGCGCTCGTGCATCGGCGCATCCGGGTCGAAGCGCATCACCATCGTCTCCGCGCCGATCGACAGCGCCCGGGCGAACGCGTCATAGCCCTCGACGGACGCCTGCAGATGCATGAGCATCTCGCCGGAGGAGTTGTAGGCCCGGTGCAGGTCGCCGGCGTCGCGGATCCGGGAGACACCACGCCAGCCGCCGCCGTCGTAGGGCTTCATGTACAGCGGGTAGCCGACCTGCGCGGCCACTTCGTCCAGGTCGAAAGACTTGTTGTAACGCTGGGAGGTGTAGGCGTACTTCGGGTTACCGGGCGGGTTCTTGTAGGGCACCAGGATCGTCTCCGGGATTTTGAGGCCCAGCCGGATCATCGCGCAGTACGCCGCGTGCTTCTCCATCGCCTGGAAGCTGAACGGGGAGTTGAGCAGGTAGACGTTGTCCATCAGCGCGACCTTCTTGAGCCATTCGCGCGGGTGGTAATACCAGTAGGCAAGCCGGTCGATGACCAGGTCGGTGCGGGGCTTCGCGCGGAGCGAGAACGGCTCGATGGTCAGCCGCTCGGTGCTGAAACTGTGCCGCCCGCCTGCGGCGTCCTGGACCGGGCCGAGGCTGGTCAGCAGGTACTCGAAGGCTCGGGGCCAGTCGTCCTCGGTCCCCAGCAGCAGCCCCACCAGATGCCGGACTTCACTGTGCACAGCGCCTCCACGTCTCTCAGCAGAACCGTCTCTCAGCAGAACCGCGGCAGGTGATGCGCCAGCTGGCGGCACCACCATGGCCAGTCATGCGCGGCGTCATCGCCCCACAGGTCGAGTTCGCACCGGATTCCCTTACCCTGCAGCAGCGCCGCGAGCCGCCGTGATGACGGCAGCGCCCCGGTCGGGTCCGTCTCCCAGGCCCCCTGGCCGACCACCAGCAGGACCGAGACCTGGGACCGCAGCCAGTCCAGGTGGCTGCCGTCAGCATTGGCCACGTAGTCGCCCGGGTTGTTGAAGTAGACGGCGTCACCGCGCTCGCCCCAGGCGCGCCAGGCGGCCGGGTCGTAGTTGCCGGACAGGCCGATCGCGAGCGGAAACAGGTCGGCGCGCTTCAGCGCGAAGTTCACCGCGTGATAGGCCCCGAGACTGCAGCCGGTCGTGATCATCTCGGCCGCGCCGCCGCAGTCACCCCGCACGAAGGGCACCACCCCATCGATGACCCAGGATTCATACTGCCCATGCCGCCATGCGCGCTCCTCAAGCGGCAGGTCATAGCGGGCCCACGAGTGGCCGTCGTAGGAATCAGCACAGTAGAGCTTCACCCGGCCCGCGTCGATCAGGTCGGCGATCGCGTCCACCATGCCACGGCGCTCGAAGTCGCTGGCGCTGCCCTGTTCCGCGGGAAAAGCGAGGATCGGGCGTCCCCAATGGCCGTAGCTGATGACCGTGCCCGGCATCCCGCTGCCGGAGCTGCGGACCTCATGCCATTCGCGCCGCACCGGCTCCGCCTCGCCGTCGTCCCGGGGGCCAGACCCGGCCCAGCAGGTCCGCCAGGTGCGGGTCGAGAGCGTCCCGCCAGCCGGCGAAGGTGTGCGCATCGGGCACTTCGGCCAGCTCCACCTGGTGCCCCAGGCCGGCCAGGGTGGCTGCCATCAGCCGGTTGTTATCCAGGTTCTCCTCCGCGAGCCCGCAGGTCATGCCGATGTCAAGGCGGGCGGCGGCCGGGGGAGCCTGACCGAGTTGCCCGACGAACGAGGCCACGGCCTCGAAGCCAGCGAACGCGCGCTCCTGCGGGTCCGTGTCAGCGCGGAAGAAACTGCCCGACTGCAGGAACAGCGCGCCGAACGCCGTCGGCTGCGCGGCCGCCGCGTGCAGTGCCGCCAGCGCACCGAGGCTGGCCCCGGCCAGCACAACCGGTCCGGCCACTGGCGCCGCCTCGCGCAGCCTGGGCAGCACAACGCTGGTCAGTGCGTTGCTGTAGCACGGATTCGCGGCGTACCAGCGGTCCCGGTGGCCTGGCCCGAGCAGCGCCACGCGATGCGGCGGCAGCCGTCCCGCGGCGATCAGGGCCGAGCTGAACCGGGTGAACGACGCCAGGGCGTCGAACTCAGGACCGTCGTGCAGCATCAGCAGCGGGAGTGCCGCGCGGGCGGCCACGCCGTCGGGCGACCAGAGCCTCACCGCGGCGTCGGGCGACAGCCCCGGCACCTGGATCGCGATCGAGACCGACGAGCCGGGGGCGGGCCGGGAGGTCAGCCAGGCCGGCTCACGGTAGCCGGGGAACTGGATGACCGAGTGGTCGCCGAACGCGGTCGGGGTGCGGGCCTGATTGGTGGGGTCGCAGATCATGGCCTGCGTCCCGTCGTGATATTCCACCGCGAACAGGTACTCAAGGCGCTGCACTGGCGGCCGGGCCACCCGGAGTTCCCAGCCGCCGGGCACCCGGCGCATTCGCGGCGGGGCGCTGTGGTGATCAAGATCAAGCCATACGCTGGCGCTGGCCACCTCACCGGCCGTATCGGGAAGCTGGAATGTCACCTCGGCCGCCGTCACGGCCGTGCCGAAGCCCACCGCCGGACCGTTCATGAGCGAGATCTGTCCGCCGGCCGGCGCGGCACGCTGGTCACGCCGGGGTGATTACCGCGATGGCGGCAGGGAGCGCGCGGATGTGCAGTGTGGTCGCGGCGGCCAGCGGCGAGGCGAACGGCAGCGTCTCACCATCGGCCGCCGCGGGCATGGCCCGGTCCGCGGTCACCGAAACCGAGGCGCCCTGGTCGGTGATGACCTGGCTCAGCTGGACATGCGTACCGTTGCCGGCCTTGAGCATGACCCAGGCGAAGGTGACCTTGCGGGCCCGGCGCACCATGATCACATCGAGCAGCCCGTCGGTCATGTCCGCTGCGGGCGCGGCCTTCTTGCCGGCGGCCAGGTACGCGGAGTTGGCGACCACCACGCAGAAGCCCGGCATCTCTCCGGCGGCCTTCCCGGTGACGGCCGTGCCTGCCGCGGCCTGGCCGTCCACCTGCACGGTGAACGTGGCGGGCTGCCAGGCGAGCAGGGCGCGCAGGCCAGCGATCAGGTACCCGGCCGGCCCGCGGGTCAGCCGGCTGGCGTTGGCGATCTCCCCGCCCTCGGAGGGGACGCCGAGGTAGACGCTGCCGGCCACGATGGTTTCCGCTCCGTCGGCCGCCCGCACGCCGATGAGGTCGACCGGCCGGGCCTGTCCCACCAGCAGGTTCCTGGCCGCATCGGCGGGGTCGGCCGGGATGCCGAGCATCCGGGCGGTGTCGTTGCCCCGGCCGGCCGGGATGAGGCCGAGCACGCCGTCCGGGCCGGCCGCCGCCACCGCCCCGGCCAGGGCACCGGTCAGGCCGTCACCGCCTACTGCGACAACGGTCTCGCCCTGCGCCGCACCCTGCGTGGCGAGGGCCTTGGCATGCTCCAGGCTGGTGCTCTCGCACAGCCGGAACGTGGCCCCCGCCGTGGTGAGTATCCCGGCGATCACCGGGAGATCTCGTCGCACGCGCCCGTTCCTGGCGGATGGGTTGATCACGAGGCAGAGCGGTCTGATCATCGGGTCTCCTGCCGATCTTCACTCCGGCCGGCTGACCCGTACCCTAGGCCCGCCCGCAGGAACATGCCAGCGCCGGGACGAGACCCGCCGACTTGATCGTCGGCCGCTACCGCCCCGTTGCGCCGGGCGGGGCGTACGATCAGGGCCATGGTGGGTCAGGGCAGTGCAGCCTCCAGCGCGGCGTCGAGCGCGACGTCCAGCGCTGTGTCCGCTCCGGCGCCGGCCGGAGGGCAGCGGTACCTGCAGGTGCAGACCACCACCGACTCCCGCGCCGAGGCGATGGAACTCGCCCGCGCCGCGGTGGAGGCCAGGCTGGCGGCGTGCGCCCAGGTCGCTGGCCCCGTGGCGACCACGTACTGGTGGGAGGACGCGATCGAGCGGGCCGAGGAGTGGCTGCTCCTGCTGAAACTGCCCGCGGCCGGCTACCAGGAACTCGCCAACTTCCTTACCGAACGGCACAGCTACGACGAGCCGGAGATAGTCGCGACTCCCATCGTGGCTGGCTCGGAGAGTTACCTCAGCTGGATCGAGGAGGAAACCCGCGCCGAGTAGCGGCGCCTTCGTTACCGGCAGGCGGCGTTACGAGCAGGCGGCGCCGTTCACGGTGAAGGCCGTCGGCGGCGCGTCACTGCTGGTCCAGGTGCCCTGCATGCCGAACGACGTGCTGGCTCCAGGAGCGACGCTGCCGTTGTAGGAGGCGTTGGCCGCGGTGATGCCCTCGCCGGACTGGGTGAGGCTGCCGGTGTTCCAGGAGCTGGTGACCTTCTGGTCTCCCGGGTAGGTGAAGACGGCTTTCCAGCTGGTCCAGGCGGCGGTGCCGGTGTTGGTCAGGGTGACATTGGCGGTAAAGCCGCCCGCCCACTGGCTCTGCGTGCTGTAAACGACATGGCAGGTCCCCCCGCCGCCCGCGGCCCCGACCGTCCAGGTGAAACTGGCCGACCCGGAGGCGCCCGTGGTGTCCTTAGCGGTCACCGTGACGCTGTAGGCGGTCGCGGTGGTGGGAGTGCCGCTGATCAGGCCGGTGGCGGCGTTGATGGTCAGCCCGGCAGGCAGCCCGGTGGCACTGTAGCTGAGTGTCTGCCCGGAGGCGGAGTCGCTGGCGGTGATCTGCAGGCTGGCCGCGGTCCCCGCGGTGCCAGTCCGGCTGCCTGGGTTGGTGACCGTGACGGTGTTCCCGCCGCTGCCCGATCCCGGCTGGAGCGTGATCATCGCGGCCGAGTAGGGCGCGATGATCTGGGACGCGGGGCTGCCCGCGGTCGCCGTCGTGATCGAGGTGCCCGGGGGGGCCAGGGTAGCGACCGACGGCGCACTCGAACCAGGGGTGAACCCGGAGTAGCTGAGGCCGACCGTGTAGCTGTTGCTCGGGTCGTCATTGACCAGCAGCACCCGCAGTGACCCGTCCGCGGCCTTGACGGCATACGCGTGCACGAGCGACTGGCTGGAGGTAGCCGGGACCAGGGTGTCAGCGGGGTGGATGAACTGGCTGAGCAGCTTGAGGCCGTAGTAGGCGGGGAACGGCGTATCCGCGGCCGGCTCACAGACCTGGCTGGATCCGACGGTGCCGCAGGTCGCGTCGGACAGCACGCCGTAGTCGCCGTAGCTGGCCGTGCCGTACAGCGAGGAGCCGTTGTCCCCGGTGGTGACCAGGTTGTTGTGGATCTGCCACCAGTCGATGTTGGTTACCCCGCTTTGCACCCAGCCGAGGTAGTCCTGGGTCAGGTACAGGGCGTTGACGATGCTGACGGTCTGCTTGCCGGGGTTGGAGGACACTGAGTTGGTCTCGGTGACGCTGATCGGGATGTTCGCGTTGCCCGCGTACTGGCTCATCTGGGCGCGCAGGGTGGAGACGATGCCGGAGATCTGGGCGGTGTCGCCGAGCAGCCCGGCGTCGGTGGGCCCGGGCGGGGTGACGGTGCTGGGGTTCTGCGGGTACCAGTGCACGTCGGCGAAGTCGATCTGGCTGCCCAGCGCGGACAGCACCGTCTGGTTCCACGGCTGCGGGCTGCCGGCCGATGTCACCCCATCCGGCCAGCTACCGGGCGCGACGAGCACCACGCCGATCTTGATGGTGGGGTCCACCGCCTTCATGGCCGTGATGTACGCCCTGACGTTCTGCGCGTAGACGGCGGGCCCGCAGTTGGTCGGGTTGCTGCCGCTCGCGCAGTGCCGGTCCGTTTCCCAGTTCGCGCCGTAGGTGCCGTTCCCGTAGATCTCGTTGCCGATCTCCCAGTACTTGATGCCGTAGTTGTGCGTGACGTTCGCGTACCGGACCCAGTCCGCCGCGAGCTGCGCGCCGGTCTCGGCCGGGCTCTCGGCGGCGCCGACGGTGTCGCCGGTGCCGTAGTTGACGGTGATCATCCCTTGTGCGCCGGCCTGGCTCAGCATGGTCTCGTACTGGTCGAAGCTGGTGGCCTGCTGCGCGCCGGAGAGCACGTCCGTGTTGGTCTTCCAGTTGTACTGATCCGACTCGCTGCCGCCGGGGAAGCGGATCACCTTCACTCCGGCGCTGCTCAGCAGCCCCGGCACGGCGGCGTCCTTCAGGTTCGGGTCATACACCGAGCCGTTGATGCCGATCGCGGTGGCCGGCACCGTGGCCACCGACTGCGCCGCGTTCACGCTCACCGTGGCCGGGTTGGTCGCCGCCGGCGCGGCGACCGCGGCGTGGCTGGCCGGGGCGCCCCACGCGGCAGAGCCGCTGGCCAGGATCAGGGCCGGTACCGAGAGAACCGCGAGCAGCCAGCGACGCTGGGAGAGTGGCCCGACCTGACGCTGCATCAGCGTCTCCTTCCATGGGGCGGCACGACGTCGGCCGCTGGAGCTGCCACCAGCTAGCCATCTAGGCGCCTCGCGTGTCACGGGCGCCGTCAAAGGGCGTACCTGCCGGGCACATAATCCCTGATCAGCCAGCGGTTCCGGGCCCAGAACACCGTGAAAGCTTCAGGGCCGCGGGCACGATCTACCGGGGTGAATGGTGCCGGCCGGGAGAGTCGGCTTCCTGGCCAGAGATGACCCCGCCCTGATCACCACGACGAAAGGCCTTCCCGGCCCCGTTGGCAGCAGCCTCAGGACACCGGGCAACGCGGGCTGGCTTTCCTAACGGCGGCGGCGCCCTCAAAGATAACTTCGTAGATGGAGTTATCAAGGACCGATCCCCGAGGCGAGCAAATCGGCTGCGAGGCAACGCTCGAAGTCAGCACGCGAACTATTGACCGGTCGGCATCGAGCATTATTGTCGTCCATCCCCCATTATACGCCAAGACATAGCCAGCAAACTTTCCCGGCACGGACGGCCTTACTTGTGCGGGGGAGGACCGCAGGGTGATCTGGCTCGCCGGGAGCCACATCTCAGAGTTCGCAATCGTGAACAACACAACGATGGCAAATGCCAGCCCGGCGATCAGCCGCGACGTCTGTATTACCTTGAACCTCTCCGCCTCCCGGACCACGGGTCGGCTGCTGGCCAGTTCGAAACGGGCCTGACCGGCCCGGTCGCGCAACTCCTGGAGTTTCGCAACATACTCATCCGAGTTATTCACGTTCTTATCTTGCAGCTCGCGGCGAACCTGGTCCCGGTCGTAATCGAGTCCCGTGATGAAGGCGTCCGTTTTACCGATTACGGTCTTGCGCCGCTGGCCACTCAGTTCTTCGGCTTCGGCGCGCAGGCCGGCTATCCTGTCCCCGCCCATCCCGGACAGAGTCGTGGAAACCCCATTTGCGCGGAGCACCAGGGCTTTTACTGTAGTATCGTATTCGTCGACCAGCTCCTCGAACACCTGGCCAGCTGCTTTTGACTCTCTGCTGGGCAGAGAAACTCCCTGAGCCTCTAGCTGCGCTAGCAATGGCCGGGCAGAATTCTTGAGCGACATGAGGCTGCCAGGAGCATAGACTTCGATTCCCTTGGTCAGGATAACGAACTCAGGCGTGTCATAGAACCATTTGGCTATAATTGGCAGGAGCTGCGTAAGAACATAACTGACGCCAAAAGCTAGCAAAGCGCCCGAGAAAGTATCCTGCTGAACGGAGCCAAACACTGGGGCGGGCATCATCAATACGCTTATAATAAGCAATGGCCCCGCCATTATCGCGACTAATCCTGGGTCTCCGTCGCTCACAATCGCCATCCCCAGCCACGCACCTGAGAGGATGAACAGGACCGTCGCAACAAGCGGAAGATTGGCAATGAGCGTGCCGAGGAACACGGACTTCGGGTTGGCCACTTGCAAGAGCGCCAATGCTACCGAGATGTTGCCGCGGGCGACGAAGAGCAGCTTGACGGTGAACAGTATCAGCCCGAGCGCGACAGCCGACCAAACAAGGTGATCCCTGGCCCATCTCAGGATGGGGTCCCCAAGGCCAGCCGTATCCTCGCCGTTATCTACCATCTTGCCCCCCCGGCAAGTGACAATAGCCCACTGCGAACGGGGAATCTAGTCCTCGACTCGTGACATAGCGGACTAACTGGCCAACTAATCTCACGGTGGATCAGGCTTAACGCGCGGGGGGCACGTTCCAGGATGTGATCACTGGCATGTCGTGCTCGGTGCCGAGGGTGCACAGCGTGCCGGTGTCCAGCCGGAACAGGCGGCCGCCGGCCGGATCAAGGTCCAGCCAGCGGGCAGTCAGCACGCGCAGCATGTGCGCATGGGACACCAGGACAATGTCCCCTTCGTCCAGCAGTGGGCGCACCCGGGCCAGCACGGCGTCGGCCCGGTCGCCGACCTGCTGCACGGTCTCGCCGGGGTGGGCCGCATCGCCCGGAATCACCCCGTCACGCCACAGGTACCATCCGGGGCGCTGCGCCCTGATCTGCGCGGTGGTTTGCCCCTCATACCCGCCGTAATCCCATTCCTGCAGGTCCGGGTCTTGTTTCGGGCCGGAAAGCCCGGCCAGTTCCGCGGTGCGTACCGCGCGCCGCGCCGGGCTGGTGAACACGGCGGCCACTGGGCGGGCGGCCAGCACCGGGGCCAGCGCCGCCGCCGCGGCCTCGCCCGCCGGCGTGAGCGGGATGTCCGTTCGCCCCGTGTGCCGATGGGTCCGGCTCCACTCGGTTTCGCCGTGCCTGAGCAGGATCAGTTCTCCCATAGGTCCCCATCATGGCCGATGTGCCTGACGCCCATGCCGCTGCATCGCCAGCAGCACGGGGGTGATGACCAGCGCGGCGGTCATCATGGTGCCGGTCTTCTCGATCCTCGGCACGCTCTCGCTGATTCAGCTGAAGATGCTCGGCGTGGGCCCGGGATCACACGCCGACTCCTTTCCAGCCCTCAATCGTGTAGCGGAAGAGCTCGCCGATGTGATCCCAGGCCGATGAGCGCGGCTGCGTGCCGAGCGGGTTCGGGGGC
>CAYPQM010000191.1:0-11263 GCA_964412845.1 uncultured Streptosporangiaceae bacterium
GCCACGGGGCCGTGCCGCCGGGTGGGCCGGTGCCCGCTAGCGGCGGAGTTCGGGCCGGTCGATGATCCGCAACCATGTTCCGTCCGGCTGGCGGCGCACGACCTGGACCCGGGTGCCGGTGGCGTCGGCCGATTGGGTCGAGGTGAGGGCGAGATCCTCGAAGCGCAACGTGGGCAGCGGCGGCTCGGTCTTGAATTCCGGGCCGGCGGCGACCAATTTCTCCATCACGGCGCGGATCGCAGCGCGGCCCACCGTTTCCTGCCCCGGCGGGAATTCCATGACCGCGTCGGGCTCGTAGAGTTCGGCGAGCCCCTCGGCGTCGCGGGCGTTCGCCCACTCCACGAAGAGTCGCGTCACGTCTTCCGGCTGTTGCGCTCGTTCACGTTCCGTCATGTTGAGCGGCCCCATCTCTCTGATTGGTGAACCTGCTCCTATCCTCAGGCCAGGGGAGCCAGAAGGCAAAGAGCTAGTTTGTCTGGCAGCTAGAATCAATAGTTATGGAGCTGCGTCAGCTGGAGTACTTCGTGGCCGTGGCCGAAGAGGCGAGCTTCACCCGGGCCGCAGAGCGGGTGCACGTTGCCCAGCCCGGGGTGAGCGCCCAGATCCGCCGGCTTGAGCGTGAGCTCGGCCAGGAGCTGCTCGACCGCTCGGGCCGCACGGTGCGCCTCACTGAGGTCGGCGCCGCGGTGCTTCCCTACGCCCGCGCCGCCTTGCGCGCGGTGGACGGGTCACGGCTGGCCGTCGACGAGCTCGCCAGCCTTGTCCGGGGGAGGGTAGCGGTCGGCATGGTGACCGCCTGCTCGACACCTGCCCTGTTCGACCTGCTCGCCGAGTTCCACCGGATGCACCCGGCGGTCGAGATCTCGCTGTCGGAGGCCAACTCCAGCCAGCTGATCCTCGGGCTGCATGACGGCCGTCTCGACCTGGCGCTGATCGGCGTGGGCGGGGCCTCGCCCGCCGGTCTCACCGCCCGGGTGCTGCTCGATGAGCCTCTCGTCGCGGCGGTTCGCCGCGACGACCCGCTGGGTACCGCGCGGACGGTGACGCTGCGCGCCCTGCGGGACCGCCCGCTGATCAGCCTGCCGGTTGGCACCGGGCTGCGCTCGTGCATCGACGATGCGTGCTCCGCGGCGGGCCTGCGGCTGCGCATCACGCTGGAGACCAGCAACCCCGGCGTTCTCGCCCTGCTGGCCGCACGGGGGCTGGGCGTGGCGATCCTGCCGGCGTCCCTGGCCGCGGAGCACGAGGCCGAGCTGCACGTGGTCACGATCACCCAGCCCGCCCTGCGGGCCCGCATCGAACTGGCCTGGCGGCCGGACGGCACGGCCAGCCCGGCGGCGCGGGCGCTCATCCGGCTCGCCCAGGGCGCTCAGGACGCTCAGGGTGCTCAGCACGGCTGAGCGCCAGCGTGCGGCGGCTAGGAGATCTGCTGGTACAGGCGGTTATCTGATTGGGGGTCAGGGCGTAGTCAGCGGGGTGCTGCACTTCTTCGACACCGTCGTCAACGCCCCGCGACGTAGCGCGGTAGCTTTACAGGCCTCCTGCAATACGGAGCACCGCGCCGGTTACGTACGAGGCTTCCGGGCCGAGCAGCCAGGCGATGGCCGGGGCGATCTCGCCGGGTTCACCGGCCCGGCCCAGCGGTATGTTCCTGGCCACGCGGTCCGCGCGGCCGGGGTCTCCGGCTCCCGCATGGATGGCGGTGCGGATTGTCCCGGGAGCCACCGCGTTGACGCGGATCTGGTCAGCGGCGAGTTCCTTGGCCAGGCCGACGGTGAGTGCCTCGACCGCCGCCTTAGCGGCCGCATAGTGGACGTACTCATGCGGGGAGCCGAGCGTGGCCCCGGCGGAGGAGACATTGACGATGGCTCCGCCTTGTCCTCCGCGATGTACTGACATCACCTTGCTGGCCTGGCGGGCGCAAAGGATCACGCCGAGCAGATTGACGTCGATGACCTGGCGTATGACCTCGACGGGAGTGTCGGCAAGATCGCCGATGTGAGCCGTGACGCCGGCGTTGTTCACCATGCCAGTCACCATGCCCGCCTGGCTGGCTGTGATGGAGAACAGTCGCTCGACGTCATCCTGGCGGGTGATATCCACCTTGGCCAGGACGCACCGGGCACCGGCGGCCTGCACCTGGGCGGCGGTCTGCCGGGCCGCGCGGTCGTCTTCCCGGTAGGCGAGGGTGAGGTCGTGGCCAGCCTGGGCTAGCTGAACGGCGGTGGCCGCCCCGATACCGCGAGTGCCCCCGGTGATGATCGTGATGGGCCGGTCACCCATTTCCATGTGCGCGCCACCTCCGCTGTGGTGGTTTCGGTACATGGTTCCAGCACCGGGGGAGCAGGGGAGTGGGAACTCCCGGTCAGGGGCGGGGCCAGGCCGCGAAGCGCTCCCGCAGCGTGGCGATGTCCTGCGGGCTGAGCCCGAAAGGGGCGAATATCCCGTCGCCCCACTGGTCCAGCCGCTGGCCGGCGTCGGCGAAGTCCCGGTCGGTCAGGCCCGGATCCAGCCGGCGGGCGAAGCCGATCATCTGCTCCATGCTGAAGTGCTCCAGGGCGGCGGCCGTGTCCAGGTAATCTCGCGGCTCGGCCCGGCTGGCCAGCGCGCACACCTTGCCGCCGACCACGTCCTCAAGATCCAGGACGGGGCCGACATCCATGGTCACCGGCCTGCGGGCCCGGTCGAAATAGGCCATCTGCAGCATCATCTGCTCCCCATCGGCGGCGGTGACGATCCACTCGGCCAGCCCTTCACCCATCCCGTAGAAGATGTCCGCGAGGGCCTTGTCCCGGCGCTCGGTCCCGAAGCCCGCGTCGCGCAGCGCGGCCTCCACCGCATCGGCGGCCGCCTCCACACCGCCCTGCTCGTCACTGAAGACATCGACGTCCTGGGTCGGCCGCTCGGTGATGCCGTGGGCGATCAGGGCATTGCCGCCGGCCAGGGCGAACCCATGCGGGGCAGCGGCGCGCAGGGCGATGACAGCCACCTCACGGTGGAGTTCGCTGACCGGCATCAGGCGACGGGCACCACGGCGCGGTGCAGCGCCGGGTGCTGGTCCTCCCAGGCTTGCCGGACGCCCTTAGGCAGGTACAGTTCCGGCCACAGGGCGATCAGCGTGTCACCATTCAGGTAGCTGGTGAGATCTTCCAGGCGGCCGGCTTCCCGGAGGACGGTCTCGTAGAGCCACCGCCGCATATCCTGGTCACCGAGGTCGAACGCGTGACCGGGGCAGCTCCAGAACAACCACAGCGGCAGTTCGACCGTGCCCTCGGCAGGCCCCTTCAGGTCGGCCAGGCTGGCGGCGACCATCACCCGGCGCCCGGGACGCGACTCATACCGGGCCCGGGGCATGTTGGCTTGCACGGTGGCCATAGGCACAGGGTACATCCCCAGTGCCTGGCGGTCGAATATACGATCGATAGAGCATGCGCGCAGCGATTCGCGTGCTCAAGGCAGTTCGCCCCGGGCGCTGGGCGCTCGTGGTTGGGCGCGCTGAGTTGTGGGTGCGGGCTGCCGGGCTGGCCAGCTGGCATGACATGTCCGCACAAGCCGGGCAACGTGAGGGGAGTTCCCCAGCTCTCAATCCTTCTACTTAACATAATGCACATTATCGGCGCTCTACGAGCAAGTGAAATGTGCCGGTTGGGGCGTCAGTTTCATCGTCGGGGCGGCAGCGGCGGCGGCTCACCGGAGGGCAGCTGGGAGTTCTCGTTCTGGCCGCCGGTTGCCCCGGCGGCCCGGCGGATCAGGGTGATCGTCAGCACGCTGTGGGAAGCGGCCTGGGCGGAACTGGATATCCCCGGAAGGCCCGCCTGAGCCGCGTCACGTGGCGGCGTGGGGCGGGCGGAAGTCACGCGTTGATGTCAGCGATGACTTCCTCGACGGTGCGCCTCGCCAGCGCGGCGAACCCCGGGTTCGTCTCGGCGTAGTACGGGATGATCAGGGCCGCTTGATGGAGAGCCACGCCGCGGGCCCGGCTCCACGTGCCGTCGTCGACGTGGAGGGCCCCGCGGAACGTCTCGCGCCCGGCCTGGCGGAACACGCTCCACGCGGCGATCACGTCAGCGGCGGGATCACCGACACCGGCGCCGCCGAAGTCGATGACCGCGCGCAGCCGGCCGCCGGCCACGAGCAGGTTGGGCCGCAGCAGGTCGGCGTGTATCCAGACCGGCGTTCCGTCCCACGCCGGTGCCCGGAGGGCGTGCTCCCAGGCGTCGGCGGCGGCATCCCCGTCTATGACGTCGCGCGCCGACTCGATCGCCCCGCGCGTGCCGGCGTCAAGCTCGCGCAGCGGCTTGCGCCCGGCGCGAGGCGCCCCGGCGACGGGATCTACCTGGCGCAGCTCGGCCACGAACTGCGCCAGGTCCCTGGCCGCCTGGCGCTCGTCCCCGATGAGCTCATCCGCATACGGCCGGCCGTCGATCCACCGGTAGATCGCCCATCGGAAGGGGTACCCGCTCCCGGGGGCGCCCTGCGCGACCGGCTCGGGGACCCGCAGCGACAGGCGTGGGGCGAGTTCTGGCAGCCAGCGCCACTCCCGGTCCAGGGCCCCGGCCCACGACTGCATGCGCGGCAGCCGGGCGCAGAGCTGGTCGCCCAGCCGGTATATGGCGTTCACCGTCCCCGCCGGCTGAACCGCACTGACCGGCAGGCCGGCCAGCCGGGGGAACTGCGCGGCCACTAGCCGCCCGACGAGCCCGGCGTCGATGTCGAGCTCCCCGTCGTGCATTTTCATCTTTCAGCCGGTCGTGGGCCGCAGGCCCGCCGGGAATCCGGTCCACCGCAGTTCCGGCGGCAGGTGACCGGCGTCGTTGTAACTGACCAGCGCGGCCGGCATGCCGGTCCGGTACATGATGACGGTCAGCGCGCAATTCTGCTGATTCAGGCCGAGCCAGCGCCAGTCCGGTGCGTCCATCGCCTGCCGGACAAACCAGCCGATCAGGAAGTTGTGCGTGACGATCAGCTCGTGGATCTCCTGCTCCCCCGGCTCCCCCGGCCTGGCGTACCGCTGCGCGGCCGCCATAGCCAGTGCCGGTCCTTCGTTACGTTCAGTAATCGAATATTGAGTTACCAGCCTCGCGAAGGAAGGCGGCAGCGACGATGGGTCCGGCGAGGACGGGATGAAGTCCGCCAGCAGGTCGGACGCCAGCACCGGGACGGACGGCAGGTACTCGGCGATCAGGGCGGCGGTCTGCGCGGCGCGCTGCACCGGGCTGTGGTGGATGGCGCTGAAGGGCCGACCCTTCAGCCGCTGCCCGGTCAGCCGCGCCTGCTGCCCGCCAGCCTCGCTGAGCTCCCCCTCCGCCGTTGCCGCACCGTGCCGAACCAGGTAGAGGAACCGGCTGGTCATGGGTCTCCTTTCCACGCGGTGTGGCAGGAAGGGTAGCCGGGAAAGGCGTTGACTCTCCCAGTGACCGGGCCTACTGTCGGCCTCAGGCAGCACGGCGGGCAGCGGGCCCGCGGGAAGGGAGGCGCCGAAATGATCATCGATTCGCAGGCGCTTCCTGGCCGCCTGACCCGCTCCCGCTGACCCCGGCCGGTCGCGCCTCCGCTGCTTCCCGGAGGCATCATGTTGCTGCGCCCTGCCACTGACTCCGACATTGACCACGTCCTGGCGGCCCCTGCTGCGGGCCAGGTCGGCTCGGTCCCGGCCGGCAGCTACCGCGCCGGGCTGGCCGCCCGGCACTACCGTCCCGAATGGACCTGGGTGGCCGACGACACCGGCCAGATCCTCGCCCGCGCCATCTGGTGGGGGCTCAGCGACGCTGATCACCCGCTGGAGCTTGACGGCATCGACGTGCACGCATCAGTGGCCGGCCGATCCGCGCTGGCGGCCCGGCTGATCGCCGCCGGGCAGGCGGCCTTCCGCGCGTCCGGTGCGCCGCAGCCACCGCAATTCGACCTCAATATGCCACACGGCTGGCGGACGGATCCTGCCATCGCCCGGTCACTGGGCTGGCGGCGGCGGGCCGCCTCCCTCGCCGGGCTGACCGATGAACTGGAGCGGCTCCGCTACGAGTGGACGCCGGGCGCGGGTGTCCCCGGGCGGCCTGGCCGGCTGACGTTCCGGGCCGAACCAGACGACGAGGTGTTCCTCGACGCGTTCCGCCGGATCGCGGTGGGCAGCCTGGACGTGACGACCCGTCGGGACGTCGCCGCACGGGGGGCCGGCCGCCAGGCCCGCGAGGATATGCAGCTTTACCTCAGCATGCCAGGGGCCCGGGCCTGGTGGCGGCTCGCGTACACGCCGGACGGCGCGCTCGCCGGGCTCGCCATCCCGTCCCGCAGCGAGGGTGGCCCGGTCGTCGGCTACCTCGGTGTCGTGCCCGAACTGCGCGGCCGGGGTTACATCGATGACATTCTCGGCGAGGTCACCGCCTGCCATGCGGCCGCGGGCGCGCAGCGGATCGTGGCGGCCACCGACATCAGCAACGCGCCGATGGCGGCCGCCATCGAGCGGGCCGGTTACCGTGTCTACGGCATCCGGCTGGTGCTGTCCGCGCCCCGCTAGGGATTCCCTGATCTATACGGTGAGCCCATGGGCGCGGATCCAGATCTCAGTGCCGTCACCTCAGGCGCCCCCCAGGTAGCCGTGACCGGCGGCCTGGGGGGCGCCTCCTGGATCCGGTTCGCCGGGCTCGGCTACGCCCTCACCGTGCTGCTGACCGGGACGAACCTGCCGACGCCGCTGTATGCCCTGTACGAGCAGGCGTTCCGGCTCTCCCCGCTGGATGTGACCGTGCTGGTCGCGGTGTACGCGGCGGCGGTCATCGTCGCCCTGCTGATCTGCGGGCCGCTCAGCGACGCGGCCGGCTACCGGCCCGTGCTGGCCGCGGGCCTGCTGGTCGCGGCGGCCGGCTCGGGCCTGCTCGCGGCCGCCTCCGGCCCGGGCTGGCTGCTGGCCGGCCGGGCGGTACAGGGCCTGGCGGTGGGCTCGGCCTCCGGGGCGCTGACCGCCGGGCTCGTCCTCACCGAACCGCGCGGGCGGCGGGCCAGGGCGTCGTTCCTGGCCGCGATCACGACCACCGCGGCGTGCGGCACCGGGCCCGTGCTGGCCGGGGCGCTGGCCCAGTTCGCGGCCGCCCCGCGGGTGCTGAGCTACCTGGTGGAGATCGGGCTGCTGGTCCCCGCGCTGGCCGTGGTGGCCGCTCTCCCCGCGTCGCTGGGCGCCACGGGCCAGCGCTGGCGGCCGCGGCGGCCACGGATCCCGGCCGGGATCCGCCGCCAGTTCGCGCTCCCCGCGGTGGTCAGCCTGATCGCGTGGGCGGTCGCGTACGTCACGCTGGCCCTGGTCCCGTCGTACACGGCGTCGGCGCTCGGCCGCAGCAGCCTGCTCGTCGACGGGAGCGCCGCCGGGTCACTGCTGCTGGTCGCCGCCGCCGCCCAGGCGGTGTTCCGCTCCCTGGCCCCGCGCCGGGCCCAGGCGGCGGGCCTGATCCTGCTGGTCACCGGCCTGCTCGGGCTGATCCTGGCCGGGGCCGCAGGCAGTGCCGCCGTGCTGTTCGCCACGATCGCGGTCACCGGCGCCGGGCAGGGGCTCGCGTTCATGGGCGGCCTGCGTCGGGTCAATGAGCTAGCTCCCGTCGCCGAACGGGCGGCCACCGTCGCGATGTTCTATGTGGTGACCTACGCCGGGAGCGGGCTGGCCACCGTAGGTGTTGGCCTGCTCGCGACCCATCTCGGGCTGGTCGCGGCGGTCCAGGTGTTCTCAGCGCTGTTCGCTGCCGCTGGCCTGGTCGCACTGGCCGCGCTCCGGGCGTCGTAGCTGCGAGGGCTGTAGCTGCGGGGGTCAGGGCGGGGCGGCCGGAGCCAGCATGGCGTGGAAACGCCGGGCGAACAAGTACGCGTCCCCTGGCCAGCGTGCCGACAGGTAACGGCCGTCTTGGACGACGAAGGCGGCCCGGTCATCGGCCGCCGTGCCGCGAGCGGTCGCGAGCGGGCCGCGGTGGAACTGCCATCGGGTGCGCAGCGCGGCGGTCACCTCATCCTGCACATAGGCCGGGTAGGTGCGGTAGTAGCGGCCCAGCCGCCACGCTGTCGCGACGTACCCGCCCCGTTCCAGGTACTTGGGCAGGCACGTCGTCTGGGTGTCGAGCAGGACGCTGTGCCCGGTGGCCGGATCGCGGGTCCGGGCCAGCACGAGGACGCCATGGCAGATCGCCCCGACCGGCCGTCCCAGCGCCCAGAACTGGGCGACCTTCTCGCGCAACCCGGCTGAGCCCAGGTACTGGCGCATGCCGGGGGCATGCCCGCCGGGCAGCAGCAGCGCGTCGAACGCGGCCGGGTCGAGCGTCCGCCAGCTGACCGGTGCCCGGAATTCGGGTGCCACAGTGAGCTGCGCGTAAAAGGCGCGAGGCTCCGGGTACGCGCCGAGCTGCCCGAACAGGACGCCGGTCAGCAGGCGCGGATCACACTGCGGGGCGGCACCGCCGTTCTCGGTGGCGAAGATGACCTCGTGGCCGAGATCGGTCAGCAGCCGCCAGGGAACAGCCACCTCGGTCGTGTCAAAGCCGGTGTCCGGCACCGGCATGAGCAGCTTCACGCTGGTCCTCGGCTTCCCGTCGGATCGCCTGTCCCATGGCATCCTTGCCTGCCGAGCTACTTTTACCACCTGTGCGGCGACAGCCGCGATCCCCGGCCGGGCGGCCCCGCTGTGAGAGGCTGGCAGGCATGCGGATAGCAGTGCTGGGCACGGGCGCTGTCGGCCGGACCCTGGCCGACCGGCTGGCCGGGCAGGGCCACGATGTCGTCATTGGCACCAGGGATGTGGATGCGACCCTGGCCCGCACCGAGTCGGCCAGCCCGGGCCAGCCGCCTTTCACGGCCTGGCAGGCCGAGCATCCCAGCATCAGGCTGCTCACCTTCGCGGCCGCTGCGGGGCACGCTGAGACCGTGTTCAACGCCACGTCCGGGATGGGCGCCCTGCGGGCGCTCCAGGCGGCCGGCGAGGCGAACCTGGCGGGCAAGGTCCTCATCGACGTCTCCAACGCGCTCGACTTCAGCGGCGGGATGCCGCCAGTGCTGAAGCCGGTGAACACCGACAGCGTGGGTGAGCAGATTCAGCGCGCGTTCCCCGAGGCGAGGGTCGTCAAGGCGCTCAACACCATGAACTGCCAGATCATGGTTGATCCGGCCCGGATCCCCGGCGAGCACAACGCGTTCATCTGCGGGGACGACGCGGCCGCCAAGGCTGCGGTCACCGAGCTCCTCGCGTCGTTCGGGTGGCCGCGGGAGGCCATCATCGACCTGGGGGACATCGGCGCGTCCCGGGGTACCGAGATGGTGCTCCTCTTGTGGCTGCGCCTGATGCAGGCCTTTGGCGACGCGGACTTCAACTTCGCCGTGCTGCGGGCCAGCTGAACCCAGGGTCCTGGCTCGGAATCTTCAGGACAGCAAGAGATCGCCCGGGCAGCTCAGGCCTGGGCCGCGCGGCTGCGGACGC
Organism: uncultured Streptosporangiaceae bacterium; assembly: GCA_964412845.1. Taxonomy (GTDB): domain Bacteria; phylum Actinomycetota; class Actinomycetes; order Streptosporangiales; family Streptosporangiaceae; genus JAWWPY01. Next base: position 9,446 of record CAYPQM010000191.1, read on the forward strand.
CGGCCAGGGAACTGCAGGCCTCGCGGCTGATCTCGGCCGGGTCCAGCGAGGTCAGGGTGCCGCCCTGCTTCAGGATGCGGCCGTCCACCAACACGGTGTCCACGTTGCCGGGCTGGGCGGCGGTGACCAGCATGTGCGCTGGGTCGGTGAACACCCCGAGGTTCGGGCTGCCGGTTTCCACCAGGATGAGGTCGGCCCGTTTCCCCGGGGTCAGCGAGCCGATGTCGTCCATCATGCCCAGGGACCGGGCGCCCGCCAGGGTGGCCAGTTCCAGTGCCTGACGGGCGGTCATCGCGAATTCGTCGTGCGCCCTCCCGTTGGCGATCCCCTGCGTCACTTTCATGATCGCGAACATGTCCGCGTTCCCGCTCAGCACGGTGGTATCGACAGACAGGCCGGTCGGGATCCCGGCGGCCAGGAATTCCGCGGTCTGCGGCAGCCCGTAGCCGATCAGGATCTCCGTGAACGGCGAGACGCTGACCGAGGCGCCCGCCTCGGCCAGCTGCGCGATTTCCGCGGGCGTGGCGCAGTTGGCGTGGATGACCTGCAGGTCCGGCCCGAGCAGGCCGGCCTGGGCCAGCGCGGCGATCTGCCCGGCCGAGGAGGGGGGTCCGCACGCGTGCACGGTGACCGGGATGCCCAGCGCGCGTGCGGCCTCGATCTCCTGCCGGTAGACCGCGGGCGGTACCCGCATCACCGGGTTGCTCCCGCCGGGGCCGCGCCAGGCCATGCCCAGCGCCAGCAGCCCGCCGCCAGAGTCCCAGTCCCGGTGCAGCCGGGTCAGGCCGGCCACGTCCATCGGCTGGTCGTTGGCGTGCCCGGCCGAGTACCCGTAGGAGAACCGCCCGCGCAGCCCCGACTCGGCGAGCGCCCGCAGCCCAGCCTCGGCGTGCGCCTGCCCGCGGACGTTGTGGCACCAGTCGTGCACCGTGGTGATGCCGGAGTTGATCGCTTCTGCGCAGGCCAGCCGGGTGCCCTGGTATATGTCGCCGGGGCCGAACTCGCGCCCCAGATCGATGGATACCCGGAAATAGCCCGGCCCCGGCGCGCTCGTCGCCGACATGCTGCGCAGCAGGGTGTTCCACATGTGCCAGTGGGTGTCCACGAGGCCGGGCGCCACGATCATGCCGCGGGCATCCAGCAGGCGGGCCCCTGGTACCTGCAGGTCAGGCCCAACAGCGACGATGCGGGCGCCGTCGACGTGCACGTCCGCGCCGGGCATGTCGCCTAGCTCGCGGTCCATGGTCAGCACGTGCCCGCCGCGGATGACGAGGGCGCCGCGCGCCGCTCCCCCGGTCACGTCCGCAGGCCCAGGGGATATCGCCGCACGCCGCAGATCGTACCGGGCGGCGTCGCGCAGTGCGGCCTGCCCGGTACGCGCGGGCCCGGTACGGCGCAGCGCCGGTCGCATGGTAGGCATGGCCCATGGCCGAACTTATCCCCCGCCGTGTCCTGTTCGGGAATCCCGAGCGCGTCATGCCCCGCATCTCCCCCGACGGGACCAGGCTCGCCTGGATCGCCCCGCACAATGGCGTGCTGAACGTCTGGGTCGCCCCGGCGGGGGCGGCGGACACGGACGGCGTCGACTGGGCGCGGGCGCAGGTGGTCACCGACGACACCGAACGCGGGATCCGCATGTTCATCTGGGCCCACGACGGCCGGCATCTGCTGTACCTGCAGGACACCGGGGGCGACGAGAACTGGCGGCTGCATGATGTCGACTTGGAGACAATGCGGCGGCGTGATCTCACTCCCTTCGACGGCGTGCGGACGGAACTGGTCGGGACCGAGAAGAAGTTTCCCACCGAGATCCTGGTC
>CAYPQM010000192.1:0-11102 GCA_964412845.1 uncultured Streptosporangiaceae bacterium
AGGTCCCCGGGACGGGCCCCGGCCCTGGTGACTGGGGCTGCCCCGGCCAGGTCGCCGAGCGCGGTCACCGACAGCATGATCGTGGGCGCCTCGGAGATGTCGCCTCCGGCCACGCTGGCCCCGGCCCGCGCGCTTTCCTGGGCCAGCCCGGTGGCCAGGCCTTCGGCCCAGCTGACCGGGAGATCGCCGGGCGCGGCCAGGCCGACAAGCAGCCCGGTCGGCACGGCACCCATGGCCGCGATATCCGCCAGGCTCTGCGCGGCCGCCTTGCCGCCGATGTCGACCGGCCCGGACCAGTCGCGGCGGAAATGCCGCCCTTCGACCAGCAGGTCCACCGACGCCACCACGCGGGAATCCGGGGCGGCGAGCACCGCGGCGTCGTCCCCGATGCCGACGATCGTGCCTGGCCCCGGCGGCATCCGGGCCGTCAGCGCCGCGATGAGCCCGAACTCGCCCAGGTCCGCGACGGTAATGCGACCCTCCTGTACTGCCCCGCAGGTGCCGGAGGCACCGCGGCGGCACGATCCCGGCGAAACACTGCAGGCTCGGCGGCGGCATGCCCGATGGCGCTTACTGGGCCTTAGGGTAGCGTGGCCATTCCGGCTGCAGGCAATGAGGCCCCTGGAGGACGGCATGGTGCAGGCATACATCCTCGTTCAGACGGAAGTCGGGAAAGCCGCCGAGGTCGCCGTCCGGATAGCGGCTATCACCGGCGTGACCCAGGCCGAGGATGTGACCGGCCCCTACGACGTGATCGTCCGGGCCGAAGCGGCCAACGTCGATGACCTCGGCCGGCTCGTAGTGGCCCAGATCCAGGCGGTATCCGGCATCACCCGGACCCTGACCTGTCCCATCGTGCACATATAGCGGCGAGCAGATTCCCGGCCGGGCCGCGCTTTCGGCATGCCATCCCGGCGAGATGATCCGAACCGCCGGCCAGTTCCGCATCCGCTAACTACCGCAGCTGAGCCTCCAGCGCCGCGGTCCGCGGCCCGAGGCCGAGCGCGACAGCGCCGCGCAGGTCGTCCGGGGTGTCCACGTCGCGGCGCAGGCCGGGCGCGTCCGGCAGCCGCAGTTCGGCGGCGCCCGCCGCCCGGTACCGGGCGGCGGAGCCGGAGCCGAACCTGGGCCAGAACATGACCCCGGGGCGTGCCGTGTACAGCGTGGTCCCGGTCCCGGCGGCGTCGGGGACGAACGCCTCGGGCCACGCGGCCGCGGCCCGCAGGCCACTGCCGAGTTCGCCAGGACGCAGCGCAGGCAGGTCGGCGGCGAGCGCGGCGGTGCCGGAGGCCGGCCAGCGGCCGGCCGCGACCGCCGCGCCGTGCGTCAGCGCGGCGTTGAGCCCGCCGTCCGGCTCGTCGGTCACCACCACGGCGCCGAGCGCGCCCAGCGCGTCCGCCGCCTCGCCGTCGTCGGTCACCACGATCACCGCGCACACCACCGGGCAGGCGGCCACCGCGCTCACCGTGTCCGCCGCCATCGCCAGCGCGAGCGCCGACCGGCTGGGCCCGGCCAGCGCCGCGAGCCGGGACTTGGCGCGGGCAAGTACCTTGACGGGGATCACCAGTGACCAGCCGAGCGGAGGTTGCGGCACATCGGCGACCATACTGTGATCCTGCCTCGACACGGCACCTGGCTGAACGGGAGACTGACCAAGATGAGAAGTGGCCGGATGCGGCGGGAGGGGCGGAGCCCATGAGCAAACGAGGGGGACGGGGTTATTCGCCCGGCTGGCGGACCGGGACCACCATCTACCTGCCACCGCTGTTCAAGTCGATCATGAGGCGGGACTTCCAGGGCCATCAGCACTTCCCACGGCAGGGCGGCATGATCGTGGCCGCCAACCACATGTCCTACGCGGACTGGGCGGCGGTCGCCCAGTTCACCCATGAGGCCGGCCGCTACCCGGCGTTCCTGATCAAGTCCAGCGTGTTCGACATCAAGGGCATCGGCTCCTACCTGCGCATCCTCGGCCAGTTGCCGGTGCAGCGGGGCCAGACCGACGCGGCGCTGGTGCTCAAGGACGCCGAGCGGGGCCTGGCTGAGGGCGAGTGCCTGATCTTCTACCCGGAGGGGACGGCGACCCGCGACCCGGACCTGTGGCCGATGGTCGCCAAGACCGGAGTGGCGAGGCTCGCGCTGACCAGCGGCGTCCCGGTGGTCCCGGTCGCCCACTGGGGCGCGCAGGACATCCTCAAGTACGGCAGCAAGCGGCCGCGCCTGATACCGCGCCGGACCGTGCACATGCTGGCGGGGCCGCCGGTGGACCTCTCCGAGTACGCCGGGAAGCCGCTCAGCAAGGAGACACTGCGCGGCGCCACCGACGCGATCATGGCCGACATCACCGGGCTGCTCGCCGAGATCCGCGGTGAGCAGCCGCCGGCCGCCCCCTACGATCCAGCCGCTGCCCGCCGCGCCGCGAGGCAGGAATCCGCCTCTCCGGACCCCAGCAGCGACACGGAACTACCCGCTGATGAACCACGCAAGGCCACGCCAACGTGAGAGCGGCGGTCATGGGGGCCGGCATGTGGGGCACCACGTTCGCCCAGGTGCTCTGCGACGCCGGCACACCCGCTGTGCTCTGGGCCCGCATGCCGGAGCTGGCGGAGACGATCACCACGCGACACGAGAATCCCAGCTACCTGCCCGGGATCGCACTCACTCCTGAGCTGACCGCCAGCGCGGAGGCGGCCCAGGTGCTGGCGGGCGCGGGCCTGGTCGTGCTGGCTGTCCCGGCCCAGTCGCTGCGGCAGAACCTCAGTGCCTGGCGGCACCTGATCCCGCCCGACGTGCCGCTGGTCAGCCTGATGAAAGGGATCGAACTCGGCAGCTGCAAGCGGATGAGCGAGGTGATCGCCGCGGTGACCGGCGCCGGGCCGGAACGGATCGCGGTGATCTCGGGGCCGAACCTGGCCATGGAGATCGCACAGCGCCAGCACGCGGCCACCGTCGTGGCGTGCGCCGACGACACGGTGGCGAAGCGGCTGCAGCAGGCCTGCCACACGCCGTACTTCCGGCCGTACACGAACCCGGACGTGATCGGCTGTGAGCTTGGCGGGGCGGTCAAGAACGTCATCGCACTCGCCGTGGGCATCGCGGTCGGCATGGGGCTCGGCGACAACACGCGGGCCACGCTGATCACCCGCGGCCTGGCCGAGATCACCCGGCTGGGTGTGGCGCTCGGCGCGGATCAGTACACCTTTGCCGGGCTGGCCGGGATGGGCGACCTGGTCGCGACGTGCAGTTCGCCGCAGTCACGCAACCGGACGTTCGGCGAGAACCTCGGCCGCGGCCAGGCCCCGGCCGACGTCGCCGCGAGCACCACGCAGGTCGCGGAGGGCTCGAAGTCAGCGGAGCCGGTGCTGACGCTGGCCCGGGCCCATGGCGTGGAGATGCCAATCACCCAGGTGGTAGCCGGGGTGATGCACGGCGAGATCGCGGTCGGGCAGGCGGCGGTGCTGCTCACCTCGCGGTCAGCCAAGCCGGAGCGCTATGGGGTCTGACGGCTGGCCGGATGCCGCGGCTGCGGGCGAGGCCACCAGCGCGGGCCTCGGTGAGAACACCCGCGCCGCGCACTTGCCGACCCTGCTCCGCCCCCCGCCGCGCGGCACGGCCGACGGCGACGACGCGGCGGCCGACGCGTTCGCCGCCGCGGTGGCGGCCATGGAGGGCAGCCACCTGCCGCAGCCGACCATGGCCCAGGCGTTCCCCTCGGGGATGGCCGCGATCAGCGCGGTGTTCTGGACGTTCACACAGGCAGGCACGCACGTCGTGGCGCCCGCCACGGTGCATCCAGGCTGCTACGGGTTCCTGCGCCACGTGGCGGCCCGGTTCGGGGTGCGGGCCGATTTCGTGGACACGGCCGATCTGCGGCAGGTGCAGGCGGCGCTGCGCCCCGAGACCCGGGTCGTGTACGCGGAAACGCTGGGCAACGCGACCGCGGCGGTGGCCGACCTGCCCGCGCTCGCTGGGCTGGCGCATGCCGCGGGCGCACTGCTCGTCGTGGACTCGACGCTCGCGCCGCCGGTGCTCTGCCGCCCGCTCGAACACGGCGCGGACCTGGTGCTGCACTCGGCCATCAGCTACATCGGCGGCCACTGCGACACCGACGGCGGCGTGGTGGCGGGCCGGCCCGACCTGATCGACATGATCCGCGGCGTGCGCATCGACACCAGCGGCTCGCTCGCGGCCGACCAGGCATTCCTGCTCCGCCGCGGCCTGGAGACGCTCCCGGTCCGGGTCCGCCGCCAGTGCGCGACCGCCATGCTGTTCGCGGCCGCCCTGGCCAGGCACCCCGCGGTGCGCGCGGTGGCCTACCCGGGCCTGGCCTACGATCGCGGCTACGAGCTGGCCAGGCGGCTGTTCGACGCAGGTCCCGAGGGCACCCGGTGCGGCGCCATGGTCACGGTGACACCGCGCGGCGGCCGTGCGGCGGGGCACGCGTTCGCGGACCGGCTGCGCATCGCCCGGGTAGCTGACCCGGCCGGCGGTACGCACACCAAAGCCAGCCACCTGGCATCTACCGCCTACCGGGAGTTCGACGCGGCGGCACTCGCCGCGGCCGGCATCGATCCGGGGGCGGTCAGGTTCTCCATCGGCCTGGAAGACGGCGAGGATCTCATCGCCGACGCTCACCTGGCCCTGGACTCCCTGGGCAGGGTGCCTGGCTAGGGGGCGGCGCCTGGCCAGGGGCGGTGCCTGGCTAGGAAACGGTGCCCGGACAGGAAGAGGAAGCATGGAACAGCAACGCAAGATCAGGGTGGCGGTGGTTTTCGGCGGGCAGAGCCCGGAGCACGCGATCTCCTGCGCGGGCGGCGGGGCGATGCTCGCCGCGATCGACCGTGACCGCTATGACGTCATCCCGGTAGGCATCCTGCCGGACGGCCGCTGGGTGCTGACCGCGGATGAGCCGGACCGGCTGGCCATCGCCGGCGGCGAGATGCCGTCCGTGTCATCGGTGGCCGAGCCGGGAACCCAGGTGGCACCGTGGGCGACGGCCGCGGCCGGTGCTGCGCCGGACGGCCGCGCCCTCTCCGCCAGCGAGCCTGGGGCCATCCCCCGCGAGCTCAGCGAGGTGGATGTCGTGCTGCCCATCCTGCATGGCCCGTTCGGCGAGGACGGCACTATCCAGGGCCTGCTCGAACTGGCCGGCATCCGCTACGTCGGGGCGGGTGTGCTGGCCAGCGCGGTCAGCATGGACAAGGAGTACATGAAGCTGATCTTCAAGGCACGCGGGCTGCCGGTGGGCCCCTTCGTGGTGGTCCGCGACCGGGACTGGCAGCCTGCCCCGGGCGGCGGCGCGTCACCGTCCGCGGCCGAGGCACGCAAACCGGTCCTCGATGCGATCGCCGAGCTGGGCTGGCCGGTGTTCGTCAAGCCGGCCCGGGGCGGCTCCAGCATCGGCACGTCCAAGGCGACCGACCTGGCCGGCCTGCACGAGGCTATCGAGACCGCGCGGCGCTACGACCCGAAGGTGCTGGTCGAGAAAGCCATCGACGGCCGGGAGATCGAGTGCTCCGTGCTGGAAGGGCTGGACGGCGGTCCGCCTGACACCAGCCTGCCGGGGCAGCTGCTGGTCGACGGGGGCGAGGAGTTCTGGGACTTCGAGGCGAAATACCTGGACGCGGCGAGCGGGATGGCGATCCCGGCCCCCATTCCCGCCGAGCACATCGAGGAGATCCGCCGCCTCGCGGCCGCGGCTTTCGACGCGGTGTCCTGCGAGGGCCTGGCCCGGGTCGACTTCTTCTACACGCCGGCTGGCGAGATCCTGCTCAACGAGATCAACACGATCCCGGGCATGACCGCCGCCTCGTATTTCCCGAAGATGTGGGCGGCCAGCGGGCTGCCGGTGGGCCAGCTCATCGACCGGCTGATCAGCACCGCGCTGCGCAAGCGGCCGGGGCTGCGCTGAGCTGGCCGGGCGCTGGGCTGCCCGGAGAGGCGGCCCGGAAAGAGGCGGCCCGGAAAGGCTCTGGTCACGATGCAGGCGACGGTACGCGGGTACGACGAGGCGGCGCACACCGGGAGCGTGTTCCTCGACGACGGGACCGTGCTGGAGTTCGGCGCCCACGCTCTGCGCCGGTCTGGCCTGCGGCTGCTGCGCCCCGGCCAGCGGGTCCGGATCGCGCGCGGCGAACAGGGCGCCATCAGCGCGATCACGCTGGCTACGTTTCCCTTCCAGGATGACTGAGGGGGCCCGCCTGGGCGGGCCCCCTCAGTCATCAGTCCTGCGGTGTGCTCGCGCTACTTCTTCTTCGCGGCGAGCTTCTTGTCGCCGTTGACGACCGCCTTGAAGTCCGCGCCGGCCCGGAACTTGGGCACGGATGTCCGCGGCACCTTGATGGTGGCACCGGTCGACGGGTTGCGTGCTGTGCGAGCCGGGCGGACGGCCTTCTCGAAGACACCGAACCCGGTGATCGCGACCTTGTCTCCCTTGGCCACCGTCAGCTGGATGGTGTCCAGCACTGCGTTCACGGCCTCGGTCGCGGTCTTCTTGTCCCCCAACCGTCCAGAGATCGCATCGATCAGGTCACGCTTGTTCATCACATCACTCCTGCGGTTCCCCCACGGGAGGTCGCGCGGACAGGGCACCCGGAACCGCGACCTCTGACCTGCCCGAAATTAGGCGATGCAGCGCCCGGAAACAACCACCACCGCTTAAAATCCCGGCGTGTCGGGCCGCGAAGGCCCCGAAATCCGCCCCGCGGAAGGATTTCAGCCGACCTGGACCGCAGTCGGCAGCCACTGCGCCCGGCCGCGCTCGAAGCTGGTGATCTCGTCAGCGTGCTGCAAGGTCAGCGAGATGTCGTCGAGTCCCTCCATCAGCCGCCACCTGGTGTAATCGTCGATCTCGAACCCAAAGACGAGCGCCGGGGACGCCCCGTCGGGCCGCCCGGCCCGCACCTCGCGGGCGGCCAGGTCCACGGTGACGACACAGTCCGGGTCCGCGTCGGCGGCGTCCTGCAACGCGCTGACCGCATCCGCGGGCAGGCGCACCGGAAGCAGCCCTCCCTTTGTTGCGTTATTACGGAAGATGTCGCCGAAACGCGCTGATATGACGGCCCGGAAGCCGTAGTCGGTGAGCGCCCACACCGCGTGCTCGCGTGATGACCCGATGCCGAAATCCGGCCCGGCGATCAGCACCGTCGCGCCGTCCGCCGCGGGCTGATTCAGCACGAACTGCGGATCGGCCCGCCAGGCGGCGAACAGCCCATCGGCAAAACCGGCGCGGCTGACCCGCTTCAGGTACTCCGCGGGAATGATCTGGTCAGTGTCCACATTGCTACGCCGCAGCGACACGGCACGGCCGCTATGGGTGACGAAGGGCTCCATGGGGCTGCATTCCTCTCAAGGTCACAGGTCGGCCGGGGCGGTGAGGCGGCCGGTGATCGCCGTGGCCGCCGCGACCTGGGGCGACACCAGATGCGTGCGCGCGCCCTTGCCCTGGCGGCCCTCGAAGTTGCGGTTGGACGTGGACGCGCTGCGCTCACCAGGGCCCATGGTGTCCGGGTTCATGCCCAGGCACATGGAACAGCCCGCCGACCGCCACTGCGCCCCGGCCGTGGTGAACACGCCGTCGAGGCCGTCGCGCTCGGCCGCCGCCTTGACCTCCATCGAGCCCGGCACGACCAGCATCCGGACACCATCGGCGACCTTCCGGCCGCGGAGCACGTCGGCGGCGGCGCGCAGGTCTTCCAGACGGCCGTTCGTGCACGATCCGACGAACACGGTATCCACCCGGATATCGGTCAGCGGCGTTCCGGGCCGCAGGTCCATGTAGCGCAGGGCGCGCTCCGCCGACGCGCGGGCGCCGGGGTCAGCCATGGACTCCGGGTCCGGCACGACCGAGGCCAGCGGCGCGGCCTGGGCCGGGTTGGTGCCCCAGGTCACGAACGGGGTGAGAGCAGCCGCGTCCACGGTGACCTCGCGGTCGAACACGGCGCCGGGATCGGTGGGCAGCGATCGCCAGTAGTCGAGCGCCGCCTGCCACTCACCGCCGCGGGGGGCGTGCGGGCGGCCCTCCAGGTAGCTGAACGTGGTGTCGTCCGGCGCGATCAGGCCGGCTCGCGCACCCGCCTCGATCGACATGTTGCACACGGTCATCCGGCCATCCATGGACAGACCCCGGATCGCCTCGCCGCGGTACTCGATCACGTGCCCGACTCCGCCGCCGGTGCCGATCTGCGCGATGACCGCCAGGATCAGGTCCTTCGCGGTCACCCCGAAGGGCAGCGCGCCGGTCACGTTCACCGCCATCTGCGCGGGCTTGGCCTGCGGCAGGGTCTGGGTCGCCAGGACGTGCTCCACCTCGCTGGTGCCGATCCCGAAGGCCAGCGCGCCGAAGGCGCCGTGCGTGCTGGTGTGTGAGTCGCCGCAGACGATCGTCATGCCCGGCTGGGTCAGGCCCAGTTGCGGGCTGATGACGTGCACGATGCCCTGCCCGGCGTCCCCCATCGGGAAGAGCCGGATGCCGAATTCGGCGCAATTCTTGCGCAGCGCCTCAACCTGAACGCGGGACACCGGGTCGGTCACCGGGCTGCCGGGGCCGACCAGCGGCAGGCCCGGGCCGGTGACGCCAGACGTCGGCACGTTGTGGTCCTCGGTCGCGATGGTCAGGTCGGGCCTGCGCACGCCACGGCCCGCCAGCCTCAGCCCGTCGAACGCCTGCGGGCTGGTCACCTCGTGCACCAGGTGCAGGTCGATGTAGAGCAGATCGGGCTCGCCGTCGGCACTGCGCACGACACGCGAGTCCCAGATCTTCTGCGCGAGCGTACGTCCCATCGAGTTACCCCTTTCGGCGGGCCCGTGCTCCGTTGCGACACCGGGCGGCATCGCGGCGGGCCCTCGTCACCGCTTGCGTCTCGTCCTGTTGCATCTCACAGTCCGAGACGGCAGTATCGAACCATGGACAACTCTAGCGGAGTCGGGGTACTGGACAAGACGGCTTCCGTGCTGAACGCACTCGAATCGGGGCCGGCCTCGCTCGCCCAACTGGTCCAGGCCACCGGCCTGGCCAGGCCGACCGCGCACCGGATCGCCGTGGCGCTTGAGCGGCACCGGCTGCTCGCGCGCGACACCCAGGGGCGGTTCATCCTGGGCCCCCGGATCGCCGAGCTCGCCGCCGCGGCCGGGGAGGATCGGCTACTGGCCATCGCTCAGCCGGTCCTCATCCAGCTCCGGGACCAGACCGGGGAGAGCGCGCAACTGTACCGCAGGCAGGCTGACGCCAGGATCTGCGTGGCCGCCGCGGAACGGGCCACCGGGCTGCGTGACACGGTGCCGGTCGGCGCCGCGCTGCCGATGACGGCCGGGTCGGCCGCCCAGGTCCTGCTCGCCTGGGAGGAGCCGGACCGGATGCACCGCGGGCTGCGCGGCGCGAGGTTCACCGCGACCTCCCTCGCCCAGGTGCGCCGGCGAGGCTGGGCGGCCAGCGTGGCCGAGCGCGAGCTGGGTGTGGCGTCAGTGTCCGCCCCGGTGCGCGGCCAGGGCGGCAAGATCATCGCGGCGGTTTCGGTCTCCGGGCCCATCGAGCGGCTCACCCGCTCCCCCGGCCGGCTGCACGCCGTCGCGGTGCTCGCGGCCGGCGAGCAGATCAGCGCCACCCTGCGGCGCACCGGCTGACGTGCTGGGCACATACTGATAGAGGCGATACTGATCTTGTGCGATCATGCCCGAAGGTCCCCCGCAGGCGGGACGGTGGCCTCTGACCGTCCCGTCGTGTCCGTGCGACGCTCGTTCACAGGCCACGCCCCCGGAAACGTGAGGTCGCGTCCATGAAAGTAGCCGTCGTTAAGGAGCGGACCCCCGGCGAACGCCGGGTGGCCCTCGTCCCCGAGATGATCGCGCGGCTGCGTGACGCCGGGCTGGAAGTACTCATCGAATCAGGGGCCGGCGACGGTGCGTGGTTCGCCGACGGAGCCTACGCGGACGCTGGCGCGGCCGTGGTGAGCCGCGAGGAGCTGCTGTCCACCGCGGACCTCATCGTCATGGTCGGCAGGCCGGATGACCAGCTCACCGGCAGGCTCCGGCCGGGTCAGGCGATCCTGGGAATGCTCAACCCGCTGGCCGATCCCGGGCTGGCCGCCGCGCTCGCCGCCGCCGGGGTAACCGCGATCAGCCTGGACGGCCTGCCCCGCACGCTGCCCAGGGCCCAGGCGATGGATGCCCTGACCTCCCAGGCCAACGTGGCCGGCTACAAGGCGGTGCTGGTCGGCGCAGCGGCGTTCGGCCGGTTCTTCCCGCTGCTCATCACCGCGGCGGGCACCGCACGGCCCGCGAAGGTGCTCATCCTGGGCACTGGCGTGGCCGGCCTGCAGGCCATCGGCACCGCGCGCAGGCTCGGCGCGGTGGTCTCCGCCTACGATGTGCGGCCGCAGACCAAGGGTGAGGTGGAGTCGCTGGGGGCCACCTTCATCGAGCTCACGTCGGTGGGGCCGGCAGCCGGCGATGGTGGTTACGCCCGCGCGCTGAGCGACGAGGAACGCCTGGCCCAGCAGGCCGAGCTGACCGGCCACATCGCCCGGCATGATGTGATCATCACCACCGCCCAGGTGCCGGGGCGCAAGCCGCCCCTGCTGATCACGGACGGTGCCATCAAGGCCATGTCGGCCGGATCGGTCGTGGTGGATATGGCGGCGGGCCCGCTCGGCGGCAACGCGGCGGGCTCGGTGGCCGACCAGACCGTGGTGACCGAGAACGGGGTGACCCTGATCGGCGCGGGTAACCTGCCGGCCACCGTGCCCGGCGCGGCATCAGCTGCCTTCGCCCGTAATGTCAGCTCGCTGCTGCTGCACATGGTGGCCGACGGCGCGCTCGCCATCGATCCCTCCGACGACATCCAGGCCGGAGTTGTCATCACCCACGGCGGAGAAGTGATCCATCCCGCTACCGCGGCCCTGCTCGCCGCGGGCCAACGCACTGACAACCCTGCTGGCAACTCCGCTGGAGGTAGTGCCCAGTGACGCCGGAACTGCTCACCGACATTACGATTTTCGTGCTCAGCCTGCTGGTCGGCTTCGAGGTGATCAGCAAGGTGCCCGCCACCCTGCACACGCCGCTGATGTCGGGCGCCAACTCGATCCACGGGATCGTGCTGGTGGGCG